>JAKQCW010000057.1 GCA_029558955.1 Chloroflexota bacterium
TAACTGCTCAGCCGGCGGGCCAAACGTTGGTTGAGTAGCCTTCTGAGGCGTATCGAAACCAACGTTTGGCCCGCCGGCGGTTCTGGACTACCCCGACGACGCGTAGACGTAGACCCAGGCGCCGGGGTTGTTCTGGCTGGCGTAGACGTGCGAGCTGTGGGGGAAGGGCAGTTGCGGCGTGGCCCAGTCGAAGAGCCATTTGGCGTCCAGCGGGCTGAGGTTGACGCAGCCGTGGCTGCTGGGGTAGCCGAAGCGATCGTGCCAGTAGGCCGCGTGCAAACCCACATCCTTGTTGAAGTACATGATCCAGGGCACATCCTGCAGGGCGTAGTAGTCGCCCCGCTCGACCAAGCCGCCCTGCATGTCCCCGGTCTGTTTCTTGATCCAGATGCGGTTCAGCCCTTTCGGCGTGAACCAGGGGGGGCGTCCGCTGGAGACCAACGTGACAAAGACCAGTCGATCCCCCTCATAGGCTGTCAACGTCTGCTGCGCCAGGTCGACGGCGATCCAGCGCGCGTCAGCCGGCACCCCCTCCGGCCGCTGCACGGGATAGACGACCCGCGCGTAGGCGCCGTGGATCCAGCGGTTCTCGCCGATTTGATGCCAGCGCGCGTCGCCGGCCTGCTGGCTGCCCAGGTAATCTGCGGTGTCGTAGCGGTTGAGGGTGGCGATGGGCGGATTGTCCGCCGTCGCGCCGGGGCGGGCGCGCACGTTCAGCCCTTGCGTTGCGATGTAGACCAGCGGATTGGTCAGCGGCTGGGTCACGGTGATGCCATGAAAAAGCGAGGGCGCGCCGATCTGCACCGCGTCAGCCAGCACATAGGCCTGGTCGCCGATGCGGTACCATTGGCGGCCATCCTCTTCCACCTTCTCATCGATGCTGACCCAGGAATCGGGGGGCAAGAGCGTGTCGATGGGCGTCATTCGGGCCGGATCGCCCGGCGCGGCGTACACGGCCACCGGGTCCTGCCAGACGCGCGCATAGTCGAAGGGCAGCAACTGAGGTTGGGCATCGGGATCCGGCCCAGCGGCCCTGACTGGCATGGCCGGCAGCAGACTTACCAACGTTATCAAACTGAACAGCATCCGAACAAGAAATCTGCGTTTCAAAACGATACACCTTTCAATGACCTGCACAATCGGGGACTGTCAGCTTATACGACTCGACTAGAACCAGGGTTCACGCGCCGCGATGTGCGCTGGCTCAATGCATTGCACAGAAAGCGACGTCTTCGGTTTGACTTCAATTTGAAGTCAAGAGCGTGCGTAGCTCTTCGATTTGTTGCAAAACGGCCGCGCGCGCGGTCCCGCCGTAGACTGCACGCTGCTCCACCGACTGCTCGAAATCGAAGACCCCGACCACGTCCGGGCCGAACTGCGGGCTGATGGCCTGGTATTCGGCCAGCGGCAGGTCGCGCAGGCCGAGGCCCAACGCCTCGCTGCGTTTGACTGCCAGGCCGGCCAGCTCGTGGCTCTGGCGGAAGGGCACGCCGCGGCGCACCAGCGTGTCGGCCAGATCGGTGGCCAGCAGTTCATCGCCCAGCGCGGCCCGCATGCGCTCCGGCCGGATGACCAACGTGGCCAGCACGCCGGCCGCCACAGGCAAAGCCGTCAACAGCGTGTCCACCGAGTCGAACAGCGGCTCCTTGTCCTCCTGCAAATCCTTGTTGTAGGCCGCCGGCAGCCCCTTCAGCGTCGTCAGCAGACTGACCAGGTTGCCGGTCAGCCGGCCCGCCTTGCCCCGCAGCAGCTCCAGCGAGTCGGGGTTGCGCTTCTGCGGCATCAGGCTGCTGCCGGTGCTGAACAGATCGGCCACCTGCACAAAGCCGAACTCGCGGCTGCTCCACAGGATCAGATCTTCGGCGATCTGGCTCAGATGCACGCCCAGCAGGGCCGCCCAGCTCAGGAATTCGACGGCATAGTCGCGGTCACGCACCGCATCGATGGAGTTGGGGATCGGCCCGGCGAAGCCCAGGTCTGCGGCCAGCGCCTGGCGGTCGACGGCGAAGGGGTTGCCGGCCAGCGCGCCGGCGCCCAGCGGGCTGTGGTTGAGCCGTCGCCGCAGGTCGGCCAAACGTTCGCGGTCCCGCTGCCATGCCCAGGCGTGGCTCAGCAGCCAGTGCGACCAGCGGATCGGCTGGGCGGGCTGGAGGTGGGTGTAGCCCGGCATCAACACATCGATCTCGGCCTCAGCCCGCTCGACCGCCGCGCCCAGCAGCGCCGCCAGCAGGTCGTCCAGCTCGTCGACGCGGCTGCGCAGCCACCAGCGCAGGTCGGTGGCCACCTGGTCGTTGCGGCTGCGCCCGGTGTGCAGCTTGCCGGCCAGCGGGCCGATCAGCTCGCCCAGGCGGCGCTCCACGGCCGTGTGGATATCCTCGTCGCCAGCCGCGGTCTGGAACTGGCCGCTGCGCCATTCCTCGGCCACCTGCTCCAGCCCGGCCAGCAGCGCGGCGCGCTCTTCGGCCGTCAGCAGCCCGGCCGCGGCGATGGCCTCGGCATAGGCCATGCTGCCGAAGATATCCTCCAGCCACAGGCGCTGGTCGAAGGGCAGCGAATCGTTGAATTGGCGCAGCAATGGGCTGGCGGCCTGCTCAAAGCGACCGCCCCAGAGTGTCGGCATGGTCTCCACAGCCTCCGGCTGGTTGTGTTGGGAAAGGAACGATTGGCGGGTCAGATGAAGGTCAGTTCTGGCCTACTCCCAGGCGCTGACCGCATCCAGGGCCCTCATCTCCTCGTCGCTCAGCCGCAGGCCCACCGCGCCCAGGCTGTCGTTGAGCTGTTCGATGCTGTTGGCGCCGATGATGGGGGAGCTGATCACCGGCTGGCTGAGCTGCCAGGCCAGCGCCATCTGCGCGCTGGACTTGTCGCGCGCCTTGCCCAGCTTCTCCAGCGCCTCCAGGATGGTGAAGCCGCGGTCGTTCAGGTAGCGCCGTTGGATCCCGCTGGCGCGCGCGCTGTCGGGCACAGGCTCGTCGCGGCGATACTTGCCGGTCAGAAAGCCGGCCGCCAGCGGGCTGTAGGGAAGCACGCCGATCCGCTCCTCCTCGCACAGCGGCTTGAGCTCACGTTCGAACTCGGCGCGGTAGGCGATGTTGTAGTGCGGCTGCAACGTGTCGTAGCGGGCCAGGCTCAGTTTGTCGCTGGTCCACAGCGCCTTGGCCAGCCGCCAGGCCGGGTAGTTGGAACAGCCCAGGTAGCGCACCTTGCCCTGGCGCATCAGGTCATCCAGCGCGGCCAGCGTCTCGTCGATGGGGGTGTTGGCGTCGAACCAGTGGGTCTGGTAGAGGTCGATGTAGTCGGTTTGCAGGCGGCGCAGGCTGTCCTCCACGGCCGTCATGATGTGGCCGCGGCTCAGCCCCTCGCCGTTGGGGCCGTCCCACATGCGGCCGCGCACCTTGGTGGCCAGCACGATCTGGCGACGGTTGCCGCGCGCGGCCATCCAGCGGCCGATGATCTCCTCCGAGACGCCGCCGGGGTTTCCTGCCACCCAGCGCGAGTAGTTGTTGGCCGTGTCGATGAAGTTGCCGCCGGCCTCGACGAAGGCATCCATCACGCTGAAAGAGGTCGGTTCGTCGGCCGTCCAGCCCCACTGCATCGTGCCGAGGCACAGTTCGCTGACTTGCAGGCCAGTGCGGCCCAGGTTGCGGTATTGCACGGTTGGTCTCCTGGTTGGTAGATCGATGGGGCCATTATACCATTGACCCGTTCAATGGTTCTGTGGTATACTAACAATCAGAGAAAGATCGGGTGGCCGCAGGTCCCTGACGGGTGCAAATCCCGTTGTGCCGGCAAATAGCCGGACAGAGGCCTCGGCAGCAGCTCCCACTCGGCTTCGGCCGTGAGCCGCCACAGGCGAGCGTAATGGGACCCCCCGATCTGTTTTTTATTTCAGCATCCGCGTCAGTTCTGCCACAGTGATCCTTCGATATATGCGGTCTTTGCCCAGGCGCACTGCTTCGCCCATTGGCAAAGGCCAGCACTGTCGCGCCTTTGTCCTCGATCTTGATGCTCTGATCCACCTCGACTCGGTGCCGCATTTCATCCCCTCACGCATCGCCGCGCAGACGAACACACATCGTCTACGTCCGGTAGTGCGCGTTCAGCGACACGTAGTCGTGGGTCAGGTCGCTGGTCCAGACGGTGGCCTCGGCCGCGCCGCCGCCCAGGTCCAGGTGGATCAACAGGTCGTGGCAGGTGAAGATGCGGGCCGCCTCGGCCTCGTCGTAGGCCAGGGGCGCGCCGCCGGCCACCACCTGGTACTCGACGCCGCCGTCGCCGGCGAACCAGAGCGCGGCGCGGCCGGGATCCAACGCGACGCCGCTGCGGCCGGCCGCGGCCAGCACCCGCCCCCAGTTGGGATCGCCGCCGTAGACCGCGGTCTTGACCAGCGCCGAGGTGGCGATGGTCTGGGCCACCTGGCGCGCTTCGGCCTGGCTGGCCGCGCCGCTGACCTGCACCGCGATGAACTTGCTGGCGCCCTCGGCGTCGCGCACGATCTGCTGCGCCAGGTCGGTGCAGATTTCGGTCAGCGCGGCCTCGAACGCGGCCAGATCCACCGGCCCGGCCAGCCCGTTGGCCAGCACCAGCACGGTGTCGTTGGTGCTGGTGTCGCCGTCCACGCTGATGGCGTTGAAGCTGCCGTCGACGGCGCGGCGCAGCATGGCGTGCAGCGCGCCCGGTTCCACGGCCGCGTCGGTGACGATCACCGCCAGCATGGTGGCCATGTTGGGGTGGATCATGGCCGCGCCTTTGGCCATGCCCAGCAGGCTGGCCGCGCCGGCGCGGCGCGCCGCCAGCTTGGGGCGGGTGTCGGTGGTCATGATGGCTTGCGCCGCCAGTTGCACCCCGTCGTGGCTCGGTCGGAGACCGGCCCCAGCGGCGGGGGTGGTTGCGTCGTGGCTCGGTCGGAGACCGGCCCCAGCGGAAGGGGTGGTTGCGTCGTGGCTCGGTCGGAGACCGGCCCCAGCGGCGGGGGTGGTTGCGTCGTGGCTCGGTCGGAGACCGGCCACAGCAGAAGGGGTGTTCATGCTCTGGCCGGTCTCCGACCGAGCCAGCCGGGCCGCCTCGCTGACGCCGGCTTCGATCTTCTCCATCGGCAGCGGCAGCCCGATCACGCCGGTGGACATGACCAGCGCCGCACCGGCCGGCAGGCCCAGCGCCGTCTCAGCCAACGCGGCCATGGCCGCGGCGTCGGTCAGCCCCTGGGCGCCGGTGCAGGCGTTGGCATTGCCCGCGTTGATCACCACCGCGCGCATGGCCGTTGGGTTGACCTGCAACGCGGCCTTGTCATAGAGCACCGGCGCGGCCGGGAAACGGTTCTGGGTGAAAACGCCAGCCGCGCTGCACGGCGCATCGCTGACGATCAGCGCCAGGTCCAGCGCGCGGCCGCCGTAGGCCGCGGTCTGGGGTTTGAGCCCGCAGGCCACGCCGGCAAAATGAAAACCGGGAATGGTGATGTCTGTCATGGATGCCTCGCGGGCCGGCTGACGACGAGGCAGCCCAGCCCATGGGAATTTAGAAAGCGGTAGATGGCGGCCATCTCCAGAACGCTCCAAAACTGGTCGCGGTCAGCCATGGGCCTTCTCGGCCGCGTCGGCGGCTGGCCCGGCCAACAGCTCCGCCAGATGCATGGCCCGGCAGGAACTGCCGCGCCGGCTGAGCGCGCCGGCCATCTGCAACACACAGCCGGTCTCGCCGGTGACCACGACGGCGGCCTCCGTCGCCTCGATGGCCCTGGCCTTGCGGTTGGCCATCGCCGTCGCGGTCTGCGGCATCTGAAGGCTGAACAGCCCGCCGAAGCCGCAGCAGGACTCGGCGTCAGCCAGCGGCTGCTCCTGAGCTCCCGCGACCTCAGCCAACAGGGCGCGGGCCTGCCCGTCGCTGTGCAACATGCGCAACTGCTGGCAGGCCGGCTGATAGGCAACCTTGCCGTCGAACTGTGCGCCCAGGTCCGTGATGCCCAGCACATCCACCAGGAACTCGCTCAGCTCGTAGGTGCGGGCCGCCAGCGCGGCGGCCCGCCGTTGCCAGTCAGGCTCGTCGGCCAGCAGGCGCGGCATCTCGTGGCGCACATGGGCCACGCAGACCGGCGAGGGGGAGACGATGGCCGCGCAGGGCTCGAAGATCTCGACCCAGCGCCGGGCCAGGCTCTGCGCCTCCGGCCGCCAGCCGGTCTGATGGGCCAGCGCGCCGCAGCAGGTCTGCTCCAGGGGGAATTCGACGGCCAGCCCCTTGCCTTCCAGCAGGGTCACGGTGGCCTCGCCCACCTCTGGCCGGTAGAGATCGACCAGGCAGGTGACGAAGAGGGCAACCGTCGAAGGCGGAACGGTGGATATGGACATGGCTACAGCAACCGTATGATCTCCCGCTGCAAGGGCAGGGTGGTGATCTCGATGCCGCGCTCATGGACCAGCACGTCGATCTCCAGGCGCACGCCGAAGTCGCCGGGAAGATAGATGCCCGGCTCGATGGTGAAGGCTGTGCCGGGCAGCAGGCGGCGAATGTCGTTGGTCTCCAGGTTGTCCAGGTGCGCGCCGTTGCCGTGGCCGGCCGTGCCCAGCGAATGCCCGGTGCGATGGATGAAATAGCGGCCATAGCCAGCCCGCTCGATCACGCCGCGGCAGACGTCGTCCGCGTCGCAGCCGCGCACCGGCCGGCCCGTGGCCATCTCATCCTGGATGAAGGCCACGCACGCGTCGCGCGCGTCGGCGACCACGTCGGCGATGTGCTGATAGCGCTGCGGCGTCCGGTCGCTGCACAGCGCCACCCAGGTGATGTCGCCCATGATCGCGTCGGGCGCGGTCTCGCGGGCCCACAGGTCCAGCAGCAGCAGGTCGCCGGTCTCGATCGGGGCGTGGCGCTGGGCGGTGGGGATGTAGTGCGGGTCGGCCGCGTGCGCGTTGACCGCGACGATGGGATCGTGGTCGGCCACCAGCCCGGCCGCGGCGAGGCGGCCGGCGATCCACTGCTGCACGCTGTACTCGCTGATGGACTGGCCGTTGCGCAGCGCCTGTGCGACGTGGTCGAAGGCTTCATCTTTGATGCGCAGCAGCGCAGCGGCCGCACGGCGGTGGCCGGCGACCTGCGCCGGCGAGAGCCGCGCCTCCACCGCCTGCACCAGGTCGGCCGACGAGACCACCTCCACGCCCAGCCCGCGAATCATCTCCAGCGTGCCGGCGTCGACGCGGCTGACGTAGGGGATGGCGCAGCGGGGGGAATATTCCATGGCGATGCGCCGGGCGTCGCCCAGCATGGCCGCCAGTTGCTCCTCCAGATCTTGCCAGCGCACATAGCTGCGCGGCGGCGCCGACCAGTCGCGGAAGGGCGCCAGCTCGATGGCATGCACCAGCCATTGCGGCTCCCCCTGGGCGGGAACCCAGTAGGCCCAGCGCCGGCTGAACATGGCCTGCGCCGGCAGCGGGGCGATGCTGGCCGCGATGGGGTTCATACCGCGGAAATCGAACAACAGCCAGCCGTCAAGGCCGGCTTCACGGAGCAGCGATTGAATAGCCAAAGTGTCGTTCATCGTTTTCCTTTGAGGCTGTCGGGAGTTGACGTGTCGTCTCTACGGCCACTCCCACGGCAGTGTGTTTTGATACACCCAGGCTATTGTATGCATGGCGCTGACTGCGGTCAACATCAGCCCGGCCTGGGCCAGTTGACCCCGGTCAGGCAATACCCTGGGGAGCACGCGGGCCAGCAGCAGGGTGCTGGGGATCGCCGCCAGGCTGAACAGGTCCCAATCGCGCTGGCCGCCGTAGTCCGGGTTCCACACCCAGGTGAAAAGCCAGTACAGCCCGGTACACCACGCTAAAAAGACCAAGGCCTGCCGGTCCGGCCCTGTGGAAGCGGGCTTCGCCCTGCCAGCCGGCGGGTTCGTGCGCGAAGGCAGGCGCTCCGCCAGCAGCGCGCCGCCCACGATCGCCAGCCCGCCCAGCGTCACCGGCGCGGTCAACAGTTGCATGTTCAGCCAGTCGACCAGATGCGCCCAGGAGAACATGGTGTAGTGTTCCCAGCGCGTCGTGGCCTCCCACAGCGGCACGAACATGCGTCCATCGCCGCCGCCCGGCCGGTCGCTGCTGGTCAGGGCCGCCAGCCCGGCGCCGCTCAGCTCCATCAACAGCACCACGCCGCCGGCCGTCAGCGCCATCGGCCAGACCACCTGCCATGCCGTCTGGGCCCACACCCGCGCTCTCCCCTTCTCTCCCGCCCTCTTTCGGCCCCACAGCCATGCCACAACCAGCAGCGCCGGGATCAGCACCGCCGTGGAGGGGTGCAATCCGTTGGCGACGGCCAGCGCCAGACTGGGCTGCCACAGCGCCCGCCGGCCGGCCAGCGTCTCCAGGGCCAGCCAGAGGAAAATCAGCACGCCGGCCGCGGCCAGGCTGTAGTTTTCTGCATAGCCAAAAAAAAGCTGCATCGTGCCCAGCGTGCCCAGCAGCCCGACGATGAGCAGCTTCTCGCTGCGCTGGTTTCCCACGCTGTCGGCCAGGCGCAGCAGGGTGTAGACGTAGAGCGCGCCGGCCAGCGGGCTGAGAATCCAGTAGGTGGGCCAGGCGTCGGGCCAGCCGAACGCGGCATTGCCCAGCGCCCAGAGCCGTGCGTGTAGCCAGACGTCCAGCGGCGCCTGCCAGGTGGTGAACAGGCGCAGGGCCGGGTCAGGGTAGGCGATGGCGTTGACCAGGATATAGGCGTCGCCCCAGCGGGTGTGGACGATGCGCAGGAGGAGGAAGGGGAGCAGAGAGAGGAGGGCCAGGAGGAAGAAGAGGGCGTTGCGGCGCTGAGCGGTGAAGCGCGCCGCGTTGCTGGCCAGGGGCCGCGCGGCTATGCGCAGAATGGCGGCGGCGGTGTTGGGCAGGATAGTCAGGATTGCCAGCGCGGCCAGCAGCAGTTGCCAGCCCCGCGCCGGATAGGTGAAGGGCCACAGACCCCAGGCGTTGGCCTCGGAAAACAGCGGCGCGGCCAGGTGCAGGCCAACCAGAAGCAGGCAGTAGAGGCGCAGGCTGGTCAGCACAGGGCCGCCGAGGGCTGTGGAGCGGGACATGGAGCGATGATCGTCTGGAATCTCAAGCCGCGCGCAGTTGACGGTGGGCCACCGGCAGCCGGACCAGCAGATCGCCGGCCACCACGCCGGCATCGCCCAGCTCCTGCCGCGCCAGCTCGCCAGCCAGGCCGTGCAGGTAGCCGCCCACCACGGCCGCGTCGAAAAGGTCCAGCCCCTGCGCCAGCGCGCCGGTGATCGCGCCGGCCAGCACGTCGCCGCTGCCGGCCGTGGCCAGCGCCGGATTGGCGAAAGGCAACACGGCCGTGCGGCCATCGGGCGCGGCCACCACCGTGTAGGCGCCCTTGAGAACGATCACGGCCTTCCATTCTGCCGCCTTGGCCCGCGCCAGGCCGAGGCGGTCGGCCTGCACCGCCTGCGTCGGGCAGCCGCACAGCCGCGCCATCTCGCCCGGATGCGGCGTCAGGATCACCTGAGGGGGCAGGTGCTGCTGCCACTGCTCGCTCTGGGCCAGGGCGTTGAGCGCGTCGGCGTCGATGACCCAGGGCAGGCGGCGCAGCGCTTCCGGGTCGGCGGCGCTGGCGTGGGCCCGTCCTTTGGCCAGAAAGCCCACCGCCGGCCCGGCGTCATCGGCCAGGTCAGCGCTCTGCTCATGCCTGGCCGGCGCGGCGGCAGGGCTGGACACGAAGCCCACGGCCGCCCGGCGGCGCTCGCCGATGCCCAGCAGACGTTGCACGAACTGCACCGCCTCCTTCTCCTGGGTCAGGCCCGGCCCCACCAACAACACGTCATATTCCTCCGCCTTACCGGCCAGCGTCTTGACGGCCTCCGGACTGATCACACCCAGCTCCTCAGGCAGGATCAGCCAGGTGGTTTCCAGCGCGGCCGCGGCCAGGATGGGATGGATGCTGGGGATGACGGCCAGCGTGACCAGCCCGGCGCCGGCGCGGTAGGCGGCCGCGCCGGCCAGATGGGCCGCGCCGGTGTAGTTGATCGAGCCGGCCGCGGCCAGCGCCCGCCCGAAGCTGCCCTTGTGGCCATCCACCGGCCGCGCCGGCAGCAGGGCCTGGACGTATTCGGGCGTGGCCAGGCGCACCGGGATCGCGTCAGCCAGCTCAGGATCCACGTCGATGTCGGCCACCTCCAGCCGGCCGCAGGCGCCGGGCCCGTCAGCCACGACATGTCCCACCTTGGGATGGGCGAAGGTCACGGTCAGGTCAGCGCGCAGGCTGGCGGGGTCCAGCGCGCCCGTGTCGCAGTTGAGTCCGCTGGGGCAGTCCACGGCGACAACCTGGGGCAGGCGGGCGGGGCCGAAGGGGGGCAGGTGCAGGAAGTCGAAATCGGCCACGGGGCGCAGCGCCTGGGCCGCGCTGTGTGCGCTGGAGGGCTCGACTGCTTCCGTGTCCGCCGCGGCCAGCGCTTCCTCCTGCCGGCGTTGGGCCATGCCCTGCTGCACGGCTGCCAGCAGCTCGGCCAGCGGGCCGGCGATGGGCCGCGCCACGCCGGTGCCCAGCAGGGCATCAACCACCACATCGGCCTCCAGCGTCAGCCGCTGCAAGCGCTCGAAGCCGGGATCCTCATCGGCATGGAAGATGGGGATGCGCAGCCGCTGCACCGCCTCGAGGTTGGCGTCTTCCTCGGCTTGCCGCTTCCAGCAGTAGATGACCAGGGGGCGCTGCGGCTGCCATTGATGCAGACAGCGGGCGGCCACCAGGCCATCGCCGCCGTTGTTGCCGGGGCCGATCAGCAGCAGCGCACCGCCTGGGCTCTCCCAGGGGTGCATGTGACGCGCCGTGGCCGCGGCCACGGCCCGACCGGCCAGCTCCATCATGGCGTCGTAGGAATGCCCAGCCGCATCGGACGCCTGCTCGATGCGGATCATTTCGGCAACTGTTACGATTTTCATGGCATATTCGTGCTATTGAGGGAATGCAGTTCCTGGAGCCGGAGCAAGCAGCGATCCAGACTGGATGCGCGTTGGCGAGCGGCTGCGATGTTCCAACGGTTCGTTACAAAAGCCTGCATCTCACTGACATATCCTGATCCGACTGAGGCCGAAATACCAGGGTTGGGAACCATTGCCTTAGCGGATTTTCGCCGGCTGCGCCGGGCGAGGTTGACCAGGGTCTGCTTGGGATCGTCCAAACGTTCAGGATCGTCAGGCACAATCGCACTGGAAACCCCAAGAAGATCTGCAATGCCCAATGGGTCAGCCAAGAGCCAGCTTTCGATCTCGTTGACGACCACCCGCAGCAGAAGTCTGGGACTCCGGTCCGGCAACCAGGCCGACGGCACTGCCGGTGGACAATCAAGGCCGGTATCCGCGAAATCCACCAACATCAGCATGGGGGCGCCGTGCCGCGCCCTCGCGTTGAAGCCAGCTGCTTTCTGCCGCAGGTAGGACACGCCCCGGTTGCCGAAGGACGTACCTGCTTGGTGGCCCGTGTAGACAATCAGACGACGCGCGACTGCTTCGTCCAGCAACCCTTCGACAAGAATGTCGATATTCATCAGCCGAATTCCAGGGCGAGTTGCTCGACACCCTGCGGGGCCGCTTTAGGCATCAACACATCGGCAACGGTCAATCCGGCCAATAGCGCCTGTCGGTCTGCCTCTTCGGTCGGGGCGAACACTGTGCCTTCAGGGCTGGGCTCCAGACGCAGGACTTCCTCGCTGCCGATGCTGGGATCCGACAGGAGATCCTCGGAATGGGTGGAGATGATCGTCTGCCTGGGAGCCTTGCGCTCGCGGTTCATGCGATCGAGCACGGCTGGCAAACGCCGCACGATCTCAGGATGAAGTGAAATCTCCGGCTCTTCCAACAACAAGGGCCCTGCACCGTCGAAGGCTGTCCAGAGCAAGCCCAGCAGCCTCAGCGTTCCGTCCGAGAACTGGCTTTCGTTCTGTCTGGCTGCCTGCGGACGCCAATGCGAGTAGCCGCCTTCCAGATGAGGCGTGCCTGCGTCATCCATGACCGCCTTCAACTCGGTGAGTTGCGGCACTGCGATCCGCAACGCGCCCGAAATTTTGCGCAGACGCGCATCGCGGGTCTTGGCGGGCGTTTGCCACAGCCGCAACAGCAGGTCACGACCGTAGGGGTCATTCGGCACTGGCAGAGGAGAAAACCCGCGCGGATCACGCACTGCTTGCGGCAGCAGGTGTTGGTAGGAAATCGACTTGAAGAAGTCGGCCAACTCGCGGAAGTCCTGGTTGGCAGCGATCTGCTGCAGCGCTGTCTGGCTGAGTCGCACCGGATCGCGTTGGTCCTGGGCATCGGGCCGCCCCAGAAGTTCAGCGCCGTTTCTCCGCACGATCTCGCTCTTGACCGTGACGCGTCGCTGTTGGTCCTGGTTGAACACCAAACGGTATTGCCACACATCGATTCCGGGATCCGTGACATCGACTTCGACCAGGATGTCGCTGTAGCGTGACGCCGAAAGGCAACGTACCGTCGAGACTCCCCCGCGTGCATCGACGGCCTTCTCAAGTCCATCCATGGCGACGTCGCGCAGAAACCGAAATGCGTCCAGCAGATTGGACTTCCCTGAGGCGTTGGGGCCAATGACAAACACACGCATCTGCAAGGACGTTTCGACGCTCTTGAAGTTCTTCCAGTTCTGCAGGTTGATGCGACTGAAGTACATGGCTCCTCCAGGGGTGAGGTCAGGAAGATCCGGTCTTGCTGCCTTGCGCCAGCCGCCAGGTCAGCAGCCCGGTCAGGGCCGCGCAGGTCAGCAGGATGCCGGCGTAGTACAACTGGATGGCCGACGACGTGGACTCGCCGATGGGGTTGAGGGGGTGACGCAGAACGCCGGTGCGCAGGTTGAGCAGCAGCACGGCCGCGCCCAACAGCAGGTTGGCCACAGCGCTGAAGCGACGGTCGTCGAGGAGGTGACGCACGACGATGACCAACAGGCCCACGCCGATGATCTGCAAGGACATGCGGGTGCGCGGCTCGTCGAAGGCGATCCACACCCCCCAGGTGGCGCGGGTGGGGATGATGCTCAGCAGAAAGTGGGCGATGAAGAGGATCATACCGGCCACCTGCAGCGCGTTGGACCAGCGCAGCAAAGCCGGCAGCGGCCGGATCAGATAGGCCAAGGCCGGCAGGCTGGCCAGCATCAGGGCATACAGTCCGACCCGCGCCAGCGCGCCGTGCAGATAGATGACCTTGATCAGGTTGCCCAGTTGCTGTTCGGCCGGCGACAGGATCAACAGCAGCGCCAGCAGCGCCAGCAGGCTCACGGTCAGGATCAGCGCCCGCCGGGGGTTCAGGATGGAAGGGGGCGAAAGTGGGGACTCTGGGGTGGACATGCCCGCGAGTATACCACAGCCGCAACCTTGCCGCCAAGCACTGGCCTCTTGCCGTGCAAAAGCCGCGGTAGTTTGACCATAAGCGCGGCGTAGACTATACTTTGGCGTGATGCGTGATGCGTGATGCGTGATGCGTAATGCGTAATGCGTAATGCGTAATGCGTAATGCGTAATGCGTAACTCGGAATCTGTGAGCTGTGACTGGAAGCTGGCGGCTCACGGGTTGTGCAATCTCTCAGCTTTTTAATTTATCTGCTATCATGCTAAGAACTGTCCCAGAAACTATCAACGAGGAAGTCGATCTCTACATTCGCACCTATTATTCGCTGCTGCGCAGCAGCGAGGCGGTGCGGGTGCGCTCGCTGGAGGAGACGCATGCCGGCATGCGCGCCAGCCTGCACCCCAAGGCCGAGGATTCGGCGCCCGATGTGGCAGCCCTGACCTACGCGGCCATGCGCCTGCCCCCTTCCATCTACAAGGTCAAGCGGGTGCTGCTGGGCCAGTCGGAGGAGGTCTTCCTGCGCCGGGCCGGGATCAACATCGACGACTGGCAGCAGGTCTATGCCCCGGCGCGGCGACGCAAGATGTTCTTCGATGGCCAGGGCCTGCTGGCCGCCTATATCTCCAGCGTCAGCGACATCGACGACCTGATCCCCATTCTGACAGCCTATCAGATCGAATGGAACAAGCTGCATCAGCGTTTGCAGCCGACGGAGATCGGGCTGTGGCTGCGTCAACAGACGCGCAAGAAGAAGCTGAGCGACAGCCGGCTGAACAAGATTCGCACCGCACTGGGGCTGAGTTCCGACGATTTTCGCTGGCTGCAGCGCATCTGGCGGGAGGAGTTCTTCGCGGCGATGCGCAGCCTAGCCACGGAGCCGGCCGATTTGCAGCTCAACCTGCTGGCCGGTTCAGCCGCGGACTATCGTCAGGCGGTGCAGGCCTGGTGGCGCAGCTTGATCGAAGTCAATGAGATCGGCCCCATCCATCAGCGGCCGATCTACTTCGTCTCCAGCAACCCCCACGCCCTGCCCAATCTGTTGAACGGCTATGCACGGCAGCACAAAGGCGAGGTGCTGGCCTATTTGCAGGAACACAACCCGGACGATCTGTGGCCCACCTGGCAGACGCTGGAGGAACAAGGCCAGGCAGCCGCCCAGGAGAATCTGCTCTACTACCTGCAACGTAGCTTTTTGGCCCTTCAGCCGCAGCACGCCCGCGATTATGCCCAGCACGAACGACGCCTGGGCATCCACCGCGTGGACCGGCCGCACTATCTGGATGTCAGCGGCCAGGTCATCGAGCTGGCCAAACTGGACCCGGCCTGCTTTGACCCGCGCCTGGCCATGCCTGGGCTGGAGCGACTGCGGCAAAGCCAGGCGTTGATCATCAACATCGACTATCCCCTGGGCATGGCGGCCTATCTGGTCTTTTCGCAGCTTTCGGCCGACCTGCCCGACGTTCAGGGGGTCTACATCATGGGCAAGGCCGCCTCGCTCAACGGCCGGGTGGGGGATGTGATGATCCCCAACGTGGTCTACGATGAGCATTCCAAGAACACCTATCTGTTCAGGAACAGCTTCCGGGCCGGCGACGTGCGTCCCTACCTGCTGCACGGCGATGTTTTCGACAACCAGAAGAGCGTCACCGTGCGCGGCACCTTCCTGCAAAACCGCCAGTTCATGCACGTCTTCTACCGGGAGGGCTACACCGACATCGAGATGGAGGCCGGGCCCTATCTGAGCGGCATCTACGAGGACATCTACCCGCAGCGCTATCCGGTCAACGAGATCGTCAACCTGTTCATCAACGCGCCCTACGACATCGGCATCCTGCACTACGCGTCGGACACCCCCTACAGCCGCCGGCAGAGCCTGCTCAGCAAAGGGTTGAGCTACTTCGGCGTCGATGCCACCTACGCCACCAGCATCGCCATCCTGCGGCGGATCATGGAGGCGGAGCTGGCGCGGTTGGG
>JAKQCW010000095.1 GCA_029558955.1 Chloroflexota bacterium
CTTGAACGAGGCCGCCAAGCTGGGCTTCACCCGCTGCATCGCGCCGCGCAGCCGCACGCCGATCAGCGCGCCCGATGGCATCGAAGTCATCGGCGTGCGCACCCTGCACCAGGCGCTGGAGGTGGCGTTGAGCCAGGGATAGGCTGGGGGGGGGCGCGGCCGGACGCCCCGAGACGTTCATGTTGACTCGGTGTGCTGGTTGGACTATACTGCGGTTGCCTGGCGTGACCAGGCAAGAGCCGCCGCTCAAGCAGAATCAAGCGGCCGGCGCCGACGGCTGAACAGCAACGAATCCACGAAAAAATCGTGACCGTCGCCAGGTAGTACTTCCCCCTTGAGGAAGGTACGGCGTTATCGTATGGAGATCGCTATGAATGATTCGACTCTGTCTAATGTTTTGAGTTCAGTTCAGTTCGTCCAGGCTCCCACAGGCCGACGTTTGGCAGTCATGGATGCCGATGATTGGCTTGGGCTTGTGGAATGGCTCGAAGATGTCGAAGACCGCCAGGTCATCCGGGCCAATCTGGCCCGTTTGCGAGCAGGGCCGGAGGATTCGGGTGCAACGCCACTGGAGACGATTCTGGATGAGCTATAGGGTATGGATCGACCCGCCAGCGATCGCAGAATTGAAGACAACGCCGGGCAATGTACGCCAGAGACTCAAGCGGGCAATGTTGGCGTTGGGAACTGATCCGCGTCCATCTGGCAGCATAGAACTCGATTGGCCTCCAGATCGATGCCTAATGAAGGGGTGTAGGTCCTGCAGACTATCCCAAGGCGATCGTCATGACCGGCGAACGGATCGCTCGTTTCGAGCAGGTTCGCGAAAAGTGGCTCCAGTAGCTGATCGCTTGATTTGATCCCCCCGTAAAATATCAAAGGTCGCCGCACAGTTGCGGCGACCTTTGACGTCAAGGCGTGAACGTTCGTTGGAAGCTATTCGTGTGCGGCCTTCTTCTGCTCGAAGATGGCCAGGAAGCGCACACCCAGCAGCCAGGCCATCACGGCCGCGCCGATGATGCCGATGGTGGAGAGCCATTCCAGCAGGTGCGGCGAGTAGCTGACCTCCGGCTGCAAGATCTGGCCAAACATGGTGGCGTTGAAGCGGTTCATCATCACGCCGAAGAGCAGCAACAACGGCGCAACCACCGGCGTCCAGGGGCGGCGTCGCAGCGCGGGGATGAAGAGCAACGCGAGGGGGAGGATCAAACCAAGGCTCATCTCCAGCCACCACCAGGCGCTGTAGGCCCCGGCGCTCCAGATCAACGCCAGCTCGCCGCTGACCAGCAGATCGCCCAGCTTCAGCGCCAGGTAGATCAACGCCAGCCAGCCTGCCAGCCGGAGCAGGCCATCGACGATGGCTCGCTTGGCCGGCCGGCGCAGGACATAGGATGCGCCGCCATAGGCCAGCGTGGCGAGGCACAGCCCCGCCATGATCGAGGACACGAAGAAGAGCACCGGCAGCGCGGGCGAGTACCACAGGGCGTGCAGGCGGTGCGGCATGTTCAGATAGAGCGTGCCCAGCGTCGATTGATGCAGCGAGGAGAGCGTCACACCCACCACGGCCACCACCGGCATGATTCCGTGACTCACCCGCAACAGCTTCTCGCTGACAGGCCGGTTGATCCGTTCCAGCAGGAAGGGGGAAACCTCCAGCAGCAGCACCGTGGTGTAGAGCAGCACACACCAGCTGATCTCGAACAGCGGCGAGTGGATATTCCAGAAGAAGATGAAGTGGTAGAAACGGTCAGGCCGTCCCAGGTCCAGCACCAGCAGCAGCAGCACCGCCACGTAGCCAGCCAGGCCGGCCAGAATCGCCGGTCGCACCGCGTCGTGGTATTTGTGCTGATGCAGCACGTGCACCAGGCCGGCCATGGTGAAGCCGGCGCCGGCAAAGGCGATCAGCGTGAAGTCAAAGCCGATCCAAATGCCCCAGGGATAGGCATCGATCAAGGCCGTGGTACGGCCAAGCCCGGCGAAGAGGCGGATGATGCCGGCCAGACCGCCTACCAGGACCATCAAACCGAGCAACGCCATCGCCATGCGCCGGTTGAGCAGCGGCACGGCTGCGCTGCTGGATGGCTGCTCGATGTTCAGATTAGTGGCCATGGGAGTCCTCCTGGGGCAGCGTCACCTGCGCCTCGTTCAACTTCAGATCGCGTCGCTTCAGCAGCCAGTACAGGCCGGTGGCCAGGGTGGCCACGCTGGCCGCGACCAGCGGCGTCTTGGCCATCACCGCCTCGGCCTGGTGCGAGATGGTCTGCTCGCCCAGCTCCGGCAGGCCCAGCTGGCTGAAGGGGACGCCCGACAGGTAGAGCATCGACGTGCCGCCGGCCTCGTGCTCGCCATAGACCTTGTCCACATAGCGGCGCTGGTTGGAGCGGATGCGGGCGCGGGCCTGGGCGATCATGTCGGTGCGGCGGCCAAAATGCAGCGCGCCGGCCGGGCAACTGGCCACGCAGGCGGGCCTCTCTCCTTCGGCCAGACGCTGCACGCACAGGTCGCACTTGTGGATCAAACCCAGCGGGTTGTTCCAGTCATAGGTGGGCACGCCGAAGGGGCAGGCATACTGGCAATAGCGGCAGCCGATGCACTTCTTGTCGTCGTAGGTCACCGGGCCGTCAGCCGTCTTGCGCAGCGCGCCCACGGTGCAGGCTGAGACGCAGGCCGGATGCTGGCAGTGCATGCATTGCCGTTTGACGTTGATGGTCGCCTCTGAATCGGCCTGGGGGCGCAGGTCGATGAAGGTATAGGCCTCGCTGCTCAGCGCCGTCGGCTCAACGGTGGGGTTGGGCCGGCTCTTGACCTCCTTGCAGGCCAGGGCGCAGGACTGGCAGCCGGTGCAGCGGGTGGTGTCGATCAGCATGGCCCAGCCGTTTTCGGAGGCCGGGCCGCTGGCCAGGGCAGGGCTGGCCTGACTGCCTAGCACGCAGGTGGCCGTGACTGCGGCCGCGCCCACGCCGGCTGTCTTCAGGAAATCACGGCGGGAAAGGGTTGGTTGAGCGGTCATGATTTGCCCCTCCAGGGTCGTTGGGTCAAGATTGCCAAGACGAGCATGAAGATGATGCCGGCAACGACGCCGACGCCGATGCCGACGCCCAGCGCGATGGCCGAGGCCTGAGCTGTGCGCCGCGCCGATTCCTGCTCAGCCACGATTTGCTTGGCCTCTTCGGGCTGGATGCTGGATCCTGTGCTGGCCGGCTGCGCCGCCGCGATGGCCGCGCTGGTCGCCGGACGATGGAAGATGTTGCTATGGCAGTCGGCGCAGGATTCAGTGTTCACCGCGAACTGATGGGAGGGCGCAGAAGGGCCGTCGACGGCGTGAGGCGAGCTAGCTGGGGTGGTGTGGCAGGAGATGCAGTCGAGACCGGTGCGCATGTGCGCCAGGTGGCCGGCATCCTGCAACTGATCACGGTGGCAGGATTTGCAGAGCGCCTGATCCTCCAGCCGCAGGTTCTGGGTGTGGGAGCGGTGGCAGCCGATGCACTGGACATTGCCCTGGGCGTGGGGGGTGCTGGCCCAATCGGCGAAGGTCTCCGCGTGGCAGTCCTGGCAGACCGACGAGTCGACGCTCAGGTTCATGGTGCCATTTTCGGGATGTCCCTCGACCAGCGACCCATGGCAGGCTTCGCAGGTGACGCCGGAATGTTCAAACTCGCCGGTGACCGGGCTGAAGTTGGTGGTGTGGCAGGTCAAGCAGGAGCAGTCCTCTCCTTCCTGGCAAGCCATCAGGGCGCTCTCGATGGCGTTGGTGGCCGCGGCGTGGGGCGAGCTCTGCCAGTCTTGCACCTCAGCCTGATGGCACAGGGCGCACTGGCCGGGGTCGGTATCCGCTGGCTGCGGCTCTCCGGCGCTGGCGGCCGCAGGCAACAAGATCAGAGCAAGCAAGAGACCCGCCATCGCCGCAATGGCCAGGAGAGCAGGTCTGTAGGTTGAAGTTGAAGTTGAATTGAAGCGCATATCAGCCTCCAAAGGGCGAATAACCAGTGTCTCTGGCTACCAGAATATCATCAATAGAAACCGATTTCAATCGGGTGTTGTCCCCATTTTGTGCATGATGGAACGAACCGAAATGGCGTCAGCGCCGTAGGCTGTCGTGGGGTGAATCCCCCACAGCCTGGTGCAAATCACCCAAAATATGATTTAGATCATAGCACGAAGAGACGCTTGGTAGTAGGATGTTTGTGCAATTCGTGTGAGAATTCCCCTTGGCCTGATCTGTCGTTACTACTCAGGCGCGAGCACGTTCACTCGGTTATGTGCTTGATGTGCCCATGCAGGAGCCGCCGTCCAAGTAGAATCAAGTGGCCAGCGCCGATGGTTGAGCAGCAACGATTTGTCTATGATTGACTGAGCTTCTAGTTTGGTGACGCTTCTCTGTTGTGTTTCTGGTGTCTGTGCAGTAACGTTCTTTACCCACCCCCATTTTGCGTCCACGCATGGAAGGGCTTCGCGAACCCATTCCTGCGCAGTCGAATAAGCCGCACACCAACGACGGTGTGCAACGCATGCGGAGAAGGAGACTCCTGTTATGAAGCGCTTCATCCTTTTGGCGCTGTTGGTGCTGGCGATTGGGCTTTTGGCAGCCTGCGCCGACAACCAGTCAGCGTCGCAACCGGTCGCTACCCAGGCGCCCTGTCCCGAGTGTCAGGCGTGTCCTGAGGCAGCCACCTGTCCAGAGCCGGTGGCCTGTCCCGAAGCTCAGGCCTGTCCTGAGCCTGTGGTGGCCACAGTTCCATTCGAGGCAGAGTGGGCCAACTCGCCTCACAACGACGCCACATCGGAATCCTTTACCCATTGGGACAGCGAAGACCCGGCAGTGATTCCCGCCGACTGCGCCAAATGCCACAGCGAGACAGGCTACCTGGACTTTCTGGGCGCTGATGGCAGCGAGGCTGGCGTGATCAACGCTGAGAGCGTTCCCCCCGGCACGACCGTCACCTGCGCGGCCTGCCACAACAACGCCACCGCCGCCAAGACCAGCGTGGTCTTCCCTTCGGGGGTCGAGATCGCCAATCTGGGCAGCGAGGCGCGCTGTATGGAATGCCATCAGGGGCGCGCGTCCACGGTGAGCGTCAATGCCGCCATCGAGAAGGCGGGCGCGACCGAGAAGTTGGATGAGGTGAACGCCGATCTGCGCGTCACCAACAACCACTACTTCGCAGCGGCGGCCACCCAGTATGGCGCCGAGGCCATGGGCGGCTATCAGTACGATGGCAAGGCCTACGACGTGAAGTTCGAGCACGTGCAGGGCTTCGATACCTGCGATTCCTGCCACGACTCGCACACGCTGGAACTGAAGATGGAGCAGTGCCAGAGCTGCCACACCGATGTCAAGGTTGCCGAAGACTTCCAGCATGTGCGCCTGCAGGGCTCTGAGGCGGACTATGACGGCGACGGCGATGTGAAGGAAGGCGTCTTCGAGGAGACGGCCGGCCTGCAGGAGATCCTCTATGCCGCCATGCAGACGTATGCTACCGACATCGCCGGCACCCCTCTGGTCTACACCTCGGCAGCCTACCCCTATTTCTTCATCGACACCAACGCCGATGGCCAGCCGGGCGAGGATGAGGCGATCTACCCCAACGCCTACAACGCCTGGACCCCGCGCCTGCTCATGGCCGCCTATAACTATCAGGTGGCTGGCAAGGATCCCGGTCAGTTTGCCCACAACGGCAAGTACATCATCCAGCTTCTCTACGACTCCATCGACGATCTGAGCACGGTCATCTCTACGACGGTGCCGGTGGCCGATCTGGCCCGCATCGATCCCGGTCACTTCGCCGGTTCGGAAGAGGCCTTCCGCCACTGGGATGCTGACGGTGCAGTGCCCTCCGACTGTGCCAAGTGCCACCAGGCTGAGGGACTGCCGCAGTTCATCGCCGAGGGGGTCAACACCTCCATGGCGCCGTCCAACGGCTTCCTCTGCACCACCTGCCACACCAACTTCGAGGACTACGCGCGCATCGAAGTCACCCAGGTGAAGTTCCCCAGCGGCGCCACCGTGACCATGGAGAATCCGGACAGCAACCTGTGCATCAGTTGCCACCAGGGTCGCGCCTCGACGGTGACCATCGACAAGGCGGTGCAGGGTCTGGACGAGGACGCCGTGCCGGAGAATGCGCTGCGCTTCAGCAACATCCATTACTTCGCGGCCGGCGCCACCTTGTTCGGCAACGAAGTCCAGGGCGCCTATCAGTTCCCTGGCCTCAACTACCTGGGCAAGTACAACCACGTGCCAGGCTTCGCTGACTGCACCAGTTGCCATGCCACCCACGAGTTGGGCGTGCAGACCGACAAGTGCTTCACCTGCCACGCGGGCGTCGAGACTGTCCAGGACATTCGCGGTCCGGTGTCGTTGGCTGACTACGACGGCGACGGCGATACCACCGAAGGGATCGACGGCGAGATCGCGACCTTCAGCGAGAAGCTGTACGCAGCCATGCAGGACTACGCCACCTCGGTGATCGGCAAGGGCATCGTCTACGACAGCCACGCCTATCCCTACTTCTTCGAGGATGTCGACGGCAACGGCGAGCGCAACGAGGGCGATACCGGCTTCACCTCCTGGACGCCGCGCCTGCTCAAGGCGGCCTACAACTATCAGTATGTTCAGAAGGATCCGGGCGCCTTTGCCCACAACGGCAAGTACGTGATCCAGTTCCTCTATGACACGCTGAGCAACCTGGGCCAGCGGGTGACGGTGGACATGGCCGGCATGGTGCGGCCAGATGCACCGGCCGCTGCCGAGTAGACCGAGGCCCCTGTTGATCTGATGGTCAACACCGTCAGCTAAACCGGAGACCGGACACAGCTTGTGTCCGGTCTCTTTGTCAGCTCCCAGCAATTCCAAAAATGGCGACTGCCAAACTGGAGTCGAGGCTTCAGCCGGGTTGCACGCTCAACTCGCATCGTCCAGACCCGGCTGAAGCCTCGACTCCGCCCATATTTGGAATTGCTGGTCAGCTCCCACATCCGCCCTCTGGAGACGCGGTCCAGGAGCGGTCACGCCCGACGCCGGGGTTTTCAGCCGGCGCGCTTCACAGGTGCAGGTCTATGATCATCATCCCGTTCCCCGCCCATGACCCCAATGCCATCCAGCAAGCCGCGGCTTTGCTGACGACGGCCTTCGCTCAGCACTGGCCCAAGGCCTGGCCTGACCTGGACGCGGCGCTGGAGGAGCTGCACGACTGTCTGGAGCCGGACAAGCTCTGCCTGGCGGCTGTGGACGAACACGGCCGCGTGCTGGGCTGGATCGGCGCGCAGCCGGCCTATGGCCTCACCGGCTGGGAGCTGCACCCGCTGGCGGTCGATCCGGCGCGCCAGGGCGAAGGCATCGGCCGCGCCTTGGTGGCCAGCCTGGAGGAGGCGGTGCGGGCGCGCGGCGGCGTCACCCTCTTCCTGGGCAGCGACGACGAGGATGGCATGACCAGCCTGGCCGGCGTCGATCTCTACCCAGAGGTGACGCGCCATCTCCAGTCGATCCGCAATCTCAAGCGCCACCCCTATGAGTTCTACCAAAAACAGGGCTACACCGTCGTCGGCGTCATCCCCGACGCCAACGGCATCGGCAAGCCGGATATCTGGCTGGCGAAACGCCTGATCAGCTAAAATCTGGGCGATCGTCCCGTCTGAGCCTGCCCTGTCATCGCTGCTCAAACCACGTTGTGCTCGCGCACCAGGTCTCCCTCGGCGAAGCGGCTGAAGCGCAACTGGCTGATGTCCAGGCTGTGTGCGCGGCCGTCCAGCAGCAGCTCGGCGATCAGCAGCCCCGTCACCGGGCCGTGCATGAAGCCATGGCCGCTGAAGCCGGCCGCCACATAGAAGCCGGCCGGCTCGCTCAGCCGGTCGATCACCGGATGCGCGTCCGGCGTCACCTCATACAGCCCCGCCCACTGGCTGAGCAGCCCGGCCTGGCTCAGCAGGGGGAAGCGCCAGGCGGCCTGTTCCAGGTGCTGCTCGGTCCAGGCGTTGTCCACCGACTGGTCGAAGCCGGGGAGTTCATCGGGGTTGGACTGGCCGGTGAGGATGCCCTCCCCCTCGCGGTGAAAGTACAAGCTGCGGCTGAAGTCGATGGCGAAGGGGAGATCGGCCCGCACGCCCGGCAGCGGCGTGGTGACCACGATCTGGCGGCGCAGCGGGGTGATGGGCAGATCGACGCCGGCCAGCGCGGCCACCTGGCCAGCCCACGGCCCGGCCGCATCGACCACCGCCGGCGCGGCGATGGTCCCCTGCGGCGTCTGCACGCCCACGACCCGACCCCCTTTGACCTGAATGCCGGTGGCCTCGGCGCTGGTGATGATCCTGGCGCCCAGCCGGCGCGCGCCCATGGCATAGCCCTGCACCACGCCGTTGGGGTCGGCCAGGCCATCGCCCGCGTGCCAGGCCGCGGCCAGGATATCCTCCATCTGCAACTGCGGCGCCAGGGCGCGGGCCTCGTCGGCGGTGATGATGCGCGAGGGCACCCCCAGCCGGTTCTGCATGGCCACGTTGCGCTGAAAGGTGGCCAGATCGGCCGCGTTGTCCAGCAGGAAGAGGTAGCCCGGCCAGCGCAGATCGATCTCCTGGCCCAACTCGTCATGGAAGCGCTCCAACATGGGCAGGCTGAGCTGCGACAGGCGCACGTTGATCTCGGTGCTGAACTGGTAGCGGATGCCGCCCGCGCATTTGCCGGTGGCCTCCATGCCCAGAAACGGGCCCTTTTCCAGCAGAACCACGTCGCGGCAGCCGCGTTGGGCCAGATGATAGGCGGCGCTGGCGCCCATGACGCCCCCGCCGATGATGACTACGTCCGCGGTTTTGGGTAGCATGAGATTCTCCTAACGGCTGATCTGAGCCTGCAAGCGCCGCCGCTGCTGGTTCTCCTGATCCTGTCGCAGCCGATCCCAGACCGGCGCCAGCAGCAGCTTGGCCGTGATCCACAGTCCTGTCTCGCGTGGGCTGGCCGACAGTCCCATGCGCGGGATGGCCAGCCGATCGACGCCCCGTCCGATGACGCCGCTGTCGGTGGCAAAGGCCAGCTCGACGCCGGCCGCCCGCAGCAGCGCCTGCTCGCGTGGGCCATAGTCCAGGCCGGCCGCGCCGTTGGGATAGGCGAAATAGCGCACCGGCCGGCCCAGCAATGCCGCCAACTGCCCGACAGAGCCGGCGATCTGCCGCTCGGCCTCAGCGGCATCTTCGTTGGCCAGCACCGGATGGGTCAGCGAATGGGCGCCGATGCTGATCAGCGGGTGGCGGTCCAGCGCGATCGCGTCGGCCAGGGAGATGTTGGCCGGCGGGGCGGGCGGCAGGCCCTGCGCCTGCTCCAGCCCATCGATGACGGCCCAGATCGCGCTCAGGGGCAGGGCTTTGCACAGCACAACGGGCGAGTAGGGGGCCAACTGCGCGACCTCCCAGCCCATCTGGGCCGCGATCTGGCGGCGAATCGTCGCATCGTCCACCTGCTGGCGCAGATAGCGCAGCTCCTGGAACCAATAGTTGCGGCCGCCGGCCAGCACATCCGGCGCGATGAAGAGGGTCGCCGGCGTGTGCAGCGCCTGCAACACCGGCAGCGCCCTCTCCACGAAGCTGCGGTCGCCGTCGTCGAAGGTCACGTGACAGGCGCCGCTCAGCGGTCGCCCGCCGACCAGGAATTCGTGCAGGGCATCGGCCGTCACGAAGCGATAGAGCCGGCCGATGGCGGTCAGCGCCTGGCGAAACCGGTCTGCAGAGGGGATGCGGTGAAAGGTGATGGCCAGGTTGGCGGCAGTCAATGGCGAAAAGGGATGCACAGGCTCTCTCGACGGCTGGGTGCAGGGTGAAACTGGCCCAGTATACCACACCGGCATTTGTTTACAACTTCGCCTGACGGGTGTATCATAGCTGCCACCATGACCATGATCACTTTCACTCAGGACAACACACGCTTCAACTGCCGCGTCGTCGGCGTGGCCATCGATCAGGGCCGGGTGTTGCTGCACAAGGCTGAGGACGATGATTTCTGGGCCTTGCCTGGCGGCCGCGCCGAGCTGCTGGAGCCGGCCACAGCCACCTTGCACCGCGAGATGATCGAGGAGCTGCATATCGAGGTGGATGTGGGACGCCTGCTCTGGCTGGTGGAGAATTTCTTCCAGTACCGCGGGCTGGATTTTCACGAGTTGGGCCTCTATTTTCTGATGCACGTGCCGGCTGACTGGCCGCGCCGCTTGGAGAAGGGGCCATTTCTGGGCTATGAGCAGGGCGTGCGGCTCGTTTTCCAATGGTTCCCCCTGGAGGAGCTGCCAACCATGCGCGTCAACCCATCCTTTCTGGCCCGCGGCCTGCAACAACTGCCCGCCGGCCCGCAGCATGTGGTCCACGTCGACCCGTAACACAGACGCCATCGCCATGTCCGCACCTTCCCATCAGATCACCCTTTCCTTCCCCGTTCGTACCTACGACATCGACTTCGTGGGCATAGTCAGCAACATCGTCTACGTGCGCTGGCTGGAGGACCTGCGCTTGCAGATGCTGGCCGAGTTCTTCCCGCTGGATACCGCCATGCAGGTGCAGGGCATCGCGCCGGTGCTGCTGCGCACGGAGATCGACTATAAGCGGGCCGTGCGCCTGTTCGACCCGGTGCAGGGGCGCATGTGGCTGGCCGAGGCCGGGCCGGTGCGCCAGGTGCTGGCGGCCGAGTTCACGGTGGATGGCCGGCTGCACGCCGCGGCCCGCCAGACCACCTGCTTCATCGAGCTGGCCAGCGGCCGGCCTGTGCCCACCCCCGCGGCTATCCGCGCCCTGGCGCACCACGCATAGCAATCACCCCCATGACTGATCGCCGACGCTACGGCTACTACCTGCTTCCTTCAAGCTACGATCCCCCCCTCTCGGCTACAGCGGATTGGAGGTCTATCTGGCTGGGCCTGACCCTGAGCGCTGCTTCGACGCCGCAGCGCTCCGCTTCACCGCGGTCGCAGCCTCTGACCGGCTGTGCCTCTTGTGCTCACCAGCCGCGCAGATATTGCTGAGGTGCAGCTAACTCAGCGCCCAGCTCGCGCGCCGCGCGCAGCGGCCAGTAGGGATCGCGCAGCGATTGACGCGCGATCAGCACCGCGTCCGCCTGGCCAGCGCACACGATGGCGTTGGCCTGTTGCGCCTGGTTGATCAGGCCCACGGCCGCGACGGCCAGGCCGGTCTCCTGGCGGATACGCTGGGCAAAGGGGACCTGATAGCCCGGCCCCAGCCGGATCTGCTGGGTCGGGGTCAGCCCGCCGGAGGAGACATCCAACAGATCGACCCCCGCGCCGGCCAGGCGACGCGCCAGCGCCACGCTCTGCTCCAGATCCCAGCCGCCCTCAGCCCAGTCGGTGGCGCTGATGCGCACCAGCAGCGGCAGCTCGGCCGGCCAGACCGCGCGCACCGCGGCCACCGTCTCCAGGGTGAGTCGGGTGCGGCTGTCGAAGTCGCCGCCGTATGCATCGTCACGTTGGTTGCTCAGCGGCGACAGAAACTGATGCAACAGGTAGCCGTGGGCCGCATGGAGCTCCACCGCCTGAAAGCCGGCCGCGTGCGCTCGTCGAGCCGCCTGCTGGAAGGCCAGGATCACCTGGTCGATCTCGCGCTGGGAGAGGGCCTGGGGGGTGGCGTAGTCGGCCGAGAAGGGCAGCGGGCTGGGACCGACCGCGCCAGGAACCGTTGCCTTGCGGCCGGCATGGGCCAGTTGCACCGCCGGCGTTGCGCCGCAATCGGCCATCAGGCGGGCGATGCGCGCCAGGGCGGGGATCTGCCCATCGTCCCACAGGCCCAGGTCGCGCGCGCTGATGCGGCCGCGCGGCTCCACTGCCGTGGCCTCGACGATGATCAGCCCTGCGCCGCCGACGGCGCGGCTGACATAGTGCGCCAGATGCCAATCGGTGGCGATGCCGTCCTCGGCGAAGACCGAGTACATGCACATGGGCGAGATCCAAAGCCGGTTGCGGGCCGTGACGCTGCGCAGCGGGAAGGGGGTGAAAAGAGGAATGGGGTTGGACATGGTCTGCTCCTTTGTGCCGGCCATTGTAGGACGGCGCAACCGTTGTGTCAATTCAGCTCGGAGCGCTTCAGCGGCGCTACATATGCTGGCCGCCAAAACGGAGTCGGGCCTTCCGGCGGGTGGGCGCGCTCGACTCGCATGGTCCAGACCTGGCCCAAGCCTCGACCGCGTGCCAACTTTGGAATTGCTGCTCTGGCGCGGCAGGTTATCGCCTGGCAGCTTTCTTCGGGTATAATGGCGTGCGACGACACCCGCTGAAATGAGCAGATCATGAGCCCACGAATCGCCATCATCGACCTCGGTTCCAACACCACCCGCCTGGTGGTCTATGAGTACCAGCCCGGCTACCATTTTCATCTGGTGGAGGAGGTGCGCGAGGTGGTGCGGCTGCGCGAGGGCATGGGCAACGGCATGGCGCTGCGCGCGGCCGCCATCGAGCGCGGCCAGCAGGCTATGCGCATGTTCGCCAGCTTCTGCCGCTCCCAGGGGATCGATGACATCATCATGACCGCCACCAGCGCGGTGCGCGATGCGCGCAACGGCGACTCCTTTCTGGCCCGCGTGCGCGCGGAGACCGGCTGGGAGCCGCGCCTGCTTTCGGGCGAGGAGGAGGGCTATTTCGGCGCGCTGGGCGCGCTGAACGGCACCGGGCTGACCGAGGGCTTCGTCGTCGACCTGGGCGGCGGCAGCGCCCAGATCGTGGAGGTGCGCGGCGGGCTGCCCGGCCGCGCGGTCAGCCTGCCGCTGGGCGCGCTGCGTCTGAGCGACCTCTTTCTGGGCTACGACCGGGCCAAGCCGGCCGCGGTGGAGCAGCTCAACGCCTTCCTGGCCGAGCAGTTGGCCGGGGTGGACTGGTTCCGCGCCCAGCCTGGCGATGGCCTGGTGGCGCTGGGGGGCACCGTGCGCAACCTGGCCCGCATCGATCAGGCCGCGTCCGGCTTTCCGCTGGACATGGTCAACGGCTATGAGTTGACCGGGGTCAGCCTGCGCGAGATGGCCGGGCGTTTCTGGCAGATGAGCCAGAAGGATCGCCTGAAGACGCCTGGGCTGGATTCCGACCGGGCGGACATCATTCAGAGCGGCGCGCTGGCCTTTGCCGCGCTGCTGAAGCACAGCGGCTTCGAGCAGCTCACCATCAGCCAACAGGGGCTGCGTGAGGGCATCTTCTACCAACGCTTCCTGGCCGACCAACCGCAGCCGGTTTTTACCGACCTGCGCCAGTTCAGCGTGCTCAACCTGGCGCGCAAGTTCGACTGCGACAATCGGCACAGCCGCCATGTGACCGCGCTGAGTTTGCAGCTTTTCGATCAGCTTCAGCCGGCCCATGGGCTGGACGCCAGCTACCGCCATCTGCTGTGGGCGGCCGGCATGTTGCACGACATCGGCATGAGCGTCGATTATTACTATCACCACCACCACTCGGCCTATATCATTCAGAACAGCGGCCTGCCCGGCTATTCCCCGCGCGAGCTGGCTTTGATCGCCTTGTTGGCGCAGTATCACCGCAAAGGCAGCCCCAAGGCCGGCCCCCTGGGCGCGCTCTTCGCCGCCGAGGACCACCGCGGCCTGTCGCTGCTGGCCGGCATGTTGCGGCTGGCCGAATTTCTGGAGCGCGGCCGCAGCCAGGTGGTGCGGGCGGTGCGTTGCCACCTGGATCTGGCCAACGGCTGGCTGCAGATCGAGACGCTGGAGGCCGGCGACGCGCGTATGGAGCTGTGGGACGCCAGCCGCAATCTGGATGTGCTGCAGCGCAGCCTGAATCTGCACGTGGAACTGGTGAGCGGGGTGTGGTTGGGAGAGGGAAGCGCAGGGGAGTAAGGAAGTCGGGGGAACTCGCAGGAGCTCAGGGAATCACTTTGCGCTGGCGGCCAGGTGGAAGAGCGCCAGGCTTTCCACGAAATAGGTCTGGGGGAACATGTCCACCGGCTGCACCTGCGCCAGATGATAGCCGGCGGCCAGCAGCAGGGCCGCATCGCGGGCCAGCGTGGCCGGATCGCAGGAAACGTAGAGCAGCTTCGGCACGGCCAGCCGCGCCAGATGTTCGACCACCTCTGGCCCGGCCCCGCTGCGCGGCGGGTCGATGATCGCCAGGTCGATGCGTTGATCGGCGTCCAGTGTGGCCAGCACCTCCTCCAGCGCGCCCTCGTGCAGCGTCACGTTGTCCAGATCGCGCGCGTTCCAGGCGAAGTCCTCGCAGGCCACCTCCGCTTCTTCGACCGCGATGACCTGACCGACCCGATCGGCCAGGCTCAGGCCAAAAAGCCCCACGCCGCAGTAGCCGTCCAGCAGCGTCTCATGGCCCTGGGGCGCCAACAGCTCGGCCGCCAGCTCGACCATGACCTCCGCGCCGACAGTGTTGGCCTGGAAGAAGCTGTTGGCTGAGACGCGGAAGGTGCGACCGGCCACCTGCTCCTCGATCCACGGCTCTCCCACCAATCCTTCGTAGGCGCCATCGCGGCGGCGCACCACACAGCGCACCGGCAGCTCCTCGACCAGAAAGCCGGGCGGCCGGTCGCCCACCGTCTCGAAGGCCAGCAGGCGCTGGCCGGTGTTGACGCCAGCCCGCAGATTGATGCGCCGGACGATCACCGGCGGGCCGGCCGGGGCGTCGTCGTCGGTCGTTTCAGGCTCGGCCGCGTCCGCTTCGGCGATGCCGGTCAACAGCGCGCCGTGCATTTCGTCCAGCAGGGGATGCAGCAGCAGGCATTCGTCCACCGCGATCACATCCTGGGCTGGCTGGCCCGGCGCGCGCACCCCCTGGCGGCGCATCTCGCCTTTGGCCCCCTCCTGCGTCACCCCCTCGCGCACATAGCCCAGCCGTCCCCGGGCGTCGGTCGCCAGTTGCGCGTGGTTGCGGTAGCGGAAGTCGAGCAGCCCCTCCTCGCCGGCCAGCGCGATGGGCTCCAGCACCGGCGGCTGGGCAACGTGGCCCAGGCGGTGCAGTTGATCGGCCACCACCTGGGCCTTGAGCTCCAGTTGCCGGGCATAGGCGATGTGTTGCCATTGGCAGCCGCTGCACTGACCTGGCCCGAAATAGGGACAGGGGGGCAGGGCGCGGTCCGGCGATGGCTTGAGCACGCGCACCAGCCGGGCCCGCGCCCAGCGCGGTTTCTCTTCGATGATTTCGACCTGCACCGTCTCGCCCGGAATGGCATAGGGCACGAAGAGGATCTTGCCTTGGTGATAGCCGATGGCCTCACCGCCGTGGGCGATGCCGGTCAAGTTGACGGTGATGGTGGGGTTCAACCTGATCCTTTATACCCAGCCGCGCAGCTTCATGGCATTGGCCACCCGCTCCACGCTGACCAGATAGGCGGCCAGCCGGTTGGGGACGTTCATGCGCTGCGCCATGTCGTGCACGCTGTGGAAGGCGCTGGTCATCTTGTGATCCAGGCGGTGGTGCACCTCTGCCTCGGGCCAGTAATAGTTGTAGGCGTTCTGCACCTGCTCGAAATAGCTGACCGTCACGCCGCCCGCGTTGCAGAGGAAGTCAGGGATGACGAAGATGCCGCGTTCATTCAGCACCAGGTCAGCCTCAGGGGTCGTGGGGCCGTTGGCGGCCTCGGCCAGCACCTTGACCTGCGGCGAGATCGAGGCGACGGTGTGCCCGGTGAGCGCGTTCTCCAGCGCGGCCGGGATCAGCAGATCTACGTCAGCCGAGCGCCAGGCGTCGCCATCGCGCACCTCGTAGCCGGCCTGCTGCGCCTTGGCCTTGTTGATGGTGCCGAAGCCATCGGTGATGCTGCGCAGAAAGACAGGATCTGCGCCCTCATGCTTGAAGAAGGTGTAGGCGGTCTTGTCGTCGTGGTCCCAGGAGGAGACGCAGATCAGCTTGCCGCCCAGCCGCTTGACGTAGTGGATGGCTGCGGCCTGGCCGACGTTGCCGAAGCCCTGCAAGGAGGCAGTGGTCTGGGTGGAGTCGATCCCCAGCACCTTGAAGGCCTCGCGAATGGCCACCACGACGCCGATGCCGGTGGCCTCGCCGCGGCCGGCTGAGCCGCCCAGGGCCAGCGGCTTGCCGGTGATGACTCCCGGCACGTGGCGGCCACGGATCGTCTCAAATTCGTCCAGCATCCAGGACATGACGCGGGAATCGGTGTAGACGTCGGGGGCGGGCACGTCGATGTCTGGGCCGATGAAGTCAGCGACCCGGCGCATATAGCCGCGGCTCACCCGTTCCAGCTCGGTCGGCGAGAATTCCTTGGGATTGCAGCAGACGCCGCCCTTGCCGCCGCCCAGAGGGATATCGACCACAGCGGTCTTCCACGTCATCCAGGCTGAGAGGGCGCGCACCGTGTCGATGGTCTCATGGGGGTGGAAGCGCAGGCCTCCCTTGGCCGGGCCGCGCGCGTCGTTGTACTGCACGCGGAAGCCGTGGAACACCTCCACACGGCCATCGTCCATGCGCACGGGGAAGACAAAGGAGAGCTCGCGCATGGGCCAGCGCAGCATCTGATGCGTCGCATCGTCGAGCTCCAGGAGCTCCACCGCCTGGTCCAGTTGACGCTGGGCAATCAGGAAGGGATTGTTTTCCAGTGCGGCTGTCGAGTTGCCCCCGCTAGTGGCAGCCGTGGCTGATGTCGATTCTGAGGTTGTTGTCATTGTGACTTTCTCCTTTGAAAGTAGGTTGTTGCGAACAGAGCGCGACCTCCATTATCCACCCAAACCGGCAATTTGCAAATGGCGCAGTCTGTCTTGGCAGCGAACGAATGCCATACTACTCTCAAGCCTTTTGACAAATCAGAACCTTTTGCCTATAATCGGCGCTATCCTGCGCGCTGGGGCGCAGTTCCTTCCGGTCGCCTTCGGCAACCATACCACTTCCTCGTCCTCTTCTTCCAAGCTGTACCGCCAGGATAACAGCGTCGTTGCCCCCGGTTCACCTTTGTGGTTGCCATCCAGTGTGGTTCGTTGCGCGCGTAAAGCAAAGGAGGTCATGCTTCCTGCGAGTCAATGGCCATCGACAACTCCCGATTCGCCGGTTCCGTTCGTTCCGCCAGCATATCGGCTGGCTCCAAGTCCGACGCAGTATGTTCCCATAGGAGGAGAACAAGATGAAGAAGTCCCTGTTCACCGTGCTGGCCGTCTTGCTCATCGCGGCCATGTTCCTGGCAGCTTGCGGCGGCGCTGCGACGCCCGCTCCCGCGCCGGCTGCCACTGCCGCACCCGTCGAAGCGCCTGCCGCCACCGAAGCCCCGGCCGCCGAAGCACCTGCCGCCGGCTCCGATCCTGCCGTCTGCACGGCCTGTGATGATCCCAGCGGCTGCGTCACCCTGGCTGCCAACGACCCGGTGCACATCGCCTGGCTCTTCGTGGTCGAGGGCGCCGATGCCTCCCTGGGCACCGACACCCAGCGCGGCGTCGAGTTGGCCCAGGCGAATCGCTCCACCGTCGCCGGCCACGCGGTCGAGGTGACCGGCGAGAATGAGGGCTGCAACGCCGAAGGCGGCCAGGCGGCCGGCACCAAGATCGCCTCCGACCCCAGCGTGGTGGCGGCTATCGGCACCAACTGCTCCTCGGCGGCCCGCGCGGCCATCCCGCTGCTCTACGCGGCCGGCATCCCCATGGTCTCCCCCTCCAACACCGCGCCTGACCTGACCGCGGCCGACCGCCCGGCTGAGTACGGGTTCTACATGCGCACCGCCCACAACGACACCGTTCAGGGCGCGGCCATGGCGCAGTATGCCTATGAGGCCGGCTTCCGCAAGGCCGCCACCATCCATGACGGCAGCCTCTACGCCGACAAGCTCCAGCAGGTCTTCGCCGACAAGTTCAAGGAGCTGGGCGGCGAGGTCGTGGCGCAGGAAGCGACTGACCCCAACGAGACCAACATGGGGCCGATGCTGACCCGCATCGCCGCGGCCAAGCCCGATTTCATCTATCTGCCGATCTTCATCGCGGCCGGCGGCCAGATTGCCTCGCAGGCCAAGCAGAACCCTGATCTGGCCAGCGTCCAGATGGCCGGCGCTGACGGCGTCTTCTCCCCTGACTTCCTGGCCGCGGCCGGCGACGCCTCCACAGGCTTCCTCTGGTCCAGCCCGGACTTCTCGGCCTTCGGCGGCGGCTACCAGGACTTCCTGGCCCAGCACCGGGAGAAGTACGGCGAGGCGCCCCTGGCCCCCTTCCACGCCCACGCCTACGACGCCTACAACCTGATCGCCGACGCGGTGGAGAAGGCGGCCGTGCAGTGCTCCAACGGCTCGACCGTGATCCCGCGCACGGCGCTGCGTGACGCCATGCTCAGCACCTCCGGCATGGCTGGCCTGACCGGCAGCCTGACCTGCACCGCCACCGGCGACTGCGCCGATCCCAAGATCGCCGTCTATCAGGGTATGAACTCTGACCCGGCGAGCTGGAACCCTGGCGCGGCCGATGACAGCAATCCCAAGAAGATCTGGCCCTAGTTAGCCACCCACGAGAGTCGCTTCGTTCACCGGACGGGGCGACTCTCCTTCTTTCCCCCCAAGCGCAGGCGCTCCGTCAATCCCCCATCAGGCCGCACACTGGCAGGCCGTTTCGCTTCCGTGTCGGCTTCTCCATGGAGACGCAGTATGTACCAAAAATTCAAAAGGCGGGTAACAGGGACGCAGGTGGTGATGTGGATCATCGGCTTCATCATTTTGGGAGGCGTGATCTACGGCGCAGTGCACACCCTGTTGGCGGCCACCTACCCGCCGCGGGTTTGGCTGGATCTGATCGTGTTCGGCCTGGCCCAGGGCAGCGTCTACGCCCTGGTCGCGCTGGGCTACACCATGGTCTACGGCATCCTGCGCATGATCAACTTTGCCCACGGCGAGGTGTTCATGGCCGGCGCGTTCATCGGCTATTTCATCGCCACTGCCTTTGATCGCTCCGGCTTCCTCAATCGCTATTATGTCATCGCTCAACTGCTGATCTTCGTCGGGGCTATGGCCACCTCGGCCACCATCGCCGTGCTGCTGGAGCGCATCGCCTATCGGCCGTTGCGCCGGGCGCCCCGTCTGGTGCCGCTGATCACCGCCATCGGCGCTTCGTTTTTCTTGCAGTATACCTTTCGCGGCTTCTTCGGCTCCGGCATCAAGAGCTACCCTGAGCCGACTGCGCTGAAGGGATCCATCACGATCCTGGGCATCACGGTGCTCAAGACCCAGGCCCTGGTGATCGTGGCAGCCGTGGTTATGTTGCTGGCCCTCTACATCTTCGTCCAGCGCACCAAGACCGGCCGCGCGATGCAGGCGGTTTCCGAGGACAAGGATGCCGCCGCCCTGATGGGGATCGACGTGGACCGCATCATCGTCATCACCTTCGTCGTCGGCGGCGCCCTGGCCGGCGCGGCCGGCGTGCTCTTCTCCACCCTCTTCCGCCAGGTCTTTTTCCTGACCGGCTTCATCCCCGGCTTGAAGGCCTTCACCGCGGCCGTGCTGGGCGGCATCGGCAACGTGACCGGCGCCATGCTGGGCGGTCTCTTCCTGGGCATCGCCGAGTCGCTCTTCCCCAACCTGGTGCTGGATGGCCTGGGCATTCCCGCGCCCTATCAGTTGAAGGACGCGCTGGCCTTTCTGATGCTGGTGCTGGTGCTGATCTTCCGCCCCACCGGCATCCTCGGCGAGCGCCTGGCCACCAAGAAAGCGTGAGGTAGCCCCATGACTGCAACCAGTGTCCGCGTACCGATGGCAGCCAGTCAGGGCAACCGCTGGTCGCCTGTGATCAAGATCGGCCTCTTAGGCGGCGGCGTGGCGATCTATCTGGCGTTGGTCGGCATTTTGACCGCCCTGGCCAACCGGATGATCATCACCAAGGTGATCAGCTTGGGGCAGATCATCCTGCTCTCGGTCTTCATCATTTTCGGCTACATGGCGGCCCAGCGAGCTGCTGCCGGGCAGGCGAAGCGGCCGATTGTCCGGTGCCTGCTCAGCGGCGCCATTGCCGGGCTGCTCATCAGCCTCTTCCTGTCGGCGCTGGTGGTGATTGCTCCCATCATCAACCTGCGCTCGGTCTTCATCAACGCCTCGCCGGAGCTGTTCGATCTGCTGACCCTCGGCCGGGGCGTCCCCGATGGCCTCCTGCTGCTGATCGGGATCGGCGTGGCGGTGGGTGCGCTGTCGGCCGGCCTCTTCCTCTTGCCCGACCGGCTGCGCCGGTCCGTGGGCATGGGCCTGCTGGCCATCCCGATTGTCTCCATCCTCAACTCGTCGCTTTTCGCTGGCCGCGGCATCTCGGCGCTCCAGGCGGCGGCGGTGTTCGTCATCGCCCTGGTGATCACCTTTTTTTGGCAGCCGGCCCGCACCGCCACCAGCCAGCGCCTCAGCGCCCTGCCCACCAAACAGCAGCGCGCGGTGGCGACCCTGGCCTACATCATCCTGGGTATCGGCGTGCTGCTGCTGCCGCTGCTGGGCCCCTATCCGGCCGAGATTCTCGACACGGTGGGGCTCTACATCCTGCTGGGGCTGGGGCTGAACATCGTGGTGGGCTTCGCCGGCCTGCTGGACCTGGGCTATGTGGCCTTCTTCGCGCTGGGCGCCTACACCGTCGGCATCCTGACCTCGCCGGAGATCCAATGGGTGGGGGTGCAGTTGACCTGGTGGCAGGCGCTGCCCTTTGCGGTGATCGTGGGCACGCTGGCCGGCGTGATCCTGGGCATCCCCGTCTTGCAGATGCGCGGCGACTACCTGGCCATCGTCACCCTGGGCTTCGGCGAGATCATCCGCCTGATCTTCCTGTCGGACTGGCTCAAGCCGCTGGTGGGCGGCTCCAACGGCATCACCCGCATCCCCCGGGCTCTCCCTGTGCCGGCGGGATCGCGCTTGTCAGACCAACAGATGCTGTTCTACGTCATCTTGGCAGGAATCCTGGTGGCCGCGTTCATCGCCACACGGCTGAAGTATTCGCGCTTGGGGCGCAACTGGGCAGCCATGCGCGAGGATGAGGATGTGGCGCAGGCCATGGGCATCAACCTGGTGCGCACCAAGCTGATGGCCTTTGCCACCGGCGCCGGGCTCTCCGCGCTGAGCGGCGCGATCTTCGCCTCCAAGCTGACCTCGGTCTATCCGCACAGCTTCAACCTGCTGGTCTCCATCAACATCCTGGCGGTGATCATCGTCGGCGGCCTGGGCAGCATTCCGGGCGTCATCGTCGGCGCGCTGGTGTTGGTGGGCCTGCCGGAGCTGTTGCGCGAGTTCGCCGAATACCGCCTGTTGGTCTACGGCGCAGTGCTGGTGTTCATGATGCTCAAGCGGCCCGAAGGCTTGCTGCCGGAGGCGCGGCGCAAGCTGGAGCTGCACGAAGCCGACGAGGCCTAGGAGGACACATGGCGCCTTTACTGGAAAGTCAACGAGTCACCAAACGCTTCGGCGGCCTGACGGCGGTGGGCCAGTTGGACGTGGCGGTCGAGCCGAACACGATCCACAGCATCATCGGGCCCAACGGCGCGGGCAAAACCACCTTCTTCAACTGCATCACCGGCTTCTATCGCCCGGAGGAGGGCGTCATCCTCTTCAAGGGCAAGCCCATCGACGGCATGTCGCCCGACCGTATCACCCGCCAGGGGATCGCCCGCACCTACCAGAACATCCGCCTCTTTCCCAACATGACGGTGATCGAGAACGCCATGGTGGGCTATGAGACGCATCTGCACAGCGGCTGGCTGGGCGCGGTCTTTCACACCCGCGGCAACCGCAAGGAGGAGGTCGAGGCGGTGGCCGAAGGGCGACGCATGCTGAACTTCGTCGGCCTGGCCGGCCGCGGCGACCTGATGGCGCGCAACCTGCCCTACGGCGACCAGCGGCTGCTGGAGATCGCGCGTGCCCTGGCGGCCAAGCCTGACCTGTTGCTGCTGGACGAGCCGGCCGCGGGCATGAACCCGGCCGAGACCCAGGAGCTGATGCACTTCATCCGCCGGCTGCGCGATGAGGCCAACATCACGGTGCTGCTGATCGAGCACCACATGCAGGTGGTGATGGGCATCTCGAACAAGGTGACGGTGATGGACTTCGGCCAGAAGATCGCCGAAGGCACCCCCAAAGAGGTGCAAAACGATCCGGCCGTGATCGAAGCTTACCTGGGCAAAGGGGCGACCGAATATGCTGCTGCACATTGACAGTATCCAAACCTACTACGGCTCCATCCAGGCGCTCAAGGGCATCTCCTTCACCGTCGATCAGGGCGAGATCGTCACGCTGATCGGCGCCAACGGCGCGGGCAAGACCACCACCCTGCACACCCTCAGCGGCATCCTGCACCCGCGCCATGGCAGCATCTTCTTCGAGGGCCAGCCGATCCACACCATGCCCCCCCACGCCGTCGTCCGGCTGGGCATCGCCCACTCGCCGGAGGGGCGCCGAGTCTTTGGCCGGCTCACCGTGGCCGAGAACCTGGACATGGGCGCGTTCGTGCGCCGGGACAAGGCCGCCATCAAGCAGGACCTGGACCGGGTGTACACCCTCTTTCCCCGCCTGAAGGAGCGCCAAAAGCAGTTGGCCGGCACCCTCTCCGGCGGCGAGCAGCAGATGTTGGCCATGGGCCGGGCCCTGATGGCCAGCCCGCGGCTGCTGCTGCTGGACGAGCCCTCCATGGGGCTGGCGCCGATTCTGGTGGACCTGATCTTCGAGACGATCCTGGAGATCAACAAGCAGGGCGTCACCGTGCTGCTGGTGGAGCAGAACGCGCTGATGGCCCTCTCCATCGCCTCCCGCGCCTACGTGCTGGAAACGGGCAGCATCATCCTCAGCGGCACCGGCAAGGAGCTGCTCAACAACCCTGATGTGATGAAGGCCTATCTGGGAATGGAGTAGACCAGGACCGAGGAGTCGGTGGTAACACGCCTGCCACGGGTGGGCAAGCGCCTCCTCCCCGCCCTTCGCCATGGACCTGAAGCAACTCACCGCCCATACGTACCATCTGCGGGCCGGCTCCAACGCCGGCCTGCTGTTGGATGGGAAGCGCGCCCTGCTGGTGGACACAGGGCTGGATCGCGACGCGGCGCGGCGGATTCTGAAGCACGTGGCCGCGTTGCAGGTCGAGCTGGCGGCTGTGCTGATCACCCATGCTCACGCCGATCACTTCGGCGGCGCGGCCGAGCTGAAGCGGCGCACCGGCGCACCGGTGTTGGCGCCAGCCTTCGAGGCCGCGGTGGTCGAGAACCCCGCCCTGGAGCCGGTCTACCTCTTCGCCGGCGCGCAGCCGCCGGCCGAGCTGGAGGACAAGTTCATCCTGGCCCAGCCCTGCGCGGTGGATGGCCTGTTGCAGCCGGGTCGTCAGGAGCTGCACGGCTTCCCGGTGGAGATCATCCCCGCCCCCGGTCACGCCCACAACCAGGTGATGGTCGCCGCGCCCCAGGAGGGGGTCTGCTTTGCCGCCGATGCCTTCTTCCCCCCGGAGGTGTTGGACAAGTACGGCGTCCCCTTCTACGTGGAGATCGACCAGACGCTGGCGACCTTGGCCAGCCTGCCCGCCCTGCCCTATGGCCTCTACGTCCAGGGCCATGGCGACGCCTATGACCGCGGCGGCCTGGAGCAGGTGCTGGACTACAACATCACGCGCATCGAGGCGATCCGTGAGCAGGTGCACACGGCCCTGGCCACGCCGTGCGACGACAGCCAGGCGCTTCAGCGGGTGGCCGACGCCATGGGGCTGCGCATCCAGCGCCCCGCCATCTACTACCTGACCCGCACGACCATCCACGCCTGTCTCAACTCGCTGCGCCGGGCCGGCCGGGCCGAGCTGAGCCTGGAGGAGAACCGCCTGCTCTGGCGGGCAGTCTGACAGCCAAAGCCGCTGACCTTCGAAGGACGCGGTTCGGGCGAAACCGATAGCAACAAAGAGAACAGCGCATGTCAATCTGGTTTGTCGAAGCGCCCCTCGCGGCGCTCAATGCCACCTCGGCCGGCACCATGGTCGAGCATCTGGGAATCGAGTTCATCGCCATCGACGGGGAGAGCATCACGGCGCGCATGCCGGTGGACCAGCGCACCGTGCAGCCGGCCGGGCTGCTGCACGGCGGCGCGTCGGCGGCGCTGGCGGAGACGCTGGGCAGCATCGGCGCCTTCCTCTGCGTCGACTCGGCGCAGTTCGACGTGGTGGGCCTGGAGATCAACGCCAACCACATCCGCTCGGTGCGCAGCGGCTATGTCACCGGCGTCGCCCGCCCGCTGCATCTGGGCAATTCCACCCAGGTCTGGGATATCCGCATCCATGACGAGCGGGAGCGGCTGGTCTGCGTCTGCCGGCTGACCATGGCCGTGCTGAAACGCCAGACCGCCTAGGTCACTGCGCGCGGCCATGGCAGAGCCTCGTTCCTCGCTGCTGGTCGGGGGGCTGGCCGGGCCTGTCCGGCTTGACCGCTTGCTGCGCGACGCCTATCCTGAGGCCGGCCGGCAGGCCATCAACCGGCTGATCGGCGGCGGCCAGGTGACGGTCAACGGCCAGACGGTGCGGCTCAACTCCTGGCTGGTGCGCAACGGCGACCGGCTGACCTTGCTGGCCGCGCCGCCGGCCAAGCCAACCCAGGTCGCAGCGTTCGACGACGCCTGGATCATCGCCGAGGATGACGAGCTTCTCGCTGTGAACAAGCCGGCCGGGCTGCTGTCGGAGCCGGCGCGTGCGGCGGGGGCTGCCAACCTGCTGGAGCTGGCCAGCGCCCGCTTCGGCCCGCTGACCCTGTTCCACCGCCTGGATCGGGACACCTCCGGCGCGGTGCTGCTAACGCGCGGGGGAGCCATCAACCGCTATCTGGACGAGGCATTCAAGAGGGGCGCGGTGCGCAAGGAATACCAGGCTGTCGTGGCCAGCCCCAACCGGCTGGCGGCGCAGGGGACCATCGAGGCCCGGCTTAGTCCGCATCCCCAGCGACGGGACATGATGACCGTCGCGGCGCGTGGGGGGCAGCGCGCCGTCACGCGCTACGAAGTCGTCGCCGAGGCTGGCGGCTGTCAATGGCTGCTGCTCTGGCCTGAGACAGGGCGCACCCACCAGTTGCGCGTCCACCTGGCCTCGCTGCATGCCCCCATCCTTGGGGATCGGCTGTACAACCCGGCCTGGCAGCAGGCCAATCGCCTAATGCTGCACGCTGGCATGATCACGTTGCCCTCGGCCCGCGGCTGGCCGGAGCGCAGCTTTGTTGCACCTGCGCCGGGCGATTTTCTCGCTCTGCCGTCGGCGCGTGGCGGTTGAGCGCTCACCCTTTGGCCTGCCAGTGCGAGGCGACCTGGGCGCTGTCCACTGGCTGTTCGTTGCTACTCAGCTTTCGGCGCCGAATCTTGATTCTTCCTGAGCGGCGGCTCTTGCACAGTCATGGCAAGCCCCCAACCGAGTGAAAGCGCCCGGCGCGTGTAGTAACTGCGGTTCTTTGCCAGACGGCGAGTTTGCAGCGTGGGGTTCTTCGGGTTTCTGTGCGTCAACGGCGCTGCGTCGCTGTCCACGAAAACGCGTGAACGTCTGGAATTGGCGATTCGGGCAAGACCGGCTAGAATTGGCCTTCACACGGCGGCGCGCCCGAGGCAGCGCCGCCGAATTTCTTGGAGGTTCACATGAGTGGAGAGATCGATACCGCCCGCAAGCCATTGACGATGCGTGAACTTCTCGGCATCAGCGCGCGCGGCTTTTTGATGGGCTCTGCCGATGTGGTGCCGGGTGTGTCGGGCGGCACGGTGGCTTTTGTCGTCGGCATCTACGATGCGTTGATCGACGCCATCAACGCCCTTAACCTGCAATTTGCCCGCCGGCTGCTGAGGGGGCAATGGCGCGCCGCTTTCGCTGATTTTCCATGGCAGTTCTTGCTGGCTTTGGGCGTCGGCATCGGCATTGCGGTGTTGACCATGGCGCACTTCCTGAGTTGGGCGCTCACCCATTACGAGACGTTGGTGTGGGGCTTCTTTTTTGGGCTGATCGTGGCCTCGATCATCGTGGTCGTCAAGCGTGTGCGGCGCTGGACGCCGCTGGCGGTTGGCATGGTCTTGCTGTTTGCCGTGGTCATGTTCTGGCTGGTTGGCGTCACCCCCTACGAAATGCCGCACACCCCGCTCTTTCTGTTTTTCAGCGGCGCGCTGGCCATCTGCGCCATGATCCTGCCCGGCATCTCCGGCGCGTTCATCCTTGTGCTGCTGGGCCAGTACCATACCGTGCTGGAGGCGGTGGTGACGCGGGACTGGTTGACGTTGGCGATCGTGGCCTCGGGCTGTGCGCTGGGTTTGCTGCTGTTCGCCCGGGTGCTCAAATGGCTGTTCAGCCACTACCACGACCTGACTGTGGCCGCGCTGATCGGCCTGATGGTCGGCTCGCTGCGCAAGATCTGGCCCTGGAAGCTGACGCTGCTGAGCGAAGTCAAGCCGGACGGCGCTATTGCTCCGCTGGTGCAGCAGAACATCCTCCCTGCTGCGCTGACCGCCGAGGTGCTGATGGTGATCGGTCTGGCGTTGCTGGGGCTGCTCTTGGTCGCCGGCATCGAATGGCTGGCTGGGCGCGGCCATCTGGCCGCGCCGTCGCCGACCGTCGCAGAATCTGCCGATTAGGAGGGCCTCGCCATGACTGATCTGGCGTTTCAGGACTACTACCCCGACGAGTGGAGCCACTGCTACGGCTGCGGCCGGCTGAACGAGCAGGGCTTGCAGATCAAAAGCCGCTGGGATGGCGACGAGTCCGTGGCGGTCTACACCCCGCGGCCCTATCACACCGCGATCCCCGGCTACGTCTACGGCGGGCTGCTGGCCTCGCTGATCGACTGTCACGGCACAGGCACGGCCGCGGCCGCGGCCTATCGCGCCGAGGGGCGGCCCATGGACAGCCAGCCCCCGCGGCGCTACGTCACCGCCTCGCTCAAGGTGGACTATCTGCGGCCCACGCCGCTGGGGCCGCCGCTGGAGCTGCGCGGCCGGGTGACTGAGCTCAAGGGGCGCAAGGTGGTGGTGCAGATCAGCCTGGTGGCCGATGGGGTCGAATGTGTGCGCGGCGAGGTGGTGACGGTGCAGATACCGGAGGGGTTTGGGGCGAGCTGAGGGAAACGTTTGGCCCGCCGGCGGGTGCGAACACGTTGATTTCGATACGGCGGCCTACTCAATCAACGTGTTCGCGCCCGCCGGCTGAACAGTTACCCTCCCTGAACGAACGGCAAGCGTTCGCTCGTTCAGCGACCCAGCAGATATTCCCCCACCCGCCGCCGGCTCGCTTCCGGCAGCAGCGTCCTGGCCTGCTCGGCATAGGGGCCGCTCTTGAACTGATCCCAATAGCCCCGCTGGTTGACAACGCCATAGGAGAGGATCGCCTGGCCGGCCGCGCCGGCCGCGCGCGCCATGTCGATGCGCCGGGCAATGGCTGCGAAGTCGTCGTAGTCCGCGGTGATCCCGGCGGCGACGTGATCCCCGCCGGCGCGGGCCACGAAATCCTCCACCAAGGCCTGGTACTTGGCGTCGTCGGTGGTGATGTCGGCCAGGTAGAGCATGGGGCAGATCAGGTCGACGATCTGCTGATCCACCCAGCCGACCGAGTCCTGGCAGAAGCCGTCATAGCCGTCGCCGGCGCTCCACCATTCCCAGGTGTCCAGGTAGACCGGCCAGACCGCGGCGCTCTGCCAAAGGCCGGGCTTGATGCGCTGGATGGCGCTGTGCAGGCGTTCCACCAGTTGGCTGATCTGGCGCCGCTGCCATTCCTTGCGGTCCAACCCCGGCTCCGCGGCCTGGGCCTGGGCCACCTGCGCCAGGGTGGCGGGATCGCGCGAGTATTCCCAGCCGGGGTAGCGCACGTTGTCCAGGTGCAGACCGTCGATCAGGTAGCGGGCGGCGATCTGCTGGGCCACGGCTGCGATCTGCTCCTGCACCGCTGCGTGCCCCGGATTGGCCCAGAGATACTGCTCGTTGAGCTGCATCGGCTGTTGCTGGCGGTTCCACACCACCCATGAGTCGCCGTACAGCCGGTTGAAGCGGCTCCACATGGGCTCTGGCTCGGCCGGCGCCGGCGGGGTCAGCCCCAGCCAGGCGGGGTAGACGTTGACCCAGGCGTGCAGCTCCAGGCCGCGCGCGTGCGCCTCTGTCACGGCCAAGGCCAGCGGATCCCAGCCGGGATCCTGCCCCAGGACGCCCTGGCTCAGCCGCGCCGCCCAGGGCTCCAGCGTCGACGCGTAGTAGGCATCGGCGTTGCCGCGCACCTGAAAGTAGAGGGTGTTGAAGTTGGCCGCGGCGGCCTTGTCAGCCAGCCAGCGCATGTCGTCGGGGGTGCGAAAATCCCAGCGGGTGATCCACAGCGCCCGAATCTCCACCGGCCGGTCCAGCTCGCCGGCCGGCTGGTTGGCCTCCAGCGGCGCGGGCGGCGCCTGGGGGCCGCGGGTCGGTTCAGCGGCCGGCGTGCGGCCGGCCCGCGTCGCGGCTTCCAGTCCACCTACTGCGGCCCACAGATCCTGTTCTGTCAGAGAGGAGGATGCGTCGAAGTCGTTGTCCATGGTCTCTCCATCGATAGTTGGCGCGGAAGCGATATGCGAACCGGAGTCGAGGCTTTAGCCGGGCCTGGCCGACGCAAGTCAGGCAGTTACCCGGAGTCGAGGCTTTAGCCGGGTCTGGCCGACGCAAGTCAGGCGCGCTGACCCGCCTGAAAATTCGGCTCCGGCTTGGCAGCCATCCTGGTTGGCAGCGCTGTCACTGATCGGCCGGGCTGTCTTCCGCCGCGTCAGCCTGCAAGATCCAGCGCTGGTAGATCTCCTCCACCTGCGGCCCGCCCAGTTCCACCGCCAGCTTCAGGAAGTCCTGGGGCTGGGCCTCGCCGAAACGAAACCGCTCGATGTAGGCGCGCAGCAGGGCCAGGTAGGCATCCTCGCCCAGGGTCTGAAAGAGCTCGTAGTGGAAAAGCGCGGCCTTGCCATAGACGATGGTCTCGTAGTTGCTTGCGAATTCGCTGACCGGCTGATCGACCACGGCATCCAGGCCGCGCGCCTGCGCCAGCTCCCAGGCGGCCTGCCAGCGCCGCTGGGCCAGCCGTTGGGCCAGCCGCTCGCCGTTGATCTTCTGAAGGTAGAAGTAGGTGGAGAACTCAGCCAGTCCCTCGTCCAGCCAGGGCGCGTTGACCGCGTCGCTGCCCACCAGGTTGTACCACCACTGGTGCGCCACCTCATGAGCAATGCGGAACTCCAGCTCGTCGGCGTGTTCACGGTAAAGCTGATAACCCAGCTCGAACAGGCCGGCGTATTCCATGCCGCGGAACTCCAGCGGCCCGGCCACCACATCCAGCTCGGCGTAGGGGTAGGGGCCGAACACCGCATCGTAGACCCGCAGCGCGGCGGCGGCGTATTCCGCGGCCGCGCGGCCGGTTGTCTCGTCGCCCAGGCGATACCAGGAGTTGACGCGCACGTCGTTGGCGTAGGTTTCGGCCCGACCATAGCGGTCGCTGATGAACATGGCGAACTCACGCGCCGGGCCGCTGACCATGCGCCAGGCCTTCCAGGTCGTTTGTTCTGCCCCTTCTTCGCCCTCCGCGGCCGGCGCAGGCAGGTCCTGCACGCCCAGGGTGGAGCCGGTGGCAGCCACCACATAGCCGGCCGGCACGGTGGCGGTCACCTGATAGGTGGCGGCTGGCGAGAAGGCCGAGTCGCCCTGCAACATGCTGATGTCCAGCCGCCAGCCTTCTTCGGCCTCAGGGTCGCGTACCGCCAGCATGGGGTAGAAGGCGGGCAGGGCCAGGACGCCGCCGCTGGCGCCGATCAGGTGATAGCGCTCATCTTCCCAGACCGGTGGACGCAGTCGCCAGTGCAGCCCGATGGTCACCGGCTGGTCGGGCTGGATGGCGCCGGGGGGCACGACGATGCGCACCGCCGTGTCCTCGGCGTGATAGTCGAAGGACGCGCCCGCGCCGTTGACCGTGGCCAGGGTGAGGCTCATGCTCCCGCCGTAGTAGTTCAGGTTGGGGTAGAGGCGGAAGAAGTATTCCGGCAGCAGGCTGTGACCCGGCTCTGGCGGCAGAGTCAGCGTCAGACGGCCGGTCAGCATCGGTTCGGCCGGATCGACCTGTACCTCCATGCGATAGTCAGGCAGGGGAGGCAGCGTGTCCAGCAGGCCGCGCTGGCTGGGGGCCATGGCCGCCTCATAGGCCGCCATGGCATTGTCTGGCTGGCGGCTGCCGCCGAACGCTGGCAACCCAGAGCAGGCTGCCAGGAGCCAAGGCAGCACGATCAACAGGAGGAGGCTGCGAAGAATAGTCCACATGGTGCGACCCACAGAGTTCAAAACAAAGTGCTTGTCCAAAATCAACCCGACGCTCTGGCCGGTCTCCGACCGAGCCGATCCACGCTGCGCCGCGCTCTGGCCGGTCTCCGACCGAGCCGATCCACGCTGCGCCACGCTCTGGCCGGTCTCCGACCGAGCCGATCCGTGTTATTTGCCGGTATGGTTGTTCTCCAAAGGCTGTAACCGGGCCAACAGCAGCAAGTATAGCATCGCTTGACCTCCGGGGCAAACACACCAGGCGCGTTTTGTTGCCCACGTGAAATCGCTGTCCTGTGGCCCAGAACCCAGGTTGCGCGGTGTGAAACAGAAACCAGGCCCCTGATGCGGTGTCTGAGCAGTCGTCTCAATTGCCGCAATCCCCCCATCCTGTGGTAAAATGCCCCAGAATCACCGCCCAAACACACGACCCAACGAAAGCGCGACGCACCGATGCACCTATCCACCGCCGACGTCGAACACATCGCCGAGCTGGCCAAGCTGGCGCTGACGCTCGAGGAGATCGAGCAGTACCGGCGCCAGTTGTCCGACATTCTGGAGCACTTCGAGACCCTCAAGCAGGTCGATACCTCCAGCGTGCCGCCCACGGCCAGCGTCCTGCCCCTGCGCACCGTCATGCGCGCCGACGTGGTGCGCCCCAGCCTGCCAACTGACGATGCCTTGGCCAACGCGCCCGACCGGGAAGACGGCTTCTTCCGCGTGCGCGCGGTGTTTGGGGAGGAGTAGAAACGCGTGTCTGACGAACTGTTTCGCTTGACCATCCACCAGGCGGCGGGGTTGCTGCGGCGGCGCGAGATCACCTCTGTGGAGCTGACGCAGGCGGTGCTGGAGCGCATCTACGCCGTGGACAACGCGGTCAGGGCTTATCTCAGCCTGATGCCGGAGGCGGCGCTGGAGCGCGCGGCCGCGGCCGACTGCGCCCTGGCCGCGGCCGATGACCCGGCCAGCCTGCCGGCGCTGCTGGGCATCCCGCTGGCCATCAAGGATGTGATCCTGGTGGAGGGTGCGCCGACCACCTGCGGCTCGAAGATGCTCGAGGACTTCGTGTCGCCCTTCGAGGCCACCGTGATCGGCAAGCTGCGCGCGGCCGGCGCGGTGCTGCTGGGCAAGACCAACACCGACGAGTTCGCCATGGGCTCCTCCACCGAGAACTCGGCCTTCGTCGCCACCCGCAACCCGTGGGACCTGAGCCGGGTGCCGGGCGGCTCCAGCGGCGGCAGCGCGGCCGCCGTGGCGGCCGATGAGTGTCTGGCCGCGCTGGGCAGCGACACGGGCGGCAGCGTGCGCCAGCCGGCCGCGCTCTGCGGCGTGGTTGGGATCAAGCCCACCTATGGCCGGGTCAGTCGCTATGGCCTGACGGCCTTCGCCTCCAGCCTGGACCAGATCGGCTGTCTGACCAAGGATGTGACCGATGCGGCCCTCCTGCTGCACGCCATCGCCGGCCACGACCCGCTGGACTCGACCAGCATGGACGCGCCGATCCCGGACTACGCGGCAGCGCTCGGACTGGCACGGTCGGAGACCGGCCAGAGCTATGAGGCTCGGTCGGAGACCGGCCAGAGCTTTGGGGCGCTCGGACTGGCTCGGTCGGAGACCGGCCAGAGCTATGAAACCAGTGTTGCTCTGGCCGGTCTCCGACCGAGCCAGCCGCTGCACGGCCTGCGCGTCGGCGTGCCGCGCGAATATTTCATCGACGGCATGCAGCCCGAGGTCGAACAGGCCGTGCGCGCAGCCATCGACGCACTGGTCAGCCTCGGCGCCGAGCTGCGCGAGATCAGCCTGCCCCACACCCAGTACGCGCTGCCGGTCTACTATCTGATCGCGCCGGCCGAGGCCAGCGCCAACCTGGCCCGCTACGACGGCGTGCGCTACGGCCTGCGCCACCCCGACGCCCAGACCATGTGGGAGGGCTTCAAGCTCTCGCGCGGCGCCGGCTTCGGGCCAGAGGTCAAGCGGCGCATCATGCTGGGTGCCTACGCGCTCAGCGCCGGCTACTACGACGCCTATTACCTCAAGGCGCAGCAGGTGCGCACCCTGCTCAAGCGCGATTTCGACCTGGCCTTTCAGCAGGTGGACGTGATCGCCGCGCCGGTCAGTCCGACCACCGCCTTTCGGGTCGGCGAAAAGGCCGACGATCCCATGAGCATGTACCTGGCCGACGTGTTCACCCTGTCGCTCAACCTGGCCGGCAACTGCGGCCTGAGCGTGCCCTGCGGCTTCGACCTCCAGGGCCTGCCCATCGGCCTGCAACTGATCGGCCCAGCCTTCGGCGAAGCTGCGATTCTACGCGCGGCCTATGCCTATGAACAGGCGACAGACTGGCGGGCGCGGAGGCCGGTGGTCGGTGAACGGTGGCCGGTGAACGGTAAACGGCGAACGGTGAACGGTAAACGGTAAACGGTGAACGGTTCAACGTTGACCGAGAAGCTGGGCCTTTCTTACGCCCAAACAACCTGGACAAGGACGTCTATTGTGAAACTCATCCTGCCCGTTGCGGGCTATGGCAAACGCATGCGGCCGCACACCTGGTCGCGTCCCAAGGTGCTGATCGACGTGGCCGGCAAGCCGATGCTGGGTCACGTGCTGGACCAGTTCGACGGCGTCGGCATCGACGAGGTGATCTACATCACCGGCTGGCTGGGCGAGCAGATCAAGCCCTACGTCGAGGCCAACTATCCCCAGTTCGGCGCTCAGTTCGTGGAGCAGGAGGAGCTGGTGGGCCAGAGCCATGCCATCTGGCTGGCCCGGGAGCACATCAGCGGCCCCTGCTTCATCGTTTTTGCCGACACCATCTCGCGCATCGACCTGCGGGCCATGGCGCAGGCGGACGCGGACGGCGTGCTGGGCGTCTGGCAGGTGGACGACCCGCGGCGCTTCGGCGTGGCCTTCACCCGGCCCGATGGCACGGTGGAGCGCTGTGTGGAGAAGCCGGAGAGCGCCGAGCACAAGCTGGCCATCATGGGCGTCTACTTCGTGCGCGAGGGGCGTGACCTGATCGGCGCCATCGAAGAGCAGATGGCCCGCCGGCAGACGCTCAAGGGCGAGTTCTTCCTGGCCGACGCCTTCAATCTGATGCTGGAGCAGGGCGCGCGCTTCACCACCGAGACCATGACCGTCTGGCAGGACTGCGGCGTGCCGGCCTATCACCTGGCCACCAACCGCTGGCTGCTGGACCACGGCAGCGACAACAGCCACACCACCTGCGCCCGCTGCGTCAACAGCACCGTCATCCCGCCGGTTCATCTGGCCGACGACTGCGTGATCGAGAACTCGGTGGTCGGCCCCCATGCCGTGATCGAGGCTGGCTGCCAGGTCGTGGACAGCCGCCTGCGCGATGTGATTCTGATGGCCGGCAGCCTGGTGCAGGGCAGCCAGTTGCACGACTCGCTGGTGGGCGAGCGGGTGGAGGTGAAGGGCTACACGGGCAGCTTGAATGTTGGCGATGACAGCCAGGTGGCTGGGCGCACAACTGTTGACTAAGACGGCGGGCTCGGTCAGGAGACCGGCCCGAGCGGCTGTTTCAAGCAGAGACTTGACATGTATCCAGGAGACCAAGCCATGCAAGACCGCATTTCCAAACGGGTGGCCTCGGTGCCCCCCTCGGGCATCCGCAAGTTCTTCGACATCGCCGCCACCATGCAGGATGTGATCAGCCTGGGCATCGGCGAGCCGGATTTCGTCACCCCCGACGTGATCCTGCAGGCTGGGCTGGCCAGCCTGAGCCGCGGCGAGACCCGCTACACCTCCAACTCCGGCACCATCGAGCTGCGCCGCGCGATCAGCCAGAAGACCGAGGCGCTCTACGGCGTCCACTACGACCCGGAAAGCGAGATCCTGGTGACGGTGGGGGTCAGCGAGGCGCTCTATCTGGCCTTGACCGCGCTGCTGGACCCCGGCGACGAGGTGATCGTGCCGGAGCCCTGCTTCGTGGCCTACACGGCCGAGGTGGTTTTCGCCGGCGGCTCCCCGGTGACCATCGCCACCCAGTTCGCCAACGATTTTCAGGTCACCGGCGCCGAGATCGAGGCCGTCCTCACCCCGCGCAGCAAGGCGCTGCTGATCGGCTATCCCAACAACCCCACCGGCGCGGTGCTCAGCCGCCAGCGGCTGGAGGAGATCGCCCAGGTCGCCGAGAAGCATGATCTCATCGTCCTGTCCGACGAGATCTACGACCGGCTGGTCTACGGCGAGCACCGCCACGTCTGCTTCGCCAGCCTGCCGGGGATGAGGGAGCGCACCATCCACCTGGGCGGCTTCAGCAAGGACTATGCCATGACCGGCTGGCGCATCGGCTATGCCTGCGGGCCGAGGGAGGTGCTGGAGGCCATGCGCAAGATCCACCAGTACACCATCATGTCTGCGCCGACCATGGGCCAGGCGGCGGCTGTGACAGCCCTGACCGATCCGCAGGCCGAGGAGGCGGTGCAGGCGATGATTGCCAGCTACGACCGGCGCCGCCGGTTGATGGTGGATGGGCTGAACAGCATTGGGCTGACCACCTTCGAGCCGCAGGGCGCGTTCTACGCCTTCCCCAACGTCGAGATCAGCGGCATGGACGAGGACACCTTCGCCTGGACGCTGCTGGCGGAGGAGAAGGTGGCCGTGGTGCCCGGCACAGCCTTCGGCGCGGCCGGCAAGGGCCACGTGCGCGCCTGCTACGCCACGGCCTATGAGCAGATCGAAGAGGCGCTGGAGCGGATGCAGCGCTTCGTGCGTCGCCATGGATGAGCAGGCCATGGCAGCCTGGAGTGACACACATGACTGAACTTCGTTTTGTGCTGACGGTGGACGACAAACGGCGGCTCAACCTGCCCGACGGCGTGCCCTTCGAGCCGGGCGAGCCGGTGCATCTGCTGTGGGATGGCCGGGTCTTGCAGGTCTCGCGCACCAAGCCCAAGAAGCTGGCCGACGCCTACGCCCAGGTGAAGAAGGACGCCTCGCGCGTCCTGGAAACTGACGAGCTGAGCCGCCGACTGGCCGAGGATGAGGCGCGACGGCGGCGCAAATTCGAGGAACTGTTCGGCGGACCTGCCGGGAAAGACTGAGGCTGGATGGTTTCCTACATCGTTCTTGGCGCCGGTCGCCAGGGCACGGCCGCGGCCTATGACCTGGCCCGCTTCGGCGACGCGGCGCGCATCACGCTGGCCGACGCCGATCTGGCCGTGGCCACGGCGGCCGCGGCGCGTGTGGCCCAGCTCAGCGGCCGGTCGGTGGTGCAGGCGGTCCAGCTCGACGTGACCGACGGGCCGGCGGTTGCGGCCGCGCTGGCCGGCCATCACGTGGCGCTCAGCGCGGTACCCTACTATTTCAACCTACCGCTGACCCATGCCGCGATCGCGGCCGGCCTCTCCTTCTGCGATCTGGGGGGCAACACGGAGATCGTGCGCCAACAGCACGCGCTGGATGCCGACGCGCGCGCGGCCGGCGTGGCCATCGTCGCCGACTGCGGCATGGGGCCGGGCATGGGCAACAACCTGGCCGTCTACGCCATGAGCCTGCTGGACCAGCCGCAGCAGGTGATGATCTACGACGCCGGCCTGCCGCAGGCGCCAGAGCTGCCCTGGCAATACCTGGCCACCTTCAACATGGAAGGGCTGATCAACGAGTATTACGGCGGCATGACGGTGTTGCGCGACGGCGAGATCGTCCATCTGCCCTGCTTCAGCGAGCTGGAGACGATCCATGTGCCGGGCGTCGGCCATCTGGAGGCCTTCGTGCTGGCCGGCGGCGTCTCGACCGCGCCGTGGACCTTTCAGGGCCTGCTGCAAAGCTATGAATTGAAGGTCTGCCGCTACCCCGGAACCTTTGCCCAGCTCAAGGCCTTTTCCGACCTGGGCCTCTTCGATCCAGAGCCGGTGCAGGTGGGTCAGGCCAGCATCCGGCCGCGCGATCTCTTCCGGGCGCTCTACGAGCCGCAGGTGCGCCGGCCGGTGATGCGCGATGTCTGCCTGATCCGGGCGCGGGCAACCGGCTTGAAGGCCGGCCGGCCGGCCATGGTCCAGGTGGATCTGGTGGACCGATATGATGAGGCCACCGGTTTCACGGCCATGGAGCGCACCACCGGCTGGCATCTGGCCATCGTGGCGGCCATGCTGGCGCGCGGCGAGATCGCGCCCGGCGCGGCCCCGCTGGAGGTCGCCGTGCCGGCCCAGGCCTTCATGGAGCAAGCGCGCCGGCGAGGATTTGTGATCACACGTAACTCGTAATGCGTAATGCGTAACCCGGAGCTGTCCATCCTTGTGACTGAGGATGGACAGCTCCGGGTTACGAGTCACGTGTCACCCCTCACGCCCAACCACCCACCCCCACCGCCAAAGCCGTCAATTCCGGGTTACGAGTTACGAGTTACGAGTTACGCTCCCATCCCCACCGCCAAAGCCGTCAATTCCGATTACGCATTACGCATTACGCATCAACCACCCATGTACCACGTCGTCATCGGCATGGAGCTCCATGCTCAACTACAGACCCAGTCCAAGATGTTCTGCGGATGCAGCGCGGACTACTGGGCGGCGCCGCCCAACAGCCACGTCTGCCCCGTCTGTCTGGCCATGCCCGGCGTGCTGCCGGTGATCAACGCCAAAGCCGTCGAGCAAACCGTGCGCGCGGGGCTGGCGCTGAACTGCCAGATCGCGCCCTTCAGCGTCTTTGCCCGCAAGAACTATCACTATCCCGACCTGCCCAAGGGCTATCAGATCAGCCAGTATGAACTGCCGCTTTGCCACGATGGCTGGCTGCTGATCGAGGGCGAGGATGGCCAGCCCAAGCGCATCGGCATCCGCCGCGCCCACCTGGAGGAGGACACTGGCAAGTCGATCCATGTCGGCCCGCTTGGGCCGGGCTCCGAGCGCGCTGATCACCCGACAGACGGCGCCACCCTGATCGACCTGAACCGCGCCGGCCTGCCGCTGCTGGAGATCGTCACCGAGGCGGATATGGCGAGCGGCGAGGAGGCCTATCGTTACCTGGTCAAGCTGCGCACCATCCTGAGGACGCTGGGGGTCAACTCCGGCGACATGGAGAAGGGCGCGATGCGCTGCGAGGTCAATCTGAGCCTGCGCACGGCCGAGCAGGCCGCGGCCGGCCAGTACGGCGTCAAGGTCGAGGTCAAGAATCTCAACTCCTTCAAGGCGGTGCGCGATTCGATTGCCTATGAGATCCAGCGCCAGACGGCGGTGCTGGACGGCGGCCGCGCGGTGCGCCAGGTCACCATGGGCTGGGACGAAAACCGTCGCTGCACGGTGGTGCAGCGCGGCAAGGAGAGCTCCGAGGATTACCGCTATTTCCCTGAGCCTGACCTGCCGCCGCTGGAGCTGAGCCGGGCCTGGGTGGAGGGGGTGCGGGCCTCGTTGCCGGAGCTGCCCGACGCGCGCGCCGCCCGTTTCGTGCGCGACTGTGGGCTGACCGCGCGCGACGCGGCGTTGCTGACCGTCGAGCGGGCGGTGGCCGACTGGTTCGAGGCGGCTGTGGCGGCCTATGGCGGCGCGCCGCGCGAGGTGGCCAACTGGGTGACCGGGCAGCTTTTTGCCCTGCTCAAGAGCGAGGAGGGCGACATCGCCAGCCTGCCTTTCCAGCCCGCTGAGCTGGCTGATCTGATCAGATTGGTGGACGCGGGAACCATCAACCGCAACACCGGCAAGAAGGTGCTGGAGCAGATGGTGGCCACCGGCCAGCCGCCGGCCGCCATCGTCGAGGCGCAGGGCCTGGCGCAGCTCTCCGACGAAGCCGACCTGGTGCAGGTGATCGATGCCCTGCTGGCCGCCAACCCCGGCGAGGTGGCCAAATACCGCGCCGGCAAGACCAGCCTGCTGGGCTGGTTCATGGGGCAGGTGATGAAAGAGACGCGCGGCAAAGCCAACCCTGACCTGGTGCGCCGCCTGGTGACCCAGCGCCTGGATGGCTGAACAACTGCGTTGATTCGCCGTTTGTCTTCGGTGTTGGGTATAATAGCTCCACTAGCCATCCAACTCGATGAAAGGAACCTATCATGTTTGAAAACACCGCTCAGGCCATCGCCGCCTTGCAAGACGCCAAGCTTGCAGAGAAGCAGCGCGTCGATGCCGCGCATTTCCTGGGTGCTGACCCAAGCCCTGAGGCCATCGCCGCGTTGGTGACGGCGTTGGAGGATGACGATCACGGCGTGCGCTGGGCGGCCGGCTCCGCCCTGGGCCACCTGGGCGAGGCGGCCCTGCCGGCGCTGCTCAATGCGCTGACGGCGCCCGGCGTCGATAAAACGCTGCGCGACGGCGCCCGCCATGTGCTGACCGACAACTCCAGCGCCCAGGTGCGCGAGCTCAGCGTGCCGCTGGTCAAGGCGCTCAAGGGGCCTGAGGCCGATATCGCCGCCATGCAGGAAGCGCAGAAGCTGCTGGCGATCTATCGTTAGAGCGGGAGGGCAGGCGTTCGACCCGACGCGAGGCGCGACCATGCAGAAATTCTACTCCGAAGACGATGTCAGAGAGACGGTGCGTCAGGCCCGGTCGCAGGGTGTGACGCCGCTGCTCAGCCGCCGCGATCTGTCGTCGCTGGGCCTCTACGGGGCTGATCTGGCCGGCGTGGATTTCAGCGGCTCAGACCTGGGCAACATCAATCTGACGCGCAGCAACCTGAGGGGCGCCTCCCTGGCCGGCGCCAATCTGGGCAGCGCCGACCTGGCGCAGGCCAACCTGGAGGGCGCCAACCTCAGCGGAGCCAACCTGTTCGGCGCCAACCTGCGCGGGGCGGTGCTCAGAAACGCCGACCTGAGCGGCGCCGTCCTCAGCGAGGCGGTGCTGAGCGATGCGGATCTGACCGGCGCCGACCTGAGCAACGCCCAGTTCAACCAGTACACCCGTTGGAGCATCGGCTTCGACGCCATCGCGCTGGGGGCGGTGTTCAGATTGTCCTCCTGATTTCGCCTGACTGCCTGAGTGTTGGGGGAGACCTTCGTTTGACACGCGTTCCCTGGGCGTGCTAAAATTGCGCCACCTTTGAACCAAAGCCGTCGCAGGAGGACTAACGCCATGGATCGCACCGCCGATATCGTCGCCTCGGAACACGAGGTCTATTACCCGTCGCCAGAGGTCGTCGCCGCGGCCCATATCAAGAGCTACGACGAGGTCTACGCCCGAGCCCTGCAAGACCCGCTGGCCTTCTGGGCCGAGCAGGCCGGCCAGTTGGAATGGTACCGGCCATGGGACCAGGTGCTGGACGAGTCCGGCGCCCCCTTCTACAAGTGGTTTGTGGGCGGCCAGACCAACATCGTGCTCAACGCGTTGGACCGCCACATCAAGACCTGGCGCAGAAACAAGCTGGCGTTGATCTGGGAGGGAGAGCCGGGCGACAAGGTGACGCTCAGCTATCTGGGCCTGCACCGCGAGGTCAGCAAGTTCGCCAACGTGCTGCGCAGCATGGGGGTGCGCAAGGGGGACCGGGTGACCATCTACATGGGGCGCATCCCGGAGCTGCCCATCGCCATGCTGGCCTGCGCCAAGATCGGCGCGGTACATTCGGTGGTCTACGGCGGCTTCAGCGAGCAGGCGTTGGCCGACCGCATCGAGGATGCCCAGAGCCGCGTGCTGATCACGGCCGACGGCGCCTGGCTGCGCGGCAAGACGGTGGATCTGAAGCAGATGGCCGACGAGGCGATCCACCGCTCGCCGGTGGTCGAGCATGTGATCGTGGTCAAACGCACCGGCCAGCCGGTCAACATGGAGGCCGGCCGCGACTACTGGTACCATGATCTGATGACCCTGCCCATCGCGTCGGCGCACTGCGCCACCGAGGTGATGGACGCCGAGGATCCGCTCTACATCCTCTACACCTCCGGCACCACCGGCAAGCCCAAGGGATTGCTGCACACCCACGGCGGCTACGCGGTACACATCAGCACCACCCTGGCCTGGGCCTTCGACCTGAAGGAGGAGGATCGCTGGTGGTGCGCGGCCGATCCGGGCTGGGTCACCGGCCACAGCTACATCGTCTATGCGCCGCTGATCCTGGGCGCTACCAGCTTCATCTACGAGGGCGCGCCCAACCATCCCTACCCCAACCGCTGGTGGAAGATGATCGAGCACTACGGCATCACCATCCTCTACACCGCGCCCACAGCCATCCGCGGCCTGATGCGCTTCGGCGACGCCTGGCCGGCCCGCCATGACCTGAGCACCCTGCGCCTGCTGGGCAGCGTGGGGGAGCCGATCAACCCGGAGGCCTGGCGCTGGTATCACACCGTCATCGGCAAGGGCAAGTGTCCCATCATCGACACCTGGTGGCAGACTGAGACCGGCGGCTTCATGATCAATCCGCTCCCCTCCATGCCGCTCAAACCCGGCTCCGGCGCGCTGCCCTTCCCCGGCATCGAGGCCGAGGTGGTGGACGAGGAGGGCGATCCCGTCCAGGCCAACGAGGATGGCTACCTGGTGGTCAAGCGTCCCTGGCCTGGCATGGCCCGCACCGTCTACGGCGATCCGGCGCGCTATCGCAGCCAGTACTGGGAGCGTTTCAAGGAGCAGGGCTACTATCTGACCGGCGACTCGGCGCGCCGGGACGCGGACGGCTATTTCTGGGTCATCGGCCGCATCGACGACGTGATCAAGGTCAGCGGCTACCGCCTGGGCACGGCCGAGGTGGAGAGCGCGCTGGTCAGCCATCCAGCCGTGGCCGAGGCCGCGGTGATCGGCATGCCTGACGAGGTGCGCGGCAATGTGATCTGGGCCTACTGCATCCTGCGCAGCGGCTTCGAGGGGAGCGACCGGCTGGTGGACGAGCTCAAGAACCATGTGCGGCACGAGACCGGCCCCATCGCCATGCCCAGCAAGATCGAGTTCGTGGATATGCTGCCCAAGACCCGCTCCGGCAAGATCATGCGGCGCGTGCTCAAGGCGCGTGCCCTGGGCAAGGATGCCGGCGACATCTCGACGCTGGAGGCCTGATCGCTGTCAGCCCTGCGCCTCTTGGCCGGCCAATTCAAGACTCCTCGACCTGTCGGGAGCTCGGAGTCTGGTCACTTTCAGCCCTGCGCGTTGCGACGCGCAGGGCTTGTTTGTGGCAGCAGCCGGGCCGCGCTTCCGCCTGGAAACTTCGACGCCATCAGCGGCAAACTTCGATTGGGCGAAGTTGTGAACTGCTGGTAAACTGCCGGCAAAGGATTCTGTGATGGAGTTTTCAGGCGATTTGGTGTAGAATAGGACGCCAGCTTATCTGTCGTGGCCGGGCGCCTGCCGAAGCAACCTGGCCAGCATCGATCTGCACAGGAGATACCATGAGCATTCACCCGTTGGCAGGGCAACCTGCGCCCTACGCAAGCTTGATCAACATCCCGCGGCTGGTCTCCGCCTATTACACCTACCAGCCTGACGTGGCCGAGCCCGCCCAGCGGGTGGCCTTTGGCACCTCTGGTCATCGCGGTTCCTCCCTGAACTACAGCTTCAACGAGGCGCACATCCTGGCCATCAGCCAGGCCATCTGCGAGCTGCGCCTGGCCCAGGGCATCGGCGGGCCGCTGTTCATGGGCATGGACACCCACGCGCTCTCGGAGCCGGCGTTGATTTCGGCCCTGGAGGTCTTCGCGGCCAACGGGGTGGAGGTGGTGGTGCAGCAGGGGCTGGGCTACACGCCCACCCCGGTCATCTCCCACGCCATCCTGACCCATAACCGCGGACGAGCCGGCAGCAGCAGCCTGGCCGACGGCGTGGTAATCACCCCTTCGCACAACCCACCGGGCGACGGCGGCTTCAAGTACAATCCTCCCTCCGGGGGGCCGGCCGACACCAGCACCACCCGTCTTGTCCAGGATCGCGCCAACGAGATCATGGCCAACGGCCTGAAGGAGGTGCGGCGCCTGAGCTTCAGGAAGGCCATGGCGGCCGCGACCACACGCGAGGTTGACTTTGTCCAGCCCTACGTGGAGGACCTGGGCGCGGTCATCGACATGGAGGCCATCGCCGCGGCCGGCCTGAAGATCGGCGTCGACCCCATGGGCGGCGCGGGCGTGGCCTTCTGGGCGCCCATCGCCGAGCGCTACGGGCTGAACCTGCATGTGGTCAACCCGCGCATCGACCCCACCTTTGCCTTTATGACCTTGGATCACGACGGCAAGATCCGCATGGACTGTTCCTCTCCCTACGCCATGGCCAGCCTGGTGCAGCTCAAGGATCAGTTCGACATCGCCTTTGGCAACGACACCGACTACGACCGCCACGGCATCGTCACCCGCAGCGTGGGGCTGATGAACCCCAACCATTTTCTGGCCACGGCCATCTGGTACCTGTTCCAAAACCGGCCGGCCTGGGGGCCGCAGGTGGCCATCGGCAAGACGCTGGTCTCCAGCTCGATGATCGATCGGGTGGCCGCGCACCTGGGGCGCACCCTGTGCGAGGTGCCGGTGGGCTTCAAGTGGTTTGTGGATGGGCTGTTGGATGGCTCCTTCGGCTTCGGCGGCGAGGAGAGCGCGGGCGCCTCCTTCCTGCGCCGCGAGGGCACAACCTGGACCACCGACAAGGATGGCTTCATCCTCGACCTGCTGGCGGCCGAGATTCTGGCGGTGACCGGCCGCGATCCGGGCCAGCATTACCAGGAGCTGGAGGCGCTGTTTGGCCAGGCGTGGTACGCGCGCAAGGATGCGCCGGTCACGCCGGCCGGCAAGGCGATCCTGGCCAGCCTCTCTCCTGGTCAGGTGAAGGCCAACGAGCTGGCCGGCGATGTCATCACCCACAAGCTGACCACCGCGCCCTACAATGGGGCCGCCATCGGCGGGCTCAAGGTGGTGACCGACCAGGGGTGGTTCGCGGCCCGGCCCTCCGGCACCGAGGATGTCTACAAGATCTACGCCGAGAGCTTCGTCAGCCAGGAACATCTGGAGCGCATCCAGGCTGAGGCGCAGACGATTGTGAACGCCGCCCTGAGTTAGAAGCAACCATGGCCATCGACCGGCCCGGACGTCCACCGTCAAATCGGTCGAGAGGAAATCCAATGGACTACACGGTTCGCTTGATCCCCGAACGGAAGCGCATCGCGCTGGTGGCGCATGACAACAAGAAACAGGACCTCCTGGAGTGGGCCGCCTGGAACCGGTCGCTCCTGGCGGAACATGAGCTGTACGCCACCGGCACGACAGGCAAGCTGCTGGAAGAGATACTCGGCACGTCGGTTCACAAGTTTCAAAGTGGGCCGCTGGGCGGAGACCAGCAGATCGGCGGCAAGATCGCGGAGGGCGAAATCGATTTCATGATCTTCTTCTGGGATCCGCTGTCGCCTCAGCCCCACGATACGGACGTCAAGGCCTTGCTGCGCATCGCCGTGGTCTGGAACATCCCGGTAGCCTGCAACCGCGCCACCGCCGACTTCATGATTTCCTCGTCCCTGATGACTGGCGAGTATCAACGTCTGGTCGTGGACTATCAGCCCTATCGCGAACGGCAGGTCGAGGCGTTGGTGGAGGAAACCATGGAGGAGCTGGAGGAGGAGCTGGGGCTGGCCCATATCTGAGCCAGGCCGCAGCCCCCTGCGACGACGAGGCGCGCCTTCTGCCCCCTCCCGGCCGGCGCAGCGCAGCTACACCCCTTGAAAGCGCACAGGAGAGCAGCGACCCATGACGCAAGCGGATATTGCAATGATTGGCCTGGCTGTGATGGGCCAGAACCTGGTGATGAACATGGCCGACCACGGCTTCACCGTGGCGGTCTACAATCGCACCACCGCCGTGGTGGACAGCTTCGTCGCCGGCCCCGCCAAGGGCATGCGCATCATCCCCACCCATTCGCTGGAGGAGCTGGTCGCGACGCTGAAGCGCCCGCGGCGGGTGATGATGCTGGTCAAGGCCGGCCAGCCGGTGGATGCCTTCATCGAGCGGTTGATTCCGATCCTCGAGCCGGGCGATATCATCATCGACGGCGGCAACTCCAACTACGAGGACACCATGCGGCGCACCTCAGCCGTCGAGGCCAGAGGGCTGCTGTACATCGGCGCGGGAGTCTCCGGCGGCGAGGAGGGCGCGCGCCATGGCCCTTCCATCATGCCCGGCGGCTCGCCGGCCGCCTGGCCCGCGGTCAAGCCGATCCTCCAGGCCATCGCGGCCAAGGCGCCTGAGGGCGATCCCAATGGCGTGCCCTGCTGCGACTGGGTGGGGGAGAACGGGGCAGGTCACTTCGTCAAGATGGTGCACAACGGCATCGAATATGGCGACATGCAGATCATCGCCGAGGCCTATCACCTGCTGAAGGAGGGCCTGGGGCTGTCCAATGACGAGATGAGCGCCATCTTTGCACGGTGGAACCAGGGCTTCCTGGAGTCCTATCTGATCGAGATCACGGCCGACATCCTGCGCTACCGCGACGAAAGGGGCCAGGCGATCGTCGATCTGATCCTGGACAGCGCAGGTCAGAAGGGCACCGGCAAGTGGACCGTTTCGGCCGCGCTGGAGCAGAGCACGCCGCTGACGCTGGTCGGCGAGGCGGTGTTTGCCCGCTTCCTTTCGGCGCTGGTCGATGAGCGCGCCGCGGCTGCGGCCAGCCTGCCCGGCCCTGCCGCGTCGTTCGACGGCGATCGGGCCGCGCTGCTGGCCGATCTGGAGCAGGCTGTCTACGCGGCCAAGGTGGCCTCCTACGCCCAGGGCTACATGCTGATGCGTTCGGCCGCGGCGGCCTATGGCTGGCGGCTGAACCTGGGCGGCATTGCCCTGATGTGGCGCGGCGGCTGCATCATTCGCTCGGCCTTTCTGGGCAAGATCAAGGAGGCCTTCGACGCCGATCCCGCCCTGGACAACCTGCTGCTGGCGCCCTATTTCAGGGATGTCCTGATCACCGCCGACGCTGGCTGGCGCCGTGTGGTGGCCGCCGCCGTGCAGTTGGGCATCCCTGCACCGGCGCTCTCCAGCGCCCTGGCCTTCTACGACGGCTACCGCCGCCGCCGCCTGCCCGCCAACCTGACCCAGGCCCAGCGCGACTACTTCGGCGCGCACACCTACGAGCGAATCGATCAGCCGCGCGGCCAGTTCTTTCACACCAACTGGACCGGCCACGGCGGCGACGTGACCGCCCGCGCCTATCAGGCCTAGCGGCGCAGGCGCACGCCGGCCGGAAACGCCTTGGCAAGGACCGCAGCAATTCCAAATATGACGACAGCCAACCTGGAGTCGAGCCTTCAGGCGGGTGGCGCTCTCAACTCGCATCGTCCAGACCCGGCTGAAGCCTCGACTCCGCCCATATTTGGAATCGCTGCAAGGACCGCGGCATGTTCGTCATCCTGATGGGCGTATCGGGCAGCGGCAAGACCACCGTGGGTCAGGCCTTGGCCCAGGAGCTGGGCTGGCCTTTCTTCGATGGCGACGACTATCACCCCCAGGCCAATGTCGCCAAGATGGCCGCCGGCATCCCGCTGGACGACCAGGATCGCGCCGGCTGGCTGGCCGCATTGGCCGCGTTGCTGCGCAATGGCCTGGAGCGCAACCAGCAGGGCGTGATCGCCTGTTCTGCCTTGAAGGAGAGCTACCGTCAGACGCTGCGCACCGCGGCTGGCGAGCCTGATCAGGTGCGCTTCGTCTATCTCAAAGGTGATTACGCCACGATCCTGGCGCGCATGCAGAGCCGGGCCGGGCATTTCATGAAAGCCGCCATGCTCCAAGGTCAATTCGAGACGCTGGAAGAGCCGGGCGACGCGATCACGGTGGCGATCACACAACCGCCGCAGGACATCGTTCATACGATACGACAATGGCTGGAGCATTCCGGCCACACCCCGGGCGCCGCTTGACAGATCGCTGCTGCGCCCATTATCATGCACTGAGCAACCTGACAGCCGATTGCGAGGCTGTTATCCGTTTCCCAGAGGTAACAATGGCCAAAGATCCCCCGCCAAGCGCGAGTCTGCCCCAGCCTGCGGAGCAGATCGCCTGGCACGCAATGGACGCCGCAACGGCGATGTCCAGATTAGGGGTGTCGGACGCCGGGCTCTCCCCGGCAGAAGTCACCCGCCGCACCGAACAGTATGGGCTCAACGAGCTCAAAGAAAAGCCGCGACCGACCTTCCTCCAACTGGTCATCGCCCAGCTCAACAATTTCATCGTCATCCTGCTGATCGCCGCCTCGGTGATCTCGGCGCTGCTGGGCGACTGGCTGGAAGCCGCGGTGATCATGCTGATCGTGGTGCTGAATGCCATCCTGGGCGTGGTCCAGGAGAGCCGGGCCGAGGAGGCGCTGGCCGCGCTGAAGAAGATGGCTGCGCCCGAATCCCACGTGCTGCGCGACGGCAAGCGCATCTCGGTGCCGGCCAGACAACTGCTGCCGGGCGACATCGTCTTTCTGGAGGCCGGCAACTTCATTCCGGCCGACATGCGTCTGATCGAGGCGGTTAACCTGCGCGTCGAGGAGGCCGCGCTCACCGGCGAATCGGTGCCGGTGCACAAAGATGAGACGTTGCTGCTGCCCGACGCCGCCGGCCTGGGCGACCGCAAGAACATGGCTTTCATGGGCACGGTGGTCAACTATGGCCGCGGCCGCGGCGTGGTGGTGGCCACCGGCATGCAGACGCAGCTCGGCATGATCGCCGACATGCTGCAAGCGGTGGAGGAAGAAGGAACCCCCTTGCAGGGCCGGCTGGACCAGTTGGGCAAGACGCTGGCCGTCGCGGCCCTGGCCATCTGCGGCTTGATCTTCTTCATCGAGGCCTATCGCAGCGGCGTGCTCACCGAGGGGTTCACCCCTGAGGTTCAGCAGGCCCTGGTGGACAGCTTTATGATCGCGGTCGGCCTGGCCATCGCAGCCGTGCCCGAAGGGCTGGCGGCGGTGGTCACCATCAGCCTGGCGCTGGGCATGCGCGAGATGGTGCGCCGCAACGCGCTGATCCGCCGCCTGGCCTCGGTGGAAACGCTGGGCTCGGCCACGGTGATCTGCTCGGACAAGACCGGCACCCTGACCCAGAACGTGATGACCGTCACCCGGCTGTGGGTCGATGGCAGGCTGGCCGAAGTCACCGGCGCGGGCTATTCCCCTCAGGGCGATTTCTTGGTGGAGGGCCACAAGGCCGACCTGCTGAAGCTGCCTGGGCTGACCACCGTCCTCTGGGTGGGCGCGCTGAACAACGACGCCGTGCTGGAGCCGGTCGAGGGCGAAGGCCCCAACGCCTACAAGATGATCGGCGACCCCACCGAGGGGGCGATGCTGGTGGCCATGGTCAAGGCCTGGCCCGACTACACCGAGCTCAGCGAAGCCTACCCGCGGCACAAAGAGATCCCCTTCGACTCGGCCCTCAAGCGCATGACCACCGTGCACAAGATCACCTGGATCAAGGAGCACGGCCCATCCCCCTTCAAGGATCAAAGCAAGCTGGGCCACAACGCGGTCACCGTCAAGGGCGCGCCCGATCTGGTGCTGGAGCTGTGTACCCACTACCAGACCATCGACGACGAGGTGCAGCCGCTGACCGACGCCATGCGCCGTGCGATCAAAGACGCCAACGACGCCATGACCAGCGACGCCCTGCGGGTGATGGGCTTTGCCTACCGCATCGAGGAGGATATCCCCGACGAGCTGACGCGGGAGTACGCCGAGCAGGGCCTGATCTTCGCCGGCATGCAGGGGATGATCGACCCGGCCCGGCCGGAGGTCAAACCGGCGCTGGACAAGGCGCGCGGCGCAGGGCTGCGCACCATCATGATCACCGGCGACTACCCCAACACCGGCGCGGCCGTGGCCAAGGATATCGGACTGTTGCGTCCGGGCGACAAAGTCCACACCGGCGCCGAGCTGAACGCGATGGACGACGCCACCCTGGCGGCTGAAGTGCAGCGCACTGCGGTCTTCGCCCGGGTCTCGCCGGAACACAAGATGCGCATCGTCGATGCCCTGCGCGCCAACGATGAGGTGGTGGCCATGACCGGCGACGGCGTCAACGACGCGCCGGCCATCAAGCGGGCCGACATCGGCATCTCCATGGGCATCACCGGCACCGACGTGGCCAAGGGCGCGGCCGACATGGTGCTCACCGACGACAACTACGCCAGCATCGTCAGCGCGGTGGAGCAGGGCCGCGTGATCTACGCCAACATCCGCAAGTTCGTCTTCTTCCTGCTCTCCTCCAACATGGCCGAGGTGATGATCATCTTCCTGGCCTCGCTGGCCGGCCTGCCCATGCCGTTGACCGTCATCCAACTGCTGTGGCTGAATCTGCTGACCGACGGCGCGCCGGCGCTGGCGCTGGCCATGGAGAAGGGCGACCCCGACATCATGGACCGCCCGCCGCGGCCCAAGACCGAATCGATCATCCATGGGACGATGAAATCGGGCATCGTCATCCAGACCATCGTGCAGACGGCCGCGGTGCTGACCGCCTTCATCATCGGCCTCTACTGGACGATCGCCGACCAACTGCCGCCGGGCGTGAACCCGCTGAGCGCGGTGCTTCAGTTCGACTGGCGCGGCGTCGATGTGCAGACGGCCGAGACCATGGCCTTTGTCACCCTGTCGCTCTGTGAACTCTTCCGCGCCTACACGGTGCGCTCAGAGCGGACGTCGGTCTTCAAGCTGGGCGTCTTCAGCAACAAATACATGCAGATCGCGGTGCTGGTCTCGATCACACTGACGCTGCTGGTGGTGCTGGTGCCCTTCTTGCAGCCGATTTTCAACACCCACATGCCGTCGGCCGAGGAGTGGGTGATCGTCATCGTGCTGGCCACGCTGCCGGCCATGGTCGAGGAGATCACCAAGTTCTTCCTGCGGCGGCAGGATCGCAAGGCCGCCGCCGCTTAGCCGCCCACCTATGCTGCCGTTGCCTTTGCCGGCGCCGCCCGCCGGCAAAGGCGCATCTGCTGCGGCAATGCTGGCGTTGCCGCAGCAGCTCAAATTTATTGACGAGGACTGTCATGCAAGAGACCAAAGAGCTTCAAAACCTGGCCGTCAACACGCTGCGCTTCCTTTCGGCCGATGGCGTTCAGCAGGCCAACTCCGGGCATCCCGGCCTGCCCATGGGCACGGCCCCGTCGGCCTACGCCATCTGGACCCGCCACCTGCGCCACAACCCGGCCAACCCGCACTGGCCCAACCGCGACCGCTTCATCCTCTCCGGCGGCCACGGCTCGATGCTGCTCTACAGCCTGCTCCATCTGACCGGCTATGACCTTTCGCTGGAGGATCTGAAGCAGTTCCGCCAGTGGGGCAGCCGTACCCCTGGCCATCCAGAGTATGGCCTGACCCCGGGCGTCGATGCCACCACCGGCCCGCTGGGCCAGGGCTTTGCCAACGGCGTGGGCATGGCCATCGCCGAGGCGCACCTGGCCGCGGTCTACAACCGGCCTGGCCACACCCTCATCGACCACACCACCTATGGCATCGTCACCGACGGCGACCTGATGGAAGGGGTGGCCTCCGAGGCGGCCTCGCTGGCCGGCCATCTGCGCCTGGGCAAGCTGATCTACCTGTACGACGACAACCGCATCTCCATCGAGGGCTCCACCGAGCTGGCCTTCACCGAGGATCGCGGCCAGCGTTTCGAGGCCTATGGCTGGCAGGTGCAGTATGTCGCCGACGGGCTGGATGTGGAGGCCATCGATCAGGCCATCCAGGCGGCGCGGCAGGACCCACGGCCGTCGCTGATCGTGGTGCGCAACATCATCGGCTATGGCATGCCCAACCGCCAGGGCACGGCCAAGGCCCACGGCGAGCCGCCGGGCGACGCCGAGCTGAACGCGGCCAAGGACAACCTGGGCTGGCCGCGTGAGCCCCGTTTCTACCTGCCCGATCAGTCGCTGGCCCTCTTCCGCCAGGCCGTCGACCGCGGCGCGGCGTGGGAGGCCGCCTGGCAGGAGCAGTTCGCGGCCTATCGCGCCGAGTACCCGGAGCTGGCGGCTGAGCTGGAGCGGCGGCTGGCCGGCCAATTGCCGCAGGGCTGGGCCGATGGCCTGCCGGAGTTCCCGGCCGACGCCAAGGGCCTCGCGACACGCGCCTCCTCCGGCAAGGTGCTCAACGCCATCGCCGAACGCGTGCCCGACCTGATGGGCGGCTCGGCTGATCTGGCGCCCTCGACGCTCACCTGGATGAACAGCTCCCCGGCCTTTGCCGCCGACTGCCACGAAGGGCGCAACATCCACTTCGGCGTGCGCGAGCATGGCATGGGCGCGATCGTCAACGGCCTGGCCTATCACGGCGGCGTGATCCCCTTCGACGCCACCTTCTTCGTCTTCTCCGACTACATGCGGCCGGTGCTGCGGGTGGCTGCACTCTCACACCTGCGCCGTATCTCGGTTTTCACCCATGACAGCATCGGCGTGGGCGAGGATGGCCCAACCCATCAGCCGGTTGAGCATCTGGCCGCGCTGCGCGCCATTCCCAACCTGCTGGACCTGCGGCCGGCCGACGCCAACGAGGTGCGCGAGGCCTGGATCGTGGCCATCGAAAGCGCCCATCGTCCGGCCGCGCTGGCGCTGACCCGTCAGAACCTGCCCACGCTGGACCGCACAGTCCTGGCGCCGGCCGCCGGGCTGCGCCGCGGCGCCTACGTGTTGGCCGATCTGGGCCCGGCCCAGGGCCAGCCGCAGATCATCCTGATGGCCAGCGGCTCGGAGGTCAGCCTGATCGTCGCGGCCGGTCAGCGCCTGGCCGAGCAGGGCGTGGCGGTGCGACTGGTCTCCTTCCCCAGTTGGACGCTGTTCGCCGAGCAGGACGCCGCCTATCAGGAGGCGGTGCTCCCCTCCTCCGTCGCCGCCCGGCTGGCCGTGGAGGCCGGCGTCACCCTGGGCTGGCAGCGCTGGGTCGGCTCGCATGGCCGCGTTCTGGGCATCGACCGCTACGGCGCCTCAGCGCCCGCGGCCACCGTCTTCCAGCACCTGGGCCTCACGGCGGAGAACGTCGTGAAGATCGCTCTGGAGATGATGAGTAACGAGTAACTCGTAACCGGAATTGCGGGTGTTGGCTTTGAGTCGTGCGAGGTTTGAGCGTAATGCGTAATGCGTAATGCGTAACCGGAATTGCGGGTGTTGGCTTTGAGTCGTGCGAGGTTTGAGCGTAATGCGTAATGCGTAATGCGTAACCGGAATGGCGACAAGCGTCTCTGGGTTACGAGTTACGCATTACTCTTCACGCCTCACAAACTGCACCCGACGCCAGACGCGAGCCCATCGTTCCACACCGCTCAAAGACGCTTCACATACTCACACATTCCGGGTTACGCATTACTCGTTACGCATTACGCTTCCCACCGCCAACCCCCGCCATCTCCAAGTTACGCATCACCCAAAAGGAACAAACCATGAACACCGTACAACAACTCCATCAGCTTGGCCAGTCGATCTGGTGCGACAATATCCAGCGCGGGCTGCTGGTCAACGGCGAGTTTGCCGGCATGATCGCGCGCGGCGAGATCCGCGGGGTCACCTCCAACCCGACCATTTTCATGAACGCCATGACCAAGACCAGCGACTACGATGCCGGGCTGGCGCCGCTGGCCCAGGCCGGCCACAGCGCAGAGCAGATCTTCTGGCAGTTGGCCGTGGAGGACATCATCGCCGGGGCCGATCTGCTGACGCCGCTCTATCAGCAGTCCAACGCCGGCGATGGCTACATCAGCCTGGAGGTCAGCCCCTATCTGGCGCACGACACCGAGAGCACCATCTCCGAGGCCAGGCGGCTGTGGAAGCTGATCAACCGGCCCAACCTGATGATCAAGATCCCGGCGACCGGGGTCAGCCTGCCGGCCATCCGCGCGGCCATCGCCGATGGCATCAACGTCAACGTGACGCTGATCTTCTCGCGTGAGCGCTACGCCGAGGTGATGGAGGCCTATCTGCAAGGGCTGGAGCAGCGCGTCGCCGCCGGGCTGCCGGTGGACAGGATCGCCTCGGTGGCCTCGTTCTTCGTCTCGCGCGTCGACAGCAAAGTCGATGGCCGCCTGACGGAGATGATCAACCGCGCCGATGAGCGGGCCGACCAGGCCGCCCAACTGCTGGGCAAGGCCGCCATCGCCAACGCCAAGCTGGCCTATGCCGACTACAAGGTGGTCTTTGGCGGCGAGCGTTTCCAGGCGCTGCGGGCCAGGGGCGCGCGGGTGCAACGTCCGCTCTGGGCCTCGACCAGCACCAAGAACCCCCATTATCCAGACCTGATGTACGTGGATACCCTGGTCGGGCCAGACACGGTGAACACCGTGCCGCCGCAGACCCTGCACGCCCTGCTCGATCACGGCGTCATCCGCCCCAACACGGTGGAGGAAGACCTGGCCGGCGCTGAGCAGGCGCTGCAAGCGTTGGAGCAGATGGGCATCGCCATGCGCGCCGTCACCCAGGAGCTGGAGGACGAAGGGGTTGCCTCCTTCTCCCAGGCCTTCGCCGAGGTGGTCGAACAGATGGAGCAGCGGCGACAGGCGGTTCTCCAGGCGTCATGAGCCGCAGCCATCTGATCGAGCGCAAGCATCAGGTCATCGCCCAGCTCCAGCGCGCCCGGCGTCAGTTGGAGCACGTGCAGGGGTTGAGCGACCCGCGCAGCCAGCGCCGCGCCCAGGAGCTGGAGGCGCTACTGGCTGAGCTGATGGCCGAGGAACACCGCTTGCGGCTGCAGATCGACCGGTCGAAAGATTGACGCCAGGGCTTGAACAGGAGATAAACGTCTTATGCATGGAGGCGGTTGGCGGAGCTATATCAGCCACGACCCCAACAAGAGCAAGCCCCGGGTGGACCGGGCGCTCTTGCAGCGGGTGCTGGGTTATGCTAGACCCTACTGGTGGATGGTGCTGCTGGTGCTGGCGGCCATCATCGCCATCTCGCTGATCGAGCTGCTCCCGCCGCTGATCCTGCGCCAGTTGATCGACGTCACGCTGCCAACCAAGAATCTGACGCAGCTCCACCGGCTGGCGCTGGCGCTGCTGGCGGTTCCGGTGGTCAGCGGGTTGATCGACGTCGGCCAGCGCTATTTCAGCGCCAAGATGGGGGAAGGCATCATCTTCGACCTGCGCCAGCAGATGTACGGGCACCTGTCGCGCATGGCGCTGCGCTTCTTTACCCACACCAAGTCGGGCGAGATCATCTCCCGCTTCAACAACGACGTGGTGGGCGCACAAAATGCCATCACCGGCACCATCCCCAACATGGTGGTCAACGTGGTGACGGTGGTCTCCACCCTGGTCATCATGATCTCCATCGACTGGCGGCTGACGCTGTTGGCCATCGCCGTGGCGCCGCTCTTCCTCTTGCCGGCCAAGCGGGTAGCCGGCACGCTGCGCACCATCCGCCGCCAGGCCATGGATGCCAACGCCGAACAGAGCAACATCATCACCGAGACGTTGGGCATCAACGGCGCGTTGCTGGTCAAGACCTTTGGCCGGCAGCAGCAGGAAGAAGCGCGCTTTCGGACGGTCAACGCGCAGGTGCGCGATCTGGGCGTGCGCCGGGCGCTGGTGGGCCGTTGGTTCTTCATGGGGCTGAGCCTCTCCGCGGCCGTGGGCACGGCGCTGGTCTACTGGGTGGGCGGCCAGATGGTGATCGCCGACGCGCTGACCATCGGCACCATCGTCGCCTTTGCCGCCTACCTAGCCCGGCTCTACGGGCCGATCTCCTCCCTCTCCAACATCCAGGTGGAGTTTGCCCAGTCCATGGTCAGCTTCGAGCGGGTGTTCGAGTACCTGGACGTGCCGGCGGAGATCGAGGATGCGCCCAACGCGCGGGTGTTGGAGCAGGTGGCCGGCCACATTCGCTTCGCCGACGTCTCCTTCAGCTATCTGGCCGAGGCGGAGCGCCTGCGGATCGAAGCTGGCCAGGCCGGCCAGGCGGGGGCCGCTCACACCGCGCCGGCCGAGCAGCCCGCCATGCGCGCCGGCCGCGGCGAGCACGCGGAGGGCGCGGAGGGCGAGGCGCCCGACGTGGCGACGGTGGCCACGCGCACCTGGGCCCTGCGTCACTTCACCGCCGAGATCATGCCGGGTCAACTGGTCGCGCTGGTGGGGCGCAGCGGCGCGGGGAAGACCACCGTCACCTACCTGCTGCCGCGGCTCTACGACGTCAACCAGGGCGCGATCACCATCGACGGCCATGACCTGCGCGCTGTGACCCAGCAGTCGCTGGCCGAACAGATCGGCCTCGTCATGCAGGAGACCTACCTGTTCCACGACACCATCCGCAGGAATCTGCTCTACGCGCGGCCGGAGGCCAGCGAGGAGGAGATGATCGCGGCCGCCAAAGCTGCCAGCATCCACAGCTTCATCGCCAAGCTGCCGGCCGGCTACGACACGGTGGTGGGGGAACGGGGCTACCGGCTGAGCGGCGGCGAAAAGCAGCGGCTGGCCATCGCCCGGGTGATCCTCAAGGACCCGCGCATTCTGATCCTGGACGAAGCCACCTCGCACCTGGATTCGGAGAACGAAGCGTTGATCCAGGAGGCGCTGGCGCCCCTCTTCCGCGGCCGCACCAGCGTGGTCATCGCCCACCGGCTCTCCACCATCCTGGCCGCCGACACCATCCTGGTGCTGGACGAGGGGCGGCTGGTGGAAAGCGGCTCGCACGAGGAGCTGCTGGCCCAGGGCAGCCTCTATGCGCACCTGTACGAGACCCAATTCCGGCAAGGCGAGGCTGGCTGAGCCATGCTCGCGGGCGCGGCAAAGTTGCTGAGACCCTGAGAGTGTGTTATCATCTCAGCGCCCGGCCATGCCGGGCACATTCGCATGGAGAGACAGGATGTCCACCAACGGCGCGTCCAAACGCAAGACCCTAGACGACATGTTTCCTGATGAGTTTCCCGGCGGCGAGGCGCGCTTCCAACCGCTGATCTCCGGCTACGTCGGCTTCGAGATGGTGGTCGGCGCACTGATCAGCGCGGCCAGCGAGGCCGGCCTGCGCCTCTTCGAGGCGGCCAGCACCCTGGACACCACCACGCTGGAGCGCCGTTTCAGCGCCTCCTGCGTGCCGCAGGAGTGGCATCACCCGGTCGAGCTGTGGGCCGAGGTCAGCTTCTACTGGCCGGCCGAGTACACCGCGCTCAGCCTCTACGGCGATGAAGTGCTCTGCGACATGTATCACGCCGAAAATGTGCCCTGTCGCCATCAGAACCAGGCGGCCAGCCTTTTCACCGAGCTGGAGGTGGAGTATCTGCTCCCCTTCGAGTTCGTGCGCCGTCTGGACAGCGACGACGGCGTGGAACGCACCGCGCGCCGCATTCGCCAGCTCTTCACCGACGTGGTCGAGCATGACAACATCGTCGGCGTCGAGGCCAAGGCGCTCTACACCGGCGACGGGCTGCAGCTTTCCAGCATCAAGGCCGGCCACGTCTGGGTGCTGGACGAGGAACTGAGCGACCACACCCTGCTGCGGGCCGCCTTTCTGGAGATCGGACAGGAGATCCGGACGGTGTTGGCGCGCTTCAGCCAGGAATTTTCACCCAAACAGGCAGATACCCGTGACTGAAGCTGAGATGCGTCTGGAGGCCCGACCGGCGCGGGTCTATGTCGGGCTGTATGACCGGCTGCCCCATCCCGGCCTGGGCCCGGTGCAGGAATTCGTCTTCGACATGGGGATCACGGCCACCCGGCCGGTGGTGTTGACCGATGTGGTGTGGCGCGTCTATGACCAGAGCGACCACGTGGCCGCGGTGCGGCAGCGCCTGGGCCAGGCCGCCATGCACGAGCTGACCCTGGGCCAGTTCGGCGTGGCGCCGGGCATGGGGCTGATCATCCCCCGCTGTTATTTTCTGGAGCAGGGCGCGCTGCCGCTGAGCCATGTGCGGGTGAGCGTGGCCGGCTACGACTACGAGACGCAGGCGGCGGTGACGGCCGTGCTGGAGATCCCGCTGGTCTATCATCAGCAGCAGGTCAAGCTGCGGCTGCCGGTGGCCGACGGCGCCTGGTGGACCATCACCGGCAACGACTGGTCGTCGATGCACAAGGCGGACCCGGTCAGTTGGACCTTCGCCTACGATTTCGTGCGTTTGGGCCCCGACGGCCAGACCTTTGCCGGCCGCGGGCTGCGCAACGAGGATCATTACAGCTTTGGCCAGCCGGTGCTGGCCCCGGCCGCGGGCAAGGTCGTCCAGGTGCGCGCCGACATGCCAGACCAGCCGCCAGGCCAGCCGCTGGACGCCGATCAACTGGCGGGCGACGCGGTGCGCCTGGCCGGCAACACCGTGGTCATCGGCCATGGCCGCGGCGAGTTCAGCTACCTGGCCCACCTGCAAAGCGGCAGCGTGCAGGTTCAGGTGGGCGACGTGGTCAAGAGAGGCCAGCCGGTGGCGGCGGTGGGCAATTCCGGCCATTCGCCGGGGCCGCACCTGCACTATCATTTCCAGGATGGCCCCAATCTTTTCGTGGATCGCGGCCTGCCGGTCATGTTCAGCGATTTCATGGCGGTCGGCGACCACGTCGGGCAGGCCACCATCCCCTCGCGCATGATCGTCAGCCCTGCGCCGGGGAGAGTAACTCGTAACCCGTAACCCGTAACCCGTAACCCGGAGGTGTGCGCTGATGCACATCCTGGCGCGCATCACGCCGCCCAGAAACAACTCCCGCCTTCCACACTCCGAGTTACGAGTTACGCATCACGAGTTACGCATCACGGGTCACGCCGCCCAGAAACAACTCCCACCTTCCACACTCCGAGTTACGAGTTACGCATCACGAGTTACGAATCACGGGTCACGCACCATCGCGACCCTTAAAACCAAGGAGAAAAAGACCATGATTGACAGCCTGAATGGCACTGAAGAGTTGATGGACGATCTGCACGATGAGATCCTGCACACCGAGCTTACCGATGAAGCCTACGAAGAACTGGCCGTTTCAGAGGGCGCGGTTGTCGTGGGGCTGGCCTTCTGGGACAGCTCACTGGCCGATGAGGTAGCCGATGAGACGCCCACCGACGAAGAGCGTGTGGTGATCGACCTGGACCTCTACCTGGACGACAACACGCTGCTGGAGCTGTACGGCGCCAGCCTTTTCACAGCCGATAGCCAGGAGCCGCTGATGGGCCTCAAGGCGCTGGAAGAGGCGCTGGTAGACCTGGCCGACAGCGAAAGCGAGCTGAGCGAGGTGGCGCAGACTGAGGATGGCGCGCTGGCGCTGGTCTTTGCCGCCGATGAACAGCCTCGGCTGATCATCGCCGTGGGCGCCTGGTCGGTCAGCGAATGGGACGAGCTGCCCGAGGACTGACGCAGCTGCCCCCGCGGGCTGCGGCTCAGCCCCTTTTTCCCCCCCCGGATAATTTCCCGTTACACCGGTGTAACTGTCGCCCCAGGCGTCAGGCTACACCGGTACTTTTTTTCAGGAGAAGCAAGAGACACCATGACTATCGACCAAGCAGCCATCGAGCGCGTCGCCGAACTGATCCAGCGCGAGAAGATTCGCTTCGTCAACCTTCAATTCACCGACATCGCCGGCATCGTCAAACAGGTCAGCATTCCGGTGGAGCACTGGGGCACGGCCGTGGGCCACGGCATCTGGTTCGACGGCTCCTCGATTGAGGGCTTTGTGCGCATCGCCGAGGGCGACATGTATCTGGTGCCTGACCTGGACACCTTCGCCGTGATTCCCTGGGGCGGGGAAGAGCTGGCGGCCGCGCGCGTGATCTGCGACGTGTACACGCCCGAGGGGGAGCCGTTCAGCGGCGACCCGCGCTATGTGCTCAAGCGTGCGCTGGCCAAGGTGGCCGAGATGGGCTATGGCTTCAACACCGGCCCGGAGCTGGAGTTTTTCCTCTTTCGACCTGACGCCAACGGCCGGCTGCTGCCCTTGTCGCTGCACGACCGGGCGGGCTACTTCGATGTCAGCACTGACCTGGCCTACAGCGTGCGCCGCCAGATGGTCAACGCCTTGCAGCAGTTCGGCATCAACGTGGAGACGGCGCACCACGAAACCGCGCCGGGCCAGCATGAGATCGACTTCAAATATGGCGATGCCCTGCGCACGGCCGACAACGCGGTGACGTTGCGCACCACCCTCAAGGCCGTCGCCCAGCGCAACGGGCTCTACTGCACCTTCATGCCCAAGCCGATCGCCGGCATCGCCGGCTCCGGCATGCACGTGCATCAAAGCCTGATCGACAAGACCACCGGCAAGAATGCCTTCGTGGACGTCAACGGCGACAGCGTGTTTGGCCTGAGCAAACTGGCCTTGCAGTACATCGCCGGCCAACTGGCCCATGCGCGCGGCTTCTCGGCCGTGATTGCCCCGCTGGTCAACTCCTACAAACGTCTGGTGCCCGGCTACGAGGCGCCGGTCTACATCTCCTGGGCGCGCATGAACCGCTCGGCGCTGATCCGCATTCCGCGCGTGCGCCCCTTGCAGCCGCAGTCGACCCGCGTCGAGCTGCGCTGCCCCGATCCCAGCTCCAACCCCTATCTGGCCTTTGCCGTCATGCTGCACGCCGGCCTGGATGGCATTCGCCGGGGCATGACGCCGCCCCCGCCGGCCGAACAGGATCTGTACCACGTGGACGAGACCCAGCGCCAGACCATGCAGACCATGCCGGGCAGCCTGGGCGAGGCCATCCAGGCGCTCCAGGACGACCCGCTGATGCGCGAGGCGTTGGGCGATCACATCTTCGAGCGCTACGTCGATGCCAAGACCCAGGAGTGGGACGAATATCGCATCTCGGTCAGCCAGTGGGAGCTGGACCGCTATCTGAGCATCTATTGAGCTGGCGGCCGGTTGAGGCGCAGTGCGTAATCCGTAACTCGTAACTCGTAACCCGGAAAGGCGTTCTGGCTTCCGGGTTACGGGTTACCAGCAATTCCAAATATGGGCGGAGTCGAGGCTTCAGCCGGGTCCGGACGATGCGAGTTGAGCGTGCAAACCCGGCTGAAGCCTCGACTCCAGTTTGGCAGTCGCCATATTTGGAATTGCTGGTTACGGGTTACGTGCAGGGGACGCCTTCCGTATGTGGCACACAGTGCAGTTGGGGCGGCTTTGCTGATATGACGGCCTGATGG
>JAKQCW010000102.1 GCA_029558955.1 Chloroflexota bacterium
CGAGAGCACTCAGGCCGCCGGAACGGCGACGACGGCCCCGGCCGACGTGACGACCACACCGGCCACCGGCGACGAGACGAGCGACACGGAGGCGCGCGCATGACGGACCAGCAACCTGAGGTCATCTTTTTCGCGACCCCCGCCGAGTTCAGGGCGTGGCTGGAGGCGCACCACGAGACGGCGCCCGAGCTCATCGTCGGGTTCTACAAGAAGGGCACCGGCCGCCCGAGCATGACGTGGTCGGAAGCGGTCGACCAGGCGCTCTGCTTCGGCTGGATCGACGGCATCCGCAAGAGCGTCGACGGGGAGAGCTACATGAACCGCTTCACGCCGCGCAAGCCCAACAGCAACTGGAGCGCGGTCAACATCGCACGCGTGGCCGAGCTGACCGCGCAGGGCCGCATGCAGCCGGCCGGGCTGGCGGCCTTCGAGCGGCGCAGGGACGAAACGGCGGCGGTCTATTCCTACGAGCAGCGGGAACACGCCGCGTTGGACGAGGCCGAGGAGGAGCAGCTGCGCGCCAACCCGGACGCCTGGCAGTTCTTCCAGGCCCGGCCGCGCTCCTATCGCCAGGCCGCGATCCGCTGGGTCATCAGCGCCAAGAAGGCCGAGACCCGCCAGTCCCGCCTGGCCCGGCTGATCGAAGATTCGGCGCAGGGCCGCACCGTACCCCCGCTGACCCGTCCGGGAAAGACCCAGCCGTGAAAGAGCTTCCACCGGAGGCCCCACTTTATGCGCGCGTCGCGGCCAGCTTCGGGCAACAAACGGTCATGGCGGCCATCGGCGCGTCGTTGCGTTCCGTGACGTCGGGCGCCGTCGAGATCGAGCTGCCCTACCGCGCCGATCTGTGCCAGCAGGACGGCTTCCTGCACGCCGGCATCGTCACGACCATCGCCGACAGCGCCTGCGGCTACGCAGCATTCACCTTGATGGCGGCGGGCGCGCGGGTGCTGAGCGTGGAGTTCAAGATCAATTTCCTGGCGCCGGCCATCGGCGACAAGCTCATCGCGCGTGGCAAGGTTGCCCGCGCCGGCCGCACGATTTCGGTCTGCACAGGGGAGGTAGTGGCCCTGTCACAGGACGCGGAGCGGGCGATCGCGCTGATGCAGGCCACGATGATGGCTGTATAGACTCAGCCCTCCACCGGACCCAAAAAAACAAGTGAGGCCGCGCCCTGCGCGGCCTCACTGATCGAACGCTACGAGTCAGGGGGCTCAGCGGCGGCGCCAGGCCAGAGCTGTGGCTGCGCCCAGAGCCGTCACCAGCGCAGGCAACCCCCAGAGCATGGCTGTGGTCGGTGCAGGGCTGGCGGACAGCCCGCCTAAGGTTACGGCGGTGGGAGCGGCCAGAGTCACGCTCACTGGACCGTGTCGCGTCGTCATGCCGTGGACGTCCACGTCTTCCAGCCAGTAATAGTAGGTCGCACCGGGAACCAGGTTGGCCCGGTCGATCCACTCGTAGCTGAATCCCTGCGTGCTGCCCGGCGCTGGCGAAGGGATCAGGCTGGCGTTGAGCTGTGTGGCCGGCCCGTCCGGCGCCACGCCCCGCCACAGGTTGAAGCCCAGGTTGCCCAACTCGCTGACCGTCTCCCAATGGACCCACACCCGATCCGCCTGCGCCTCGGCGCTGAAGTTGGCCAGCAGCACGGCCAGCGGCACGTTGAAGGTGACGGTCACGGTCTGGTTGTCAGCCGTGGCATCGGCGCTGCCGACGCCAACGGTCGCGCCGGCGGTGTAGGTGGCCGTCGCCTGGCCGTTGACGAACTGCGTCGCCGCGCCTGACAGCGTGCCCAGCACCGGATTGCTGAAGATAGTGACCGGCGGCTGCTGGAAGGGGGGCAGGCCTGACAGGTTGGCCGGGGCCGCTGGACCGCCTGTGTTGCGTCCCAACAGATCTGCCGTCAGGGTGGTTGACGTGTTGATCGCCACGGCCGAGGGGTTGGCGCTGTGGCGCAGTTGCAGCCAGCGGGCGGCCGTCGGCGTCACGTTGCCAGCCAGCACGCCGGCCCCTGGCCCCGAGTTGACGCCCCACCAGTTGTCGTCGGCCCCGGTCGTGCCGCCGAATGTCTGCCAGATGCCGCTGCCGTTGGTGGCCACATTGCCCACAAAGCGGCTGAAGCTGACGTTCAGCGTGCCGCTCACGTGGGCGATGGCCCCGCCCAGGCCGGTGGCCGTCAGCGAGGCGTTGGCGGCCCGGTTGTTGACGAAGTGGGTGCGCTGGATGGTGGCCGTGGTGCCGCTGATGTGCAGCCCGCCGCCGGCGTCGCCGCTGCTCCGCGCCGACCGGTTGCCGGAGAAGGTGGAATTGCTGATGTTCAGTTGGCCGCCAGTGCATTGACTCAGGTAATCAATACCGCCGCCGGTGCCGGCCGTTGTCGAGCTCGCCGTGTTGTTGGAGATCGTGCTGTTGACGATGGTAAGATTGCCGCACGCTCCTGATGCAATGCCGCCGCCAGGCCCTTGTGTGGCGGCGTTGTTGTCCACTGTCACACCGTTCAGCGTCAGCGTTCCGCCGCCGTTCGTGTCGCCGTAGATAATGCCGCCGCCGCCGTAGTTGCTGTCCACGTTGCCGCCGGTGATGAGCAGGTTGCTGATGCTGCCCGAAAAGCTGGGGCCGACACTGGGGTTGAAGTCGATGACGCGGTCGTCCGTGGTCTGCTGGATGGTGGTGCTGGACGCGCCGGCGCCGGCGATGATCGTGCCGCTGACCAGGATGTCCAGGTCGCCGGTGGCGTTGTCGTCGTTGTTCTTGCCAGCGATGGTCAACTGATAGGTGCCCGCAGGCAGGTTGATGGTAAAGGGCGACGTCCCGACCAGGCTGCAGCCGCCGAAATTGGCGCCAACATTGGCCGTGCGGACGGCTTCCCGCAGCGAACAGCCGCCGCCTGCACCATATTCGTCAGCTGTGGTGTTGACAGTGATCGTGCCGGCCGCCTGGGCCGGCGCGGCCGGCGCCAGCAGCCCCCCAGCCAGCAACAGCACAGCCGCAAGAACAGCCAGCCAGCCTCGGCCGGCACGCCGCGCCTGGTTGGATCGAGCTTCAGTCAGGGATGGTTGCGTTGGTCGAAGTTCAATGTTCACGGTGTTATCCTCCTCGGTCCCCGTTCAGGGTCATCGTTCGTTCAATTCATCATTCGGCAGTTGCAGTACTCGCTATGATCTGGGTGGATAGGCGCCGGCCAGGCAGATGCAGTAGTTCAGTGCCAGGTAGGGCGGCAGGTTGTTGTGCGGCTGGCTGCCGCCGACCGGTCCGATGGCCTGGTTGCTCATGGCAACGTCCGCCCCACTGGCGTAGAAGTTCTGGCCCCTGCCGCCTGCGCCGCTCGCCCACACATGGTTGGCCGGGTCCGTCTGGTCGCCCAGGTTCGTGCTGGCAGCGGCGGCATGCGCGTGCTGCGGCATTTCACTGTTGATCAGTGTCACCGCAGCGACACCGGCGTTTTCGCCCAGCGAGCGGTAGGACAGTCCAGGTCCCTGGCCGAAGTTCAAGGCTGAGCGGCCTTGCAGGTTGGGCAAGGCGAAGGTGGTGCGGCCGTCGCCGCCGTAGGCAGTGCCAAGAATCGAAAACAACGCCGTGTATTGGGATATGGGCAGCAGTTGACCGTTGCACTGCGCCCAATAGCGCGGCGCGAAGTTGAAGCCGAACAATCTGATCTCGCCGATATAGGGATCGCTCATGGGTCTATTTCCTCGGGAAGATGAATCTCAGTCGCGGGAGGGGTAGATCCCTACCAGCGCAATGCAGAAGTTGAGCGCCAGGTAAGGGGAACGGTTTTCGTGGGGCTGGCCGCTGCCGGCTGGCGCAACGGCGTTGCCGGCCATCTGCGCGTTGGGAACGGCCGCGTAGTTGGCTGCACCGGTGTTGGTCCAGGCAGCGCCGGCCGGACTGGGTGTGGAAGGCGGCGCCGAGCTGGCGTTGGCCCCGTGACTGTGCATAGGCATCTCAGTGATGTATAACGAGTGCATCTCTTCGCCTGCCCGCTGGCCCTGGTCATAGCCAGCGCCGACGCCCAGCGCCGCCCGGCCGCGCAGGTCGGGCAGGGCGAAGGTAGTTTGTCCATTGCCGCCGTACATGGTGCCCAGCAGCGAAAAAAGCGCCTGGTTCTGGTTGATGGGCAGCAACTGGCCGTTGCACTGCGCCCAGCCGCGCGGCGTGATACCGAAGGGAAAGATCTGAATTTCGCCAATGAATGGTTCGGTCATGAGATTGCCTCCTAGCCAGGCGTGGGGTAGATGCCCTCGATCGCAATGCAGAAATTGAGCGTGAGATACGGCGGCATGTTGTCGTGTGGCTGGCCGCCGCCGCTGGCCGAGATCAACGACGGGCTCATCGCCGTGTTGGCCGCCGCACCGGCGGTGTAGAGGGCGACCGTGCTGCCGGCCCAGACCGCGCCGGCGGGCTGCGGGCTGTCTCCCGCGCCGGAGTGGCCCAACACCGGGTGGCTGTGCGGCGGCAACTGGCTCACGGTGAGCGTGACCGCCTCTGCGCCGCCGTTTTCGCCCAGGCTGTAGTTGCTCAGACCTGGCCCCTGGCCCTGGTGCAGCGCCGCCCGGCCGCGCAGGTCAGGCAGGGCGAAGGTGGTCTGGCCGTCGCCGCCGTAGGTGGTTCCGATCAGGCTGAACAGGGCGTCGTACTGCGAGATCGGCAGCAGGCTGCCGTCGCACAGCGCCCAGCCCAGTGGGGCGTAGTTGCCCCCAAAGGCCATGATTTGGCCGATATACGGTTCAGTTGGCATGGATACCTCCAGGTGAGTAGATCGCAAACAAAATCGTTGCGCATCGGCGTCCGCCACTTTGGCGGCGAATCGTGTTGGGCGCACGATCGCGGTCAAGTGCCGGGCGCCTGATCGTGAGGAAATGGCAGCGGTGGGTTGCCCCCGCGACATTGCAACAGGAAACAACGACGAGCTCTGTTCTGTGGTAAACGCAGAAACAGAGCGAATCAGTCGCGACAAGCAGTGGATTATTGTAATGTATCCCCCAAACTGATATCGACCGCTAGTCGAACCCCTCGAAGCCCGCGTCCCCGCGCATCTTTTGCACGTTGCTGGCCAGCCGCGCCGGCAGCTCGGCCTCGTCGATGTAGCCCATGGCCTTGTAGAAGTCCAGATCGTAGCTGCGGGTCTGCACCACCACCGGCATGGGCACGGCGTGGCCCAGGATCAGCGCCTGCTGCCGCGTTTCCAGCCGCGCCAGCACTTCCTTCAGCCCGGCCGCGCCGCTGACGCCCATCAACACGGCGCGGATGTCGTTCTCCTCGTCCAGCAGGGCGGTGACGCGCGTGCCGATCTGGCTCATCACCTCCGGGTCGATCTGGCTGGGGCGCTGATCGACGATGAAGAGGGTCACGTTGTACTTGCGCAGCTCGCGGGCGATGGTGCCGAAGATGGTGTGGCCGGCGATCTGCGGATCGAGGAATTTGTGCGCCTCCTCGATGGTGATCACCAACGGCGTCGGCTCGTCGTCCTTGTTGCCGAAGGCCCGTTCTTTCTTTTCCACGTATTTCTGGTGCAGCCGGCGGGTCAGGAAGTTGGCCACGAAGATGTAGGCGTCCAGCATGTTGCCATAGCGGCCAAACTCCAGCACGATGTGAGTCTTGGTTTTGGACTCCAGATGATTGAGGATGCGATTCACCGAGTCGTCGTGCGCCTTGGCCTTGAGGAAGCCATACTTATGGAAGACCTCGAAGCGGCGGCGCAGCGCGGCCAGCGTCTGGTAGGTCTGGCCCATGTCGTCGGCCAGCGCCTTGAGACCATTTTCCGACTTGCCCGTTTCCGGGTCGAATTCGCCCTGGCTGTCGATCCAGTCGTCGTCCAGGAAGTTGACCAGCCACTTGGACCCCAGCCGGCGGCGCAGGGCGTAGATCGCGCCCACCTGCGGCTCGCTCAGGTTGAGGATGCCTTGCAGCATCTCCAGGTCCTCCGGCTCCACCTGCTCGTAGCCGATGGTCACGGTGTAGTCGGGGTTGGAGCCGCGGCGCCGGCTGGACTCGTCGTCCAGGGTGAAGATCTTGACCCGGCCGTCGGGGAAGATCTGCTTCAACCCCTTGACCTTCTTCGAGACGCCCTCGCTGCTCCCCTCCCAGCCGTACTCGTTGTGCATGTCGAAGATCAGGTTGACGGCCACGTTGTCGCGGATGATGCCGGCCAGCAACAGCCGGCTGAGGAAGGTCTTGCCGGTGCCGCTCTTGCCGAAGACGCCCGACGAGCGCTCCACCAGCCGCTCCAGGCTCAGCGTCACCTTGACCTCTTCCATCTCCAGCGGCTGGCCGATGTGGAAGAAGTGGGCGCCCCTCTCCGCGTCATGGCCCTCCTGGCCAAAGACCTCGCTGACCTCCTCCTGGCTGGCGGCGCGCACCGCGCTGAAGTGGCCGGGCACCGTCTTGACCGGCCGCGGCTCGCCGCTCTCGTCCAGCACCAGCATCGGGCTGAGGTGAATCAAGCCAAAGGCGCTGGTGCCCAGATGCACGGCCGAGAGGAAGTCGTCGCTCATGTCGGGCGGGTTGAGCGTGAACTCTTCGCTGGCGGCGCCCAGTTGCACATCGGTGATCATGCTGAAAAAGCGCTTGCTCTGACCATGCACCACCACATAGCTGCCCACGGCCAGATCTTCGGTGCTCACCTCGCGTTCCAGCCGCACCTCCAGCCCCTTGGCCAGCGATCCGCCGACCACCAGGCCCAGTTTCTCCTGCCGTGGCCGGTCTCCTCCCTGCTCTTGCTGTGGCCGGTCTCCTCCCTGCTCTTGCTGTGGCCGGTCTCCGACCGAGCCACGCCCAGCCTGAGCCGCGCTGGGCAGCGCGTCGAACTCGGCGTCGAAGCTGTCCTTGTCGTAAGTTTGGCTGGGAAGAGTGTTTGAATCAGTCATGTTTCGACTCCAAAATGCGGGGTGTTGTTGAGAACACGGGCCTCGGGTTGTTGGTCTGGTTGTAAGCGGCCAGCCGCGCATCTATCGCTGTTCAGAGTGAGCTGGCAGGCGCGCGTTACGTGGCCAGCAACCACAAATCGTGCACCAGAAAACGCTGAAAGCTGGCGATTTCGCGGCGCAGGCGTTCATCAGTGATCATCTCCGGCCTCGGGTCGACATAGTAGACGCCGTCCAGGCGATTCAAAGCCACTGAATAGCCCAGAAAGTGGTTGGTCTTGAATGTGGAACTGACATTGAAGATGCTGTTGCCCCTGCTTGCACGTTGCACATCATGCAAGAAAACCGCAACAACCGGCACCTGTCGCCCAAGCAGCTTGGTCAACAGGAACTTGTCCAGGAAGACCTTGTCGATCCGATCCTTGCTGGTTGTCTTGACTGATCCCACGACTTCAAAAGGCTGAAGCAGACTGGTCTCGGATGTGATGATGACCTGACGGCGAGAGAATACCAGGTCCAATTCGTAAGGCATGGTCATGCCGGGGAAATCCGGAATCGGCAGGTTGATTGTTCGCGGCTCACAGTCGATGCCTACTTCTTGAAGGATCAGCTTGACGAGATTCTCGAACAACTGTCCGACCCGTTTGCGACTTTGATTCGGGCTATCGAACGAGTCGCCGATGCAGCCAATGCTCTGTTGGAGGGTATAGACGACCCGGTTGATTTCGTTTAATTCGAGGTAGCCCGCGTGGATTCTGCTCAGCGCGTCGCCAGATCCTGCCTTCCGTAAATCGCTGAGAAACGCAACAAACCGATGGAATGCACCCCTGAAGATGGCACCTTCCTCAAGAAACAGGTCGAAGTTCAGAGGACGGGTGATCTTGTGACTGTAGTCTTGCCCGTACTGGAAGAAGATGTAGTTGGGATGAGAAGGCGAAACGATTCGTGTTGGTTGACTGCTTGCTACATAGCCAAGGAACGCTTCGCACAGCTTCAGATAATCTTCCAGCGAGCTGAAAGCCGACCTGTCAACCACGCTGGCCTGCAGGTCGCCCAACGAGGTGACGGTCATCGTATCGATTGCCTCCTTCGGGCGTTCTGCAAATCATACTCGATCCACTTGGCAACGGGCCAGTTTTCGACAAGCTCGATGCGGTCTGCCGCCCATCGGCAGTACTCCTGCGACAGATCGCAACCTTTCCACCGACGTCCCAACTGCTGGGCCGTCACCGCTGTGGTTCCCGACCCCAGAAACGGATCGATGATCAAGTCTCCGGGGTTGGAGGATGCCAGGACGATTTTGCGCAGAAGTTCTTCAGGCTTTTGCGTGGGATGGGGAGTTTTTTCGTGCATGCCGTTGCAGGTGGTGGGGATTTCGATGACATCCCTGGGTTTTGCACCGCGTGGGTTGGGCTGCCATATCTGACCTTCTCCGCTTCCGTATTGGCTGGTCTCTGCCTGAGGGTGTTCAGGATATTTCAACGTATGATTGCCATACGGGATGCGCACGTCATCGAGGTTGAAGGTGAACCTCTCGCTCTTTCTGAGATGCAGGATACTCTCGTGCGAGCGCCCCCAGTCGGAGCCAAGGTTAGCCTTGTTCTTGTAATGCCAGATCAGCCAGCGACACCCTTTGAAGTAGCGTTGGGCGGGCAGCTTGATATCGGCCAGGATTTCGGAGAATCCGCAGACGAACAAGGTGCCGGTTGGCTTGAGAACCCGCGCGGCCTGCTCGATCCAGCGCAACGACCATTCGACGTACGCACTCTGCGACTCAAACGTGTCCCACTCCGCCTTCTTGATATTGTAGGGCGGGTCGGCAAAGATCATATCGACTGAGCCAGCCTCAAGAGTGCCCAGCCAGGCGATCGCGTCGCCCACCCAGATTTGGCCGCGGGGGTGGGTGTAGAAGAGTTGCGGACTCTCAGGCCTGCCAAGAGTGACGCCTGTAAATGCTCCTTGCCGCATCGGCTGTCCAAAGAACGTCGGCATCTCAGTGCTCCGGGCATAGCCGACGGCTGGCTCTTTGAGAACAGCTTCCCTGGAAGGGCCTTGATGCAGGAAATCCATCTCGCTCTGATTGGTCTCTGCACGGTCTGCCGCAGGAGCCGCCTGCGCCGCGCTGGCGCTGGGCAGCGCGGCGACGCCGTCCTTGTCGTTGTGTTCGCCGGAAGAAGTGAGCTGGTCAGACACGGATCATCTCCGCAAGATGCGTCTTTGCGCTGGCGTAGAACAATTCAGACTCGTTCAACCACCCTCGTCCAGGCGGCGGCAGGCCAGAACCACCACCGAGCGCGCCTCGGCGCGGTAAAGCTGCCCGGACAGGGTCGGCGCATCGGGAAACTCGCAGAAATCCAGCGGCGAGTCCAGCGCGGTGTCGATGATGCGCCGCCAGTCGCTGTGCTGTACCGCCGGCAACGCCGGCACCTCAAAGCTCAGCGGCGCCCAGTAGGCGTTGAAGATCAGATGAAACACCGCCCAGCGGCCCCAGGCGGTCAGCGCCAGCGAGTGCGAGGTGTAGGAGGTGTCGGGCTGGTTGAGCTTGACGCCATGCCATTGGACGCGCGTGCTGTGCAGCAACTGCCACAGGTTCAGATGGTGCGGCCCCTCGATCACGGCGTCCAGGTGCAGGCGCAGGCGGTTCAGCTTCTGCACGAAGCGCAGGATGTCGCCGTGGCGCTCCGGCGCGCTCCAGTCGAACCAGCTTACCTCGTTGTCCTGGCAGTAGGCGTTGTTGTTGCCGAACTGCGTGCGTCGCACCTCGTCTCCCATGGACAACATGGGCACGCCCAGCGCCAGCAGGTTGATGGTCAGCAGATTCTTGATCTGGCGCTGGCGCAGCCGCTCGATGGCCGGATCGGTGCTGGGGCCTTCCCAGCCGCAGTTCCAGCTCAGGTTATGAGACTCGCCGTCGCGGTTCTGCTCGCCGTTGGCCAGGTTGTGCTTGTCGTTGTAGGAGACCAGGTCGTTGAGCGTGAAGCCGTCGTGGCAGGTGATGAAGTTGATGTTCTGCTCCGGCTCCCGCCCCTTGTGGCCGTAGATGTCAGGGCTGGCGAAGAAGCGACTGGCCACGGCCTCGGTCATGCCGGGATCGCTTTTGACAAAGGAGCGCACGTCATCGCGGAAGCGGCCATTCCACTCTTTCCAGTAGTCGCCGATGAAGTTGCCCACCTGGTAGAGCCCGCCGGCATCCCACGCCTCGGCGATCAGCTTGGCCCCGGCCAGCACCGGGTCTTTGTCGATATCCCACAGCACCGGCGGGTTGAGCATCGGCATGCCCTGCTCGTCGCGCGAGAGAATCGAGGCCAAATCGAAGCGAAAGCCATCCACGTGCATCTCCCGCACCCAATAGCGCAGGCTGTCCAGGATCATGCGTCGCACGATGGTGTTGTTGCCGTTGAGGGTGTTGCCGGTGCCGCTGTAGTTGGCATAGAGCGCCTGGTTCTTCTCCAGAATGTAGTAGTCGTCGTTGGCCAGGCCGCGGTAGCAGAAGGTAGGCCCCAGTTGGCTGCCCTCGGCCGTGTGATTGTAGACCACATCCAGGATCACCTCGATGCCGGCGCGATGCAGCGCCTTGACCATGTCGCGAAACTCGTCCAGCGCGCCCTGGGCGTCCTGGCTGACGCTGTACTGGATGTGCGGGGCGAAAAAGGTCACCGGGCTATAGCCCCAATAGTTGACGCGGCCGCGCGGCGCGTCCAAGGGGTCGAACTGGAAGATGGGCAGCAGCTCGACCGCCGTGATGCCCAGCGCCTGAAGGTAGGGGATCTTCTCCACCAGGCCGGCGTAGGTGCCGCGGCGCTCCGGGGTCACGCCGGAATTGGGATGGCGCGTGAAGCCGCGCACGTGCATCTCGTAGATGATGGTCTCGGCATAGGGCCGGTGCAACGGATGATCCCCCTCCCAGTCATAGACGCGCGGATCGACTACCACGCTCTTCATGGCCACCCCTGTGTTGTCCCCCGGATTGACCGCCGCCTCCCGGTCGTAGCGACTGGGCATGGCCACCCCGCGGCTGTACGGGTCCAGCAGCACCTTGTGGCGATCGAAACGCAGGCCGGCGTCGGGATGCCAGGGGCCGTGGGCGCGATAGGCGTAGATCTGGCCGGGGCCGATGTCCGGCACGGCGACATGCCAATAGTCGTGGGTGCGGTTGGAGTGTGGGTCCAGCGAGATCACCCGGCTGGGGGTGGGGGCGTCCACGTGGTCGAAGAGCAGCAGCTCGACCCCTGTGGCGCGGCGCGCGTAGACGCTGAAGTTGACGCCGTCCGATTGAATCGTCGCGCCGATGGGGTAGCTGAGACCGGAATGGTGTGAATGCGGTTGCAGATGGCTCATGGAGGGGCCGGCCTCGTCGCCGGCGCGGTGATGGGCAGTGAATAGAACGGTTGATCCGATGATACCACAGCTTTGAGATAGGGGAAACTTGGCCAGGTGTGCAGTTGACCAGCACTGTCAGCCCTCTGCCCGCGCAAGATCGAATCGAAACGGTTTGACCGACCCGCGCCAATGGGTGTACAATGCCGCCCGTTGCCCACCTCGTGCCGCGACTGAGACCGCTCCCCTGGAGGTTTTCGCCCATGTCCCGTCCTCTGTGGCTGCTTGCCAGCGTCTTTTTGCTTCTTGTCACCGCCCTGCTGCCAGCCCTGCCCGCGGCTGC
>JAKQCW010000111.1 GCA_029558955.1 Chloroflexota bacterium
CTGGACCTGCCCAAGCTGTTGGCGGCCTTCCAGCAGTTCTTCCGCGAGCATTCCGAGGCCTGGCTGGACGGTTTCAACTATCGCGAGGCGGGGCCGCAGTTGCTGATGCAGGCCTTCTTGCAGCGCATCGTCAACGGCGGCGGCCGCGTCGATCGGGAATATGGCCTGGGCCGGCGGCGCACCGATCTGCTGGTGGTGTGGAACCATCCGGCCGGCGTGCAGCGGGCAGTGATCGAGCTGAAGCTGCTGCGGGGCTCGCTGGAGGCGACGCTGCAAGAGGGGCTGGCCCAGACCTGGGAATACGCCGACCGCTGCGGCGCGGAGGAGGCGCATCTGGTGATCTTCGATCGCCGGCCGGGCAAGAGCTGGGAGGAGCGCATCTGGCAGCGCGCCGAGCGCTATCAGGACCTGTCCATCGCCGTGTGGGGCATGTAGCCATGACAAATTCCCTCAACAACTACCCGCCGGCCTTTCACCTCCTGGCCAAGCCCAGCGGTGCGACCTGCAACCTGGACTGCGCCTACTGCTTCTTCCTCTCCAAGGAGATGCTCTACCCCGGCAGCCGCTTCCGCATGGCCGATGCCATGCTGGAGAGCTACATCCGCCAGTTGATCGAGGCGCACCAAACGCCGCAGGTAAACGTGGCCTGGCAGGGCGGCGAGCCGACGCTGATGGGGCTCGATTTCTTCCGGCGCAGCATCGAATATGCCGAACGATACCGCAAGCCGGGGATGCAGATCGAGTACACCATCCAGACCAACGGCACGCTGATCGACGATGACTGGGCGGCCTTCTTCCGGCAGCACAACTTCCTGGTGGGCATCAGCATCGACGGGCCCAGGGCCATGCACGACGCCTACCGCGTCGACAAAGGGGGCCAGCCGACCTTCGACAAGGTGATGCGCGGGCTGGGCTTGCTGCAAAAGCACGGCGTGGAGTACAACACCCTGACCACGCTGCACCACGCCAACGCCGATCACCCGGTCGAGGTCTATCGCTTCCTGCGCGACGACTGCGGCTCTGGCTACCAGCAGTACATCCCCATCATCGAGCGCCTCGACCATTCCGACGACGCTTCCGACCACGCTTCCGCCAACGCCCCTCTCTCCCCCTCCCTTCCTCCCCCCGTCACCCCCGCCCCCTGGACATCCTGGCGCGACCGTCCGCTCTACACGCAAGCGGGCGACCTGGTCACCGACCGCTCCGTGACTGCCGAGCAGTATGGACGCTTTCTGATCGGCGTCTTCGAGGAGTGGGTGCGGCGCGACGTGGGCGCAGTCTACGTGCAGATGTTCGACGTGGCGCTGGCCAACTGGGTCGGCGAGCCGTCGGGGCTGTGCGTCCACTCCAAGACCTGCGGGCTGGCGCTGGCGCTGGAGCACAACGGCGACCTCTACGCCTGCGATCACTACGTCGAGCCGGCCTACCGGCTGGGCAACATCGCCGAGACGCCGATGATCGAGCTGATCGCCTCGCCCCAGCAGCAAAAGTTTGGCCAGGACAAGTTCGACACCCTGCCGCGCTACTGCCTGGAGTGCGACGTGCGTTTTGCCTGCCACGGCGGCTGCCCCAAGGACCGCTTTTGCGAAGCACCCCGGAGCCCCGGGGGCGGAGTGGGCAGCGGCTCGCCCGACGGCGAGCCGGGCTTGAACTACCTCTGCGCCGGCTACAAGCTGTTCTTCCACCACATCGATCAGCCCATGCGCTTCATGGCCGACATGCTGCGCCGCGGTCGCGCCCCGGCTGAGATCATGCAGGTCTACGCTGCTCGGGATGCGGCTTTGCAGCAAGCTCTGGCGGCGGCGGGCCGCAACGATCCCTGCCCCTGCGGCAGCGGCAAAAAGTTCAAGCAGTGTCATGGGCGCCAAGCGCACGCCCCGACCGCCTGAAGGCTCGACTCCTGACCGAACGCGGAGTCGAGGCTTTAGCCGGACGCGGAGTCGAGGCTTTAGCCGGCGCGGAGTCGAGGCTTTAGCCGGACGCGGAGTCGAGGCTTTAGCCGGGTCTGCCGGTACGAATCGCACGCCCCGACCGCCTGAAGGCTCGACTCCTGACCGGGCGCGGAGTCGAGGCTTTAGCCGGCGCGGAGTCGAGGCCTTAGCAGGCGCGGAGTCGAGGCTTTAGCCGGGTCTGCTGGTACGAATCGCACGCCCCGACCGCCTGAAGGCTCGACTCCTGACCGGACGCGGAGTCGAGGCTTTAGCCGGACGCGGAGTCGAGGCTTTAGCCGGGTCTGCCGGTACAAACGGAGTTCACCGCATGACATCTTCCAAAGAAATGGGACCTGCCCTGCGCATCCTGCTGATGCTGGCCGCCGCCTCCGTGGCGCTGTGGGGCATGAGCCAGTACGCCAGCTACATCCTTTCAGTGACCTTCGCCATCCTGATCGCCCTGGCTGCCGACCCGCTGGTCAATCGGTTGCGGCGCAAGGGAGTGCATCGGGGTGCGATTCTGGCGCTTTCACTAGCGGCAGTTTACCTGGTGCTGGCCCTGCTGGCGCTGTTGTTCATCTATGCCGGCGCTCAGTTTCTCCAGGAACTACCCACCTACACGGAACAGGCGCAGAAGATGGTCGCGCAATGGCAGGCCGCATTGCAGAGCATGGGCCTGGCCAGCGCCGGCTCGTCGGCCATCGCCAGCCAGGTCGATCCCTCCAAGCCGCTGACCTGGATCGCTGATCTGCTGGCCGCGCTGGGCAGCGCCATCGGCAACCTGACCACGCTGATCCTGTTGACCACCTTCCTCTTTGTCGACATCGTCCTCTGGCCCGGCCGGCTGGAGGAAACCGCCCGCCGCGGCCACGGCTACGCCCGGCGGATCATGGAGTTCACCGTCGATCTGCGCCAATACATTGTCGTCATGGTGATCGTCGGCTCGTGCATCGGCGCCTTGAACTCGGTCATGTTCTATCTGTTCGATGTGCCCTACGCCCTCCTCTGGGGCGTGCTCTCCGGCATCCTGAACTTCATCCCCTTCATCGGCTTTTGGCTGGGCCTGATCCCGCCGGCGCTCCTGACTCTGCTGTCCTACGGGCCGGAGCGCATGCTGGTGCTGGCCTTCTTCTACATCGCCATCAACGGCTTTGTCCAGAACGTGGTCCAGCCGCGGCTGGTGGTGACGCGGCTCAATCTCACCCCCTTCCTCAATCTGGTGTCGGCCACCTTTTGGCCGTTGGTGCTGGGACCGGCCGGCGCTATCGTCGGCGTGCCGCTGACCATGGCCGTGCGCGCCCTGATCCTGGAAGTGGACCCGGCCACGCGCTGGCTGGCTGGCCTGACCAGCAGCCAGTTGCCTGAAGCGCCGGCCGCCGGCCCAGCGGAGACTGCTGTCCATGAATGATCAGGCAACGCCACAGCCGGATGTGGACGCCACGCCCACTCAGCAGCCCTCGCTTTCTCAGCGCATTCTGTCGCAGGAAGATCAGGTCAGCCGTTTCGACCGCTGGGTTGAGTTCATCTCGGCTGTCGTTCTGGCGCTGGCCACGGTGGCCACAGCCTGGTGCGCCTATCAGTCCACCCTGTGGGGAGGCGATGAGACCAAGTACCGCGCGGCCGCCAACACAGCCACCACCAGGGCCGGCCAGGCATCCAGCGCAGCTTTGCAGCAGACCAGCTTCCACGCCAGTCTGTTCATCGATTGGGCCGCCGCCATCAGCACGGAAAACAAGCTGCTGGCCGACTTTCTCTACCAGCGCTTTCCGCCGGCGCTGAAAAGCGCGTCCGATGCCTGGCTGGCCACCCAGCCGCTGCAGAATCCCGACGCCCCGTCCTCCCCCTTGGTCATGCCAGAATACCAGCTTCCTGAGAGCGCAGAAGCTGCCTCCTGGACGGCAGAGGCTACCGCCCAGTGGAATCAAGCCGAGCAGGCCGACCAGATCGCCGACCGCTATGTGTTGCTGACGGTGCTCTTCGCCTCGGTGCTTTTCTTCGCCGGCATCGCGGGCAAGTTCCAATCACGCCTGATCGACATGGCCATGCTGGCGCTGGGACTGCTGGTTCTGCTGGCCGGCATGGTCATCACGCTGACATTCCCCATCCAGTTGGGCTGATGACTCTGGCGTTGCGCATGTCAGATCAGACGATCGGCACGGTGAACGCCGTGTAGAGGCCGATCAGCAACAGAATTGCCGCCAGAACCTCCAACGCCAGCCGCACCGCGTGGGCGCTGAACATGCGCGACATGCCGATGAAGAAGAGCGCCGACGCCAGGAACAGGGTGTTGCGCACGTACAGCTCCGCGTACTCCGCCGCGACGCGGCTTTCCACCTGCAACGCGGCCGCCTCCTCCTGCTTGGCCGCGGCCTCCTGGCGATTCGCCGGGTTATATTCGGCCATGGCAAAGGGGGTTGAGGGGGCATCCGGGTTCTGCAACGGCTTGAGTTCCAGCCAGGCCTCGAAGGCTGGCCCGAACTCTGCCCGGAAGCGGCCGCGATAGAAGTCGGCCAGGATCTGGTTGTCAACGCTGACAGCCTCCAGCCAGTCGGTGAAGGTGATCACGTCCACCAGGGCATCCTGGGACGCCAGCGTGGACAACTGACTGCTTTCGACCATCCTGGTGACTGATCGGTTGCTCATGATGGATTGGGTGCGTGACCATTGGGCGGCTTGATAGCTGCTCCAGGCTGTCAGCAGGCTGGCCAGCGAGAGGATGACCGCGGCGATGATCTCCAGGCGCTTGGTCGCTTTGTCTGATGTCTGTTCTGCCATTGGTTCTCTTGAACGGTGTGATCGATGCTGAGAACAATTATACCACAGCACGCGTCCGAGTTGAGTTGATGCGCTGGCACTGTTCCACCGAAAGACGGTCACTGCCCCCGCGGTATGTGGGGCCCTGAAATGCACTAAGCAGCTCACTTCATCAATGTCCAAACCATTTTCTACTCCCGAATCGCCTTTGTCCCAGTCAAGACACCAGTTGGTCATTCACGCCAACTATGAGCTGTTTGGG
>JAKQCW010000134.1 GCA_029558955.1 Chloroflexota bacterium
GGCCCGCCACGGCATCGAGACGGCCATCCACTACCCCGTTCCGGTTCACCGGCAGCCAGCCTACCGCCATTTGAGTCCGGCAGCCGGCCTGCCTATCACCGAACGCACCGCCGCCGAGATCCTCTCGCTGCCCATCCATCCGCACATGTCGCCGGACGACATCGACCGCGTCGCAGACTGCATCCGACAATTCGACAAGTAGCGGGGCACGGTCGGAGACCGGCCCCAGCAAATTAAACTACGCAGCGGGCACGGTCGGAGACCGGCCACAGCAAAAGACTACGCAGCGGGCACGGTCAGAGACCGGCCCCAGCAAAAAATGCACCAGGCACGGTCAGAGACCGGCCCCAGCAAAAAACTACGCAGCGGGCACGGTCGGAGACCGGCCCCAGCAAAAAACTACGCAGCGGGCACGGTCAGAGACCGGCCCCAGCACACACCCATTGACAATTCCCCAATTAACAATTCCCCCCTCCCATGTCCCGCCCTCTCCTCCTCCTCTTCCTCCTCGCCTTCCTCCTACGCGTCTATGCCCTGGGCAGCCAATCGCTGTGGTACGACGAGGCTGTCACCGCGCAGGTGACGCAGCAGGGGCTGGCCGAGATGGCGCGCTGGACCGCGGACGACATCCAGCCTCCCCTTTACTATGCCATCGTGGCCGGCTGGGTGCAGGCGGCCGGCTTGAGCGAGTGGGCGTTGCGTTTCCCCTCGGCTTTCTTTGGGATGCTGATGGTCCCCCTGGCCTACGCGCTGGGGCGTCGCCTCTTCTGGCCCGCGGCCGGCCTCCTGGCCGCCCTGCTGGCGACCCTGCACCCCCTGTGGATCTACTACAGCCAGGAAGCGCGCATGTACACCCTGCTGACTGCGCTGGGCATGGCGGCCGGCTACGCCCTGCTGCGCGTGCTGGCGGCCGGGCGCAGGGATGGCGGCCGACGCGCGCGCGGGACGGAGAAAGAGAAGTTCAACTTCTCGGAGGAAGTTGAACTTCTTGGGCAGGGGGCAAGACCGCGGGCGCGCTGGTGGGCTGCGCTGGTTGTCGCGTCCATCGCCCTGCTCTATACGCACTACTTCGCCGTTTTCCTGCTGGCCGCCCTGGCCCTCTACTTCCTGCTCTCGCTGGCGCGCCAAGACCTGAACCGGCGCTCGCTGCTGATCGAAGGCGCCGCGGCCGCGCTGCTGGTCGTTGCGGCCTATCTGCCCTGGCTGCCCAACGCGCTGCGCCGCTTCGGCGAGGATGCCAGCTACTGGCAGGGCGCGCTGAAGCTCAACGAGGCCCTGCGCCACATAGCCATCAGCTTCAGCGTCGGCGAGACCGTGCTGGAGCAGCAGGCCATCCCCCTGGCCGGGATCGTCGCCGCGCTGGCCGTGCTGGCCCTGGCCGCGCTGCTCTGGGCCGCGCTGGCGCAGAAAAAAGCCCACGCCCCAGGCGCTTCCCCCGCGGCGTCTGCCAAGCTCCCCTGGTCCATCCTCTTCCTCCTGCTCTACCTGCTCCTGCCCATCGCCGCCATCCTGTTGCTCTCCACCGGCAACCCCAAATTCAACCCGCGCTACCTGATGCTGGCCTCCCCCGGCCTGGTGCTCCTCCTGGCCGGCGGCCTCGCCCTGCCCTTCCGCCGCCCCTCTCCATTCCCAATTCCCAATTCCCCATCAACCATTGACCATTCCCCCTCCCCATCAACCGTTGACCATTCCCCCATTCACCATTCACCATTCCGCCTTCCCCATGCCCTCTCCCTCCTCTCCCTCGCCGCGCTCCTGGCCATCTTCCTCTACGCCGACTACAACTGGTTCACCGACCCCGCCTTCACCAAAGACGACTGGCGCGGCGTAGTTTCTTATGTCAAATCTCAGCTCCAGCCCGACGAGACCGTGATCCTGGTCAGCGGCCACGCCTATCCCGCCTGGCGCTACTACGCCCCCGACATAGAGCCGCTGCGCCTGCCGGAGATCGAGACCCTGGACGTGAACGCGGTGCTGGACCTGAGCGCGGCGGCCACGCTCAACCAGGAGCTGGCCGGCCAACGCGGCGCCTGGCTGGTGCAGTGGCAGGAGGAGGTGGTCGATCCCACCGGCGTCCTCCCCTACCTGCTGGCCGCCGCCGGCGAGACGCAGCCGGCCGCAGCCAGCTTCTGGGGCCTGGGCGCGCCGCTGCACACCCGTTTTCCCGACGCGCTGCGCACCGAGCCGGACGGGCCAGGTACAGCCTTCCCCGAAGCGCTGCCGTTGACCGCCGCCGACCAGGGCCAGCGCCTGGATGTGAACTTCGCCAACCAGGTGGAGCTGCTGGGTTTCAGCCAGCCCCCCTGCGAGCAGCCGCTCTGTCCCATCTACCTCTTCTGGCGCAGCCTGGCGCCGTTGGATGCCGACCTCAAGCTGACGGCCACCCTCTTCGAACGTGACCTGCCGGAGGCGGCCAGCCAGCCGCTCGATCGCCGCCTGGCCGCCTACGAATACCCCACCTTCCGCTGGCAGCCGGGCGCGGTCGTGTTGAGCCAGCTCGACATCCCGGCTACCCTGGGCATCCCGCCCGGCGAATATCGCCTGCGGCTGGGGGTCTACGACGCAGCCGACGGCCAGCCGCTGGAGACGCTGGATGCCGCCGGCGCGCCGCAGGGCCAGTCGGTCTGGCTGGAGCCGGTGACGGTGCGCCAGTTGGTGACCGATGGGCCGGGCGGGCCGCCGGCCGAGAGCCAGCCGGCCGCGCTGGCCCCGGAGATCACCCTCCAGGGGCTGACCACCGACCACAGCCAGGTCGAGCCGGGCGATGGCATCCGCGTCGAAGCCTGGTGGCAGGCCCACGCGCAGCCCGGTCAGGACTACCAGGTCGGCTACCAGTGGATCGACCCGACCGGCCAGGTGCAGGAGGGCGGCTGGCTGGCGCCGGCGCGCGCTGCCTTCCCAACCACACAATGGCCGATGGGCGCGCCGGTGCGCGGTCAGCTCAGCTTCCGGGCGCCCGAGGACGCCCAGCCTGGCCTGTGGACGCTGCGCCTCGGCCTGCAAGCGGCAGGTCAGGACGATCCCACGGCCAGCTTTGCGGGCGCAACGGTTGATCTGCCGGTGACGGTGCTGCCCAGCACCCGCCGCTTCGAGTCCAGCGCGCCCTTCGATTTCCCGTCGGGCGCCAACTTCGCCATGCTGGTGGAGCTGCTGGGGGCGCGCGTCGCCGCGCCGCTCCAGGGGGGAGCGGTCACGCCGGTGACAGTCGGCTGGAGGTCGATGCAGGCCACGGAGCGCTCCTACACCGGCTTCGTCCATCTGCTGGACCAGGAAGGCCGCATCGTGGCGCAAGATGATCACCTGCCGCTGCACGGTCAGCGCCCGACAACCGCCTGGGTGGAGGGCGAGGTGATCGAGGATGGGTATGAGCTGCGGCTGCCGGCTGACCTGCCGCCGGGGGACTACTGGCTGGAAATCGGCCTCTACGACGCCGATCGGCCTGGCCTGCCGCGCCTGGACGCGCCCGCCCGCCTGGGGCCGCTGACCGTCAGCGCAGACTGAACGACGCCATGGGACGGGATCAGCAGACTCCTGCACGTCGCTTCTGGCTGCTGGGCGGGCTCAGCCTGGCCGGCTATCTGGTTCTGCGCGTCTGGATGCCGCTGCCGCCCTACGCCCTGCCCGCGCGCCGGCCCGATGTGGCCACCTTCGCCGGCTGGCCGTGGGGGGCGCTGGCCTACAGCGCGCTGCTGCTGGCCCTCTTCTGGCTCTACTGGCAGGCCTACCGCGCGACGCTGGCCGCGGCCCGGCCGCCGCGGCTGGCGGCGATCCTGCTGCCGGCCGCCCTCTTCAGCCTGCTGCTGGTCGGCGCCTTCCCCATCAACGCCCTGGACATCTACAACTACCTGTTGCTAGGGCGGGTGGATGCGGTCTTTGACCGAAACCCCTATCTGACGGCCTCGGCAGCTATTCGCCAGGAGAGCTGGCTGGTCTACGCCGGCGAATGGGGCAAAGGCGTCTCCCCCTACGGCCCGGCCTTTCAAGCGCCGGCCAACCTGATCGCCTGGCTCAGCGGCGACCATCTGCTGACCGGCCTGCTGCTGTGGAAGGGGCTGGGCGCGCTGGTCATGCTGGGCTCGGCGCTGTTGATCTGGCTGCTGCTGGCCTCCAACGCCCCCAGCCGGCGCGCGGCGCACACCCTGCTCTGGGCCTGGAACCCGGCCTTGCTGCTGACCTTCGTCATGAACGCGCACAACGATGGGCTGATGATCTTCTGGCTGCTGGCCGGGCTGCTGCTGGTGCGGCGTCAAAAGCCGGTGCTGGGCTTTGCCGTCATGCTGCTGGCCCCGCTCACCAAGCTCAGCGGCCTGCTGCCCATCCCATTCCTGTTGCTGGCCACCCTGCGCGGCCTGCCCGATGGGCGCAGCAGGCTCCGGCTGCTGTTGGGCGTCACCGCGTCCTGGCTGCTGCTGACCATGGTCGCCTTTTTGCCCTACGGCTCCCCGCTGGGGCTGCTTCGGCGGCTGCTGCAGACGGTCACTGGCGCGGGCTATTCTCCGCTGGCCCTGCTGTTGCAGACGGCGCGCGCGCTGGGCCAGCCCCTGGATCGGGAGCAACTGGCCGGGGTGGGGATGGTTCTGCTGGCGCTGGCGGCGGCATGGCTGCTCTGGCGCACCTGGCGCGGCCGCTCCCCGTTGGCCGCGGCCGCGGAGATCAACGTGGCCTACCCGCTGCTCTCGCTGGGCTTTCGCATCTGGTACGCCGTCTGGCCCTTCCCCTGGCTGGTGTTGGATGTGCCCGACGCGTCCGATGACGGGGCAAAGAGCGGTCGGGAGGGCTGGGCGCGCGATTTCCGGCTGCGCGCCGGCCTCTGGTATCTGATCGCCACCCAGTTGTCGGTCTTGATCTATGGCCCGCTGCGGCTGGCGCTGCTGGAGCGCAGCATCCTGTGGGCGCACGTGCTGGGGGTGGCCTTTGTCTTCTTCCTGCCGCTGGCGCTGGCGTGGCTGAGCCTGCCCCGCGCGCGAGGCAGTTGACCGCGCACACAGCCGTGGTATAATGGCGCCATGTCCGCGGCCACCCTCACCCTCTGCGTCATCCAGCCCGCCATCACCTGGCAAGAGCCGGCGCGCACCTTCGACTCCATCGCCGCCCTGGTCTCCCAGGCCGCCGCGGCCCAGGCATTGGACGTGGTGGTGCTGCCCGAGCACTTCGATGCGCAGATGGCAGAGGAGGGCGACGAAGCCCCCTGGCGCGCCGCCCAGGCTTTCGCCGCGGACCTGGCCCGCAGCTATGGCGTCAACCTGGTGGCGGGGTCGGTCGAACGCTGGGACGCGACCCTCCATGGACGCCTCAACACCACGGTGGTCTATGGCCGGCAGGGCCAGGAGCTGGGCCGTTACGACAAACGCCGCCTGTTTGGCTTCGAGCTGCGGCGCAACGTCCGGCCAGGCGCCGGCTGGCTGGCGCTGGAGATAGAAGGGGTACCAATGGGCGTGTTGATCTGCTCTGACCTGTGGCATCCAGAGCTGGCGCGCCAATTGGCGGCCAAGGTGGAGTTGCTCTGCGTTCCCGCCCAGACGACCATCCGGCCGGAATCAGAGCCGGCCTATGCGCGCATGTTGTGGCATACCCTGGCCATGGCCCGGGCTCAGGAAAACGTGTTGGCGGTGGCGGTGAGCGATCAGGCGGCCAGCTCCCAGGCCCCCTTTCGCTGCGGCGGCGTCAGCTCCATCACCGATCCCAGCGCCGAACCTGACCTGCCGGCGATCCAGCGGGTGCTGACCGACGGTCGTGCGGGCTATCTGACCGCCCAACTGGATCTGGAGCGCCTGGCGCGCTTCCGCAGCTATCGCCGGGAGGCCGGGCTGTTGCCGGCAACCGATGAGACGGCCAGGGCGGGTGCAACTGGCAGGCGATAGCGGCGGATCAACGCCTCGGCGCGCGCCACCAGCTCCCGCCGGTCGAAGGGCGCCACCATGAAGCTGTCAGCCCCCAGCTCCAGCGCCCGAATGCCCTGACTGCGTCCCGTCTCCGGCACCACGACCAGCAGCGGCGTCAACGTCACCTGGCGCAGTTGGGCACAGAGCTGCACCGCCTCCAGGTCCTGGCTGTCCAGCTCCAACACCAACAGATCGAAGGCGTCGATGCAGTCGAGTGCCTGAACCACGGCGAGATCGGCCGGGGCATACTCAACCAGGTGCCCCCGCCGTCTGAGGATGGCGCGAATCGCCTCACGCGTGCCGCCCCACGCCGGCCCCAGCACCAGCGCGTTGCTCTGGGATACGCTACCTGTCAAGCCCGCAGTCTGCTGTTCGTGAACCATTGCCCGCTCCGTCCTCGGACTGACAACCTGTTCTGAGGCATATTGAGACTTCTGAAATCGCCGCATGGCCTGCCCGCCAGCAATGCTGCTCAGGCGGCAACTGCCATGTCTCGAAGTGTAGCGCCATTATACGCGTGCTTGCAGGACGCCCCAAAAACCATCCATCGACTGCAGTGACCCAGAGGAGAATCGACCATGGACACCAGTGATCTATTGAGCCGTTGGTCCACATCGTCGCTGGACGAGATCCAGCAAGAGCTGGACTCCGGCAAGAATCAGGCGGCGGCCGCGCAGCTCTTCGGCGCTGACGCCGTCGCCGCCATGCGCAGCGACTCAGAAACGCGCGGCTTCAGCGGCCCGCGCGAGGCCGTGGTGCTGCTGCCCGGCCTGATGGGCTCGTTGCTGGCCAGCGTGCAAGGGATGATCATGCCCCTTTGGATCAACCCCGCGCTCTTTCTCAGGGGTGAAAGCCGTTATCTGGAGCTGAACGCCGCTGGCACGGCCGACGGCAGCCCCAACATCCTGACCATGCCCACCGGCTGTGAGCGGCTGTGCTATCTGCAGCCGGCCCTGGCGCTCAACCGCGAATGCCTGCTCTTTGAATTCCCTTACGACTGGCGTCTGCCGATCCAGGTCAACGGCGACCGGCTGAGCCGGGCGCTGGAGCGCTGGGCCGACGGCGATGACGCCATGCAGTTCACGCTGGTCGGCCACAGCATGGGCGGGCTGGTCTCGCGCGCCTTCGTCGCCTGCCACCCTGAACAGGCCAAGCGCCGGATCAAGCGTGTGATCATGCAGGGCACCCCCCACTTCGGCGCGGCCGGCGCGGTCGCCGACATCATGGAGGGCAACCGCATGATGGCGCTGGCCGCGGCGCTGCACGAGCAAAACACGCTGCGACGCTTCGTGCTCAACATGCCCAGCGTCTACCAGTTGCTCCCCCCGCCGCGTGACCTCTTCCCCGACAGACACGACGATTCGGTCAACTTCGACCCGTATGACGCGGCTCAATGGCGGCTGGAGGGGGTGCGCCAGGACTATCTGGACGCCGGCAAGCGCTTCCATGAGCTGCTGGCCAATTTCGATCACCCGGTGGAGATGATCGAGATCGCCGGCTGTAATCTGAAGACCAAGGTCAAGGTGCTGCTGAGCTTCACTGGCCCGAGCGAGCAGCCCAGCCTGGAGGTGATCCACGAAAGCGAGGGCCCGAATTCGGGCGACGCCACGGTGCCGCTCAAATCGGCCCTGCTGCCCGGCGCGCAGGTCTACTACATTCAGGAGGTGCATCGCAATCTGCCCAAGAACCAGCGCGTCCTCCAGGCGACCATCGACCTGATCTACGGCCGCCGGCCGGAACTGCCCACCGAGCTGCCTGAGCCTGACCACGGTTTCCTGGGCCTGTTCCGCGATGTGGGCGATCCTGAGAGCGAGGCGGAGCGTCTGCGCCAGCGCCTGAACGACGGCGTGGCCACCGAGGAGGATCTGGAGCAGTTCTTCTTCCTCGACTACTGAGCAACGGGCCGACCAGCCCCTGCGTCCATCGCCCAACTTGCGCAACGAGGGATACCCTGGTATAATTCCACTTGCCCTAGATTGACCCTGAGAAACCAGCGCCCTCGCCCGGTTCAGAGAAACCCCCATGACACGGTTTCTGTGGGCCCGGTCTGTCTGTGATTCCGAGTGCGGAAGCTGGCGCGCATCGAATTCTGGGGATTGATGAGACTGTATCGCCATGCCTGGTCGCACAGGTTGCATACTTTGGCAGCGCAAGGATGTCGCCTCCTCGTTAAAAGCTGCCAAAACCGCAGGACGGTGGGTGTCGCCCTGCTAGAAGCTGTGGGAAACCTATGTCTGCTGAGTCCAACGCCGAAGGCGGCGTCACACTTCGACCGCTGGCCGAAGTGGTTATCCTGGTGGAAAGCCTGCTTTTTGTCGCTCCTGAGCCCGTCAAGGTCAGCACCTTGGCGGACGCCTTGGAGGAGTCTTCCGAACGCATCGAAGCAGCCCTGTCTGAGTTGATAGCGGGTCAGGCCCAGCGCGGCGTGCGCGTGCAGCGTCTGGGCGAGCGGGTGCAGTGGGTAACCGCGCCCGAAGCCACGGCCGCGATCGAGCGTTTTCTTGGCCTCGACCTGACGACGAAGCTTTCCCCAGCCGCGCTGGAGACATTGGCGATCATTGCCTACAAACAACCAGTGACCCGGGCCCAGATCGATGAGCTGCGCGGCGTGGCCAGCGACGGGGTGTTGCGCACCTTGATTCACCGCAATCTGGTGGAGCAGGGAGAGCGCCTGGAACAGGCCGGCCGGCCCTTCCAGTTTCGCACCACCTTCGACTTCTTGCAACATTTCGGACTTCAATCGCTGGAGGAGCTGCCCGCTCTCGAAGGGATGGAGAATGGCGCCGGCCAGGACGCCGATCACAACCCCCTGGCAAATCATTCGTAGGATATCACATTTCCGAAGGGAGAAACCATGGCACAAGACCTTTGGCAGCTTCGCCGCCAGAAACGCATGACGATCGACGAACTTGCGCGCTCGGCCGGAGTGCACCCTGCGCTGATCAAAGCGTATGAGCTGGGGGAGCGCTCGATCCCCGAACGCGACCTGGAACGTCTGGCCAACGCCTTAGAGCTCGACGT
>JAKQCW010000194.1 GCA_029558955.1 Chloroflexota bacterium
CACCGCCGACCAGATCCCTTCGCCAAGGGTGATCAGTAGCTTCTTGCCCGCCTCGAAAAAGGTGGTATCCCCGGCGAAGAAGGAGCGCACGGTGGCAAACAGATCCCGCAGGGTGCTGATGATCGGCAGATTCAGAATCGCCTGGCCGATCTGTCCGGCGGCGTCGGCCACCAGGCGGCCGATGGAGGTGAAGATCCCGGAAATGAAATTCCAGACACCGACCACCACATCCCGCGCCCAGCGGAACGGGGTGGCGAGAAAATCGTAGACCGCGCCGCCGATGGCCTTGAGACCGTCCAGCAGGGAAATGTCGCCGGTCAGCACTTGCCAGACCGCATAGACGATCTTCCCGGCGGCCACGAAGGCCTCGCCGATCATGCGCACGGGCAACAGGAACTTGTAGATGAACTTGGCCGCTCCGACCAGGGACCCGACGATGACCTTGCCGACCCAAACCACGCTGCGCACCACCACCGCCAGGGCTCGGACGATGAGCGACAGGTTCCAGGCCACGATCTTCAGCGCGAATGCCAGCCCCTGAAGAAGCACACCGGCGACGGTGCCGATAACCGTGCCGAAGGTGCGCCAGGACGACCCGTCAGTAGCGCTGGCGGCCACACCGAAGATCTCCACCACCGAAAAGACCGCGCTGGCCAGCGCCGCGTAGGCGCTCATCAGGGTGCGGACGGTCGGTTCGAGGATGGCGCGGATGCGGCCAAAGGCATGGGAGAACGCGCCCCACAATCCGGACATGGCCTCCCGAACCCGGTAATAGGCCTTGAAAACAGTGACCACGAAGCCCAACAGCCCGGCGGATTCGAGCTTCTGTGCCAGTTCGGCCGACATCTGCCCGACGCCGCCGCTGAGAGAGCCAACCAGCTCTCTGATCCCCTGGAAGACCAGCGAGACCTTGTTCCAGGCCCCGGTGATGATCTCCTGAATGCCGCCGAAGTTGGTTTCCCAGGCGCGTTTGAGCAGATACACCGACAGGATCACGCCCGCGATGATCGCGGTGGCGGGCAGAAAATAGGTCGCGACCGCCGAACCCACCCCGGCGAGCGCGGCGCTTATGGCCACGAACCCGGCCTTGATGGCGGGCAGCATGAGTCCCACCATGCCCACGGCGGCTGTGACGGCTCCGGCCACGACCAAAATGGTGCCGAGGGCCATGGACAGCCCCAGGACCACCCGGGTCACGCCCGGCATCGATTTGGCCATGCGCTGCAGGAACAGAATGACGCGGGAGACGCCGTTGATCACCGGCGTGACCACCGGCAACAAGGTGCGACCCAG
>JAKQCW010000196.1 GCA_029558955.1 Chloroflexota bacterium
TGGCCGAGCATCTGGTAGGGCATGAAGGCCGCGCGGCCCTCGGCCTGGGCTTTGGCGAAGGCGGCCTGGATTCTTTCAACTCCGGTGCGTTTCAACGGAGACTCCTTTGGTGATTTGTAATGCGTAATGCGTAATGCGTAAGCCGGAAGGGCTCGTTGCGGCTGCTGGGTTTTCGCTTGCGGCGATTGGGTTATGGTTGGCGGCTCGTAATGCGTAATGCGTAAGCCGGAAGGGCTCGTTGCGGCTGCTGGGTTTTTGCTTGCGGCGATAGGGCTATGGTTGGCGGCTCGTGACTCGAACGACCTCTCTGCAACCAGCGCTCACGGTGGCAATTCCGGGTTACGCATTACGCATTACGCATTACGAGTTACGAGTCAACCAGCACCCTTGTCGAGCGACTTCATGTAACGCCAGCTTTGCGCCAGCCCCACGCCGAAGAACAGGGTGAAGACCGCCAACAGCGCCCAGGCGTAGCTGTCCACATCCAGGGAGGGCACGCGGTAGAGCAGCAGCGCCGCCAGGGTGGTCGCCACGCCGATCACCAACAGCCGCCGGCCGAAATGGGCGTTGACCGCGTACCACACCTCAGGATCGCTCATGGTCTGCGGGACGCGGAAGCCGTAGATCCAGTTGGGCTTGACCTTGCGCCTGATCAGCGGTACGGCAAAGATGGCCAACAGCAGGCCGAAAACCACGTAGAGGATGAGGATTGTTTCCATGCTCAGGCGAAACCGTAGAACGCGGATTTGCGCAGATGGACGCTGACCAGGGGGGGGAGGAATGCGCTTTCCACCTTCTGATCTGCGTCGATCCGGCAAATCTGCGTCCAATCTCAAGAGCGTGCCTGCCAGGTGCAAGGCGAGCTACGCGGTGATGGCGTCGATCTGGGTCAGCTCATCGGCGCTGAAAGTCAGGTTGTCCAGGGCGGCGACGGCCTCTTCGATCTGGCCCACCTTGCTGGCGCCGATCAGGGCTGAGCTCATGCCGGGATGGCGCAGTACCCAGGCGATGGCCATCTGGGCCAGGCTCTGGCCGCGGGCCTGGGCGACGGCGTTCAACTGCTGCACCTGGGCGACGCGCGCAGGCGTCACTTTGTCGCCCCAGTGGAAGCGGTTGTCCAGTTTGGCCGCGCGCGAGTCGTCGGGAATCGCCCGCAGATATTTGTCGGTGAGGATGCCCTGGTCCAGCGGCGAGAAGGCGATGCAGCCGATGCCCGCTTCCTCCAGCGTCTGAAGCAGCTCGTGCTCGATCCAACGGTCGAACATGTTGTAGCGCGGCTGGTGGATCAGGCAGGGGGTGCCGAGCTGGCGCAGGATGGCGGCGGCCTGGCGGGTCTGCTCCGGGCTGTAGGTGGAGATGCCGGCGTAGAGCGCGCGGCCGCTGCGCACGATGAAGTCCAGCGCGCCCAGGGTCTCCTCCAGCGGCGTGTGGGGGTCGGGCCGGTGGCTGTAGAAGATGTCCACGTAGTCGAGGCCCATGCGCCGCAGGCTTTGGTCGATGCTGGCCACCAGATATTTGCGCGAGCCCCATTCGCCATAGGGGCCGGGCCACATGAGATAGCCGGCCTTGCTGGAGATGATCAGCTCGTCGCGGTAGGGTTTGAGGTCCTGGGCCAGAACGCGGCCAAAGGTCTCCTCGGCCGAGCCGGGCGGCGGGCCGTAGTTGTTGGCCAGGTCGAAATGGGTGATGCCCAGGTCGAAGGCGCGGCGCAGCATGGCGCGGGCGTTCTCCAGCGGATCGATGCCGCCGAAGTTGTACCACAGGCCCAGGGAGATGGCCGGCAAGAGCAGGCCGCTGCGTCCGGTGCGGCGATAGGACATGGAACTGTAACGGGTGTCAGAGGGCTGGTAGGTCATCGCTTTCTCCTGGCAAACTGCTGCTTCTTGAGGGTCATCGGCTCAGGTCAGCCGCCTGGCCGCGTATCCTGGCATGGTTTCGTCTCGACCGCGGATTCCCGGCGCAGGCGGCGATCACCTTCGGGCGCCGTCACTCGGCCGCCTCGACGCCAACCACCCGTCCGCGGCCGTCGATCTCCAGCGTCCACCGGCTGCCCTGGGTGAACTGCTGATACTGCTCCAGGCTGGGGACTTTGAACTGCACCGGGCCGCTTTCGGTCTGGAAGGTGATGACGTATTCCTCCTCGCGGCCGCTTTCGCGCTGCTGATCGCTCAGGCGGCGTTCGGGCCAGGTTGGATTCAGCCCCTGCCCGCTGAGGACGATGGGCGCGATGGCCTGCCAGCCCAGCACGGTGTAGCTGCAATAGTTCTCGAACACCTGGTATTGGCAATCCTGCACCACCTCGCCCACGCCGGTGCCGGTGTCCTGGATGTAGGGGGTGCCGCACACCTCGACGCTGCCGGCTGCCGGCTCATCCAGCGTGCGATAGAGCCGCTCCTGGCAGTCGCCCACCGTGGCGCCGCTGGGAATCTCCGGTTCCCACCCCTGGCGCTGCACCGGCAACATGGCCTGCACCAGGATGGCGCGCTTCCAGGCGGCGTCGGTCACCTGTCCAGTCACCTGTTGCCTGGTCCCGCCGCCGCGGTCGCCGCCCGACAGCAGGATGATGGCCAGACAGGCCACGGCCAGCAGAATGCCTCCCACCACGATCAGGCCGATGGGAAGGCGGCCGGCCGGCTTGGCCGGCGCTGCGGCGGCGGGAGGCGGCGCAGCCTGCGGCTTGGGCAGCAGCGCGCCGCAGCTCTCGCAGCGGGTGGCCGAGGCCGCGTTCAACGCGCCGCAGGTGGGGCATTTGACCGGCTCAGCCGAGCCGGTGGGCAGCGCGCCGACCACCTGGCCCACCTGGCGCGCCTGGCCGCCCTCCAACTGGCCGCCGCAGACCTTGCAACGCTGCGCGCCGGCGGGGTTGCGCGCGCCGCAGTAGGGACAGTGGATATCTGGCCCGCTCTGGGCCTGCTGGATCTTGGCCTCGTCTGAGATCAACGTGCCGCTGGCCGCGCCCACCTCGAATTGCACCTCTTGCGGCTGGGCCGCGCCGCAACTGCTGCACTTCTTGTTGACGCCCAGGTTGCGGTTGCCACAACGGGGGCAGGTCCATTCAAGATCGACATAGCCGACGGTTTTCTTGACCATGGGGCGCTCCTGGGTGCGTGACTCGTAACTCGTAACTCGTAACTCGTGACCGGAAGGGTGGGAGTTGGGTTTGGGTGGCGGGGTTGGGTGCCTAGCTCGTAATGCGTAATGCGTAATGCGTAACCGGAAGGGTGGGAGTTGGGTTTGGGTGGCGGGGTTGGGTGCGTAACTCGTAATGCGTAATGCGTAATGCGTAACCGGAAGGGTGGGAGTTGTGTCTGGATGCTGGATTTTGTGCCTAGCTCGTAATGCGTAATGCGTAACCGGAAGGGTGGGAGTTGTGTCTGGATGCTGGATTTTGTGCCTAGCTCGTAATGCGTAATGCGTAATGCGTAACCGGAAGGGTGGGAGTTGTGTCTGGGTGGCGGAAGTTATGCGTAATGCGTAATCGGAAGGGCGAGAGTTGTCTCTGGATTACGCATCACGCATCACGCATTACAGGTTGCACACAACGCATCACGCATTACGCATCGGAATGTGTCAAGAATTGTGAGACAGCGCGAGCGATAGTTTAGTGTACGAATGCTGTGTGCTGGCTGGGCCAGCGCATCGGTGGTGCGAACTGGCGGCAATCAGAGCGAGGCTTGTCGCCGCGAGAGGTTTAGGTTT
>JAKQCW010000215.1 GCA_029558955.1 Chloroflexota bacterium
CAATCGATGAAACTAAACAGGTCGATCACTCGCTGCCGGTCATAGCCCAGCTTGTACAGCCGCCAGGTCAGCCACACCTTCCATCCTTGCCGCGCCGCCGGATCCTCCCGCGTCTCCTGCGCCTTCAGATGCGCCATCACCACGGTGGCGAACGGATTGATGCTGACTTCCAACTCTGTCCAACGCTGGCCGTAGTCCAACAGCTTCACTGACGGAAAGTCCAGTCCCGCACGGCAGCCCCACAGCTCATAGCCAAACTGCCGCGGCCGCCACCCAGCCTGCTCGTCGGCCAACACCGCCAGACTGGCCACCTGCTTGCGGTGCCGGTCGTACAACCGGTAGTTGTAGACGTACATGCGCTCAGCGAACCCGGCCTGAGGCTGACCTTGTACCTCGACATGCACCAGCACCCAAGCCTCGTCGCCGCCCTGCCGCCAAACCTGCGCCAGGACATCGGCATACCGTCGGCCCAATTCGGCGTCGCGCGTCGCCTGCTTCAACTCCTTGTCCAAAAAGCGATGGCCCCGGCGCCAGTCGATGTCGGCATAGGCATCGGGAAAGAAAAATGCCAGGAAGTCAGGGAAGAAGCGTTCCAACGCCTCCTTCCACGGGCTGTCATAATCGGCTGCCGTTGCGCTCATGGCGGTGCTACCTCCTGCCTCTGTTGGATTGACCCCATGATACCACACGCCCGGCCAGGGCGCAAGCAACCTGCGACCCCCACCGACGCACCGACCCGGCTAAAGCCTCGACTCCGCAGTCCGGCAGCTTCACCGTGGACTGAGGCGTTATGAAAAGGCGCGGATCGGAGACCTGCATCTCCGGTCCGCGCCTGCTGCCTGTCAGAAGCCGGGTTTTGCCGAAAAAGCCCGGCTTCTGCACTGAATTGGCTATTTCCGTCGCCGCAGCCGGCTGACACCCAGGGCCGCGCCCGCGCCGGCCACCACCCACAGCCAGGACACCGCCGGCAGCGCCGCGGCCGGACTTGCCGCCACGCCGTCCAGCGTCACCGCCGTCGGCGCCGTGAAGTCCACGCTGACGGGACCGTGCAGCGCCGTCGCACCGCTGAGGGCCACATCCTCCAGCCAGTAGTAGTAGGTGGTCCCGGAGACCAGGTCGGCGCGGTCATCCCAGGTGTAGGCGAAGCCGCCGGGGTTGCCCTGCGATTGCGAGGGGATCAGCGTCGCGTTGAGCTGGCGATCCCAGCCGTCGGGCGACGTGCCGCGGTAGAGGTTGAAGCCGCGGTTGTCCAGCTCGCTGACCGTCTCCCAGGCGACGCGCACGTGGTCGGCCACCTGCTGGGCGTAGAACTCGGCCAGGGTGACGGCGAGGGTCTGGTTGTTATTGTTCCATCCGGGAGTGCCCCCAGCGGTTGTGGCATAAGTGATCGGACCTGGAGCAGTTCCACTTCCTGCAATCTCCCAATCTGTTCCGTCATCCGTGTCGACACCGTTAGGAGTAAGTGCGAGCGTTTGAGCGTTCGTCGGAGCAGACGGCGTGTCAGACCAATCCCAGTCTGCTACAGGTGTACATGCTGTGACAGGCTCTCCGATACCGTCGGGATAATTGTCGACACCACTACCGCTACCGTATGCCATGTAGTCCACCGGTCGGTAGTTTTGGGAGGACCTTGTGTCGCCTGAGTTAACAACCATGTTGGTCGTGCAAGCATTATCTGGCCGATACAAGCCCACATCATCGCCGCCATTGTTCCAAATGGCTTGAGAAGCCCCCATGTAGAATTTCTTGATCGCGCCGGTGCAGCTATTTGTACCGCTACCCGTATAGACCAGCACGTAATCGCCAGGGGCAACAGAACAATTGGAACCACCAACCTGGGGAAAGATATAATTACAACCTGCAAAACTGTTGCAGGTTGATCCCTTATCCGAGGAATCCTGATCGGTCAGAACCCACCCCGTGATATCAATCGAACTGCTACTGACCACGAACAACTCAATCCATTCATCGTCGTTGGTTGCCGGATTGCCAGCGGTACTCGGGACTGGCTTGATTTCATTGATGACGACAGTGGAGCTCGTCTCAGGAATGCGGGGCGCCGCAAACGCCGGCAACACACCAAACAGCCCCGCCAGCGCGAGGCTCAACATCACGGTCATCCATTTGCTCTTCATAGTGATCCTCCTTGTGGTTTTTGCAGTGGTAGGGAGCATCCCCCTGGGAGGTACGCTGCACGCCGCTGCCCCGGCGTCGCCTTCTCTCTTGAAGGCGACGCCGGGGGTGAGATCAGTTCAGGGTTATCTGCGCCGCCGCAGCCGGCTGGCGCCCAGGGCCGCACCGGCCCCGGCCACCACCCACAGCCAGGACAGCGCCGGCAGCGACGCAGCCGGGCCAGGATTGGCCGCCACGCCGTCCAGCGTCACCGCCGTCGGCGCCGTGAACTCGACGCTGACCGGGCCGTGCAGCGTCGTCGCACCGCTGATGGCCACATCCTCCAGCCAATAGTAGTAGCTCTGGCCGGGCGTCAGGCCGGCGCGGTCTTCGTAGGCGTAGGCCGCACCTGCCGTGCCGCCGGGCGACGACGACGGCAGGTAAGCCAGCAACGTCTGCGGGCCGGCCCCGCTTTCGCCGCGGTAAAGGTTGAAGCCGGCGTTGTCCAGCTCGCTGACCGTCTCCCAGCTCACCTGCACCGCGTCCCCCTGCTGGACGGCGCTGAAGTCGGCCAGGGTGACGGCCAGGGGCGACGGCGACGCGCCGTCCTCGACCTCGCCGCCGCTGGCGCCGCCGTATGAGGCCGCGTCGATGGCCTCGGCCGGCGCGCTGGCGCTGTCGTACAGCCGGGCGCGATATTTGACCACATTGGCCAGCGCGCCCGGTACGTTGACCACGAGATCGTTGTTGCCGCTGATGGCCGCAGCGTCAGCCACCTTTTCGCCGGTGTCGAACACGCCGTTGCTGTCCCAGTCGAACCAGACGCGCAGCCAGCGGCCGTTGACCGGCGTTCCCTGGACGTTGACGCGCACCGTGGCCGGCTGACCGGCGAGAAAGCTGCCGACGAAGGAGACGCCGTCGTCGGTGGCGTTGTCGCCCTCGGCCGCGAAGCTGCTGTCGGACGTCCAGCCGGGGCCGAGACGCAGCCCACCGCTGCCGGTGTGCCAGGCCGCGCCATAGCTGGCAGCCAGGTCGCTGTAGTCGCCGCTGACGGGTGCAGCATTGCCGCATAGTGTGATGCTCCAGGCGTTCAGCGTGCCCGCGAGCAGGTATTCATCGTCGGTCACGCGCAACCGCCACGTTCCGTTGGCTGCCTTGCCGTCCAGCGTCGCCAGGCTGCCTTCAGGCCGGAAGCTACCGGTGAAAGGCGCCGAGCCGGCCGTGATCAGCGTGGCCGCCTCGTCGTCGAACACCGTGTTGACATAGTTGTCGCCTGAGCCGCCGTTGTCGGTCGACAGTTCAACCGTCGTGGCGTCGGGATGCACGACAAAGATGTCCAGGTCGCTGTCCCAGGTGTGGAGAATCTGGCCGATGGTCACGTTGACGTCGGTCAGGCTATAGGTATCGGGCACATTGAGCGTGCTTTCGACCGTGCCAAGGTCGGGGATAGCCTTGGGCACGTCAGTGCTGGTGTAGGTGGTGCAAGTCAAGCCCGCGGTGCGGAAGGCCCAGATCGCGGACCAGGCGTCGCCGCAGGCGTTGACCGCTCTCACCCGCCAGTAGTAAACGGTGTCGGCGGTCAGCGCGCTGCCGGGCGTCCAACTGGTCCCGGTCAGGCCTGCAGCCGAGGCGACGATGGTGGCGAACGCCGGATCGCTGGCCACCTGGATCTCGTAGCTGGTTGCACCGGCCGCCGCGTTCCAGGTGAAGGTCGGCGTCGTGGACACTCCCGTGCTGCCGTTGGCCGGCGCCGTGAGCGTCGGGCCGCCAGACAGCGGGGTCGAGACGTTCAGCGTCGCGCTGGCTTGATGGTTCAGCATCCCCGATACGCCGGCGACGGTGGCGTTTGTCACGCCGGCCGCCGCGCCGCTGACCGTCAGGGTGCTGTTGCCGGGCGGCGTGACCGGGTTGGGGCTGAAGGAGGCGCCAGGGCCGGCCGGGCTGAAGGCCGCGCTCAGCGTCACCGGGTTGCTGAACCCACCGACGCTGCCCACGGAGACGGCCACCGTGGCGTTGCTGCCCAGGCAGATCTCCTGATTGGCCGGCGTCAGGTTGACGGTGAAATCGGCCGTTCCACACGAGGGAAACTTGAAGGAACCGATGCGGGTGTACCAGTTGTAGCCGCCGTTGGTCTGCGCGTACTCTTGGGTGTACCAGAAGGTGCAGTCGTCGGTGGGATCGATCTGCATCGCGCTGTAGTCGCCCCAGCGGCTGGCCGAGTCGTTCTGGTAGCCGCCGCCCGTCACCAGGGTGGCCTCGCTCTGCGGCAGCGTGTTCAGCGGGTCGCCCGCCAAGCGTCCCGCGTAGCGAATGCTGGGGTAGAGGCTGACGTTGTCGGTGATGCTGTAGCCCAAAGCCACGTTGCCAGCCCCGTCCATGGCGATCGAGCCCATCCAGCGGCTGGTGGAGTTGTTGTCCGCCGGTCCGTAGACGCCCTCCTGGTTGATGACCCACCCCCCGCCCGGGTTGCGCAGCTCGAACCAGTGGATGCCGGCCCGGCCGGCCGGGCTGTTGGTGTCCACGGTGTGGTTGCCGACCAGCGTCTGGTAGGAGCCGAAGTTGCGGTACTGCAAGCGGTGCATCAGCCGGTCGGCCAGGTCGTGCAGGTTGACGTTCGTCCCCGGCTGGTTGATGCAGGCCGGCGAGGCCGCGCAGAGGGTGGGGTCGACGTCGGTGGTGGGCAGGGTGTAAGTCGGCACGAAGGGGGAGCCCGACGTGCCGAAGTAGGAGTTGGCCGGGGTGGCCCAGTCGACATGGAAGTTCCAGATGCGCAGCGCGTCGCTGGGCCCGATCCAGGCCGAGTCGTCCCATTCGGAGAAGGGGATCGGCGCGCCGCTGGGGGGCGGGGTCGCGCCTTCCCAGTCAGCCGGCAGCATGCCGCCGTAGTTGCTGTTGTAGGCGTTCCCGTCGAAGTAGATGGCCTGGGCGGCCGCGCCGGTCAGCATCTGAGTGCGCTGCATGGCCAGCACGCCCGCGCCGGCCCAGGCTGACGCCTGCGTGAACTGGTTGACCGAGACGTAATAGCCGTCGGGCCACAGCCCCATCTTGGGGTAGTCCGGCATATAGCTGTTGGGCCAGGAGTAGGAGTAGCGGTACCAACTCCCCAGCGGGTCGCCGGTCTGCGAGACCGCGAAGCACAGCATGTTGGGGGTGCTGGTGACGGCGAACTGCATCATCACCCAGCGGTCAGCCATGTGATCGTACAGCACCACCGGATCGCCGTCGTTGGCGGTCTGGCACTGCCCGCCGAAGCCGCTCCAAAGGGTGTTGCCCAGGGCCGGCCCATAGAGCGATGTGCCGCTCTTGTTCCAGATCTGGAAGCGCAGGTTGACCCACTGCACGTAGTGGTTGGGGCCGACATCGCCGTTGGTGTCGGGCGGCCGCACGGAGTAGCCGGTGTTGTTGACGCCGTCCCAATTCTGGATCGGCCCGGGCATGGCCTGTGGCCCATGCTCAGTCTGGTAGGAGGCATCGACGCCGCTGAAGCTGCCCTCTTTTTCGTGGCCGGGCAAGAGCTCGACTTCCTGAAAGCGCATCAGGGTTGGCTCGACCGGTGGGGCCACGGCCGGCGCGATCTCAGCCAGCGGCGGCGATAGGTCCATGTGTTCAGGCTGGATCACCACCGGCCCGCCGGCGACCGGCTTCACGTCGGCCGGCTGGCCGGCCCGGTTGAGTCCGATCGCGGCGTCGGACGTACTGAGCTGCCCGCCGAGCGGGCCGGCGGTCATGCGACCGCTGGCCCCGGCCGCGCTGCGATCCACGAGGCCGACGGGCGCAAAGGCTATCACGCCGACCGCCAGCAGCGCCAGGGCGCCCATCAGGCGTTTCCAATGAGTCTTCATGGGTGGGGTCTCCGTTTCTGCGATGACGAAGTTGGAAGCCGGTACTCTGCTCAGTCCACGTGTTCGCACCTGGCGGCTGAGCAGTCGCAATTGCGGTCGATTATAATCAGGAAACGGGGAGGGCGCAAGTCGCAACGAAACGGACCAGCAACTCCACCGCAGGCGTAGAGTCGAGGCTTCAGCCGGGTCTGGCCCGGCGAAGCCAGCGCGCTGACCCGCCTGAAGCCTCGACTCCGGAGTCCGGCAGCTTCACCGGTGGACTGAGAAGCATGAAAAGGTGCGGATCGGAGGGTTGTCTCCGGTCCGCGCCTTCCCTCTGCCTGAAGCCGGACTTTTTCAGCGAAGTCCGGCTTCTTCAGATCCTCATTGCCTGCCAGAAGCCGGGCTTTGCCGAAAAAGCCCGGCTTCTTCAGCTTCTACTCATCTTGCCTGGCCGCGCCGCCGCAGCCGGCTGGCGCCCAGGGCCGTACCGGCGCCGGCCACGATCCACAGCCAGGGCAGCGCCGTCGCTGGGCCAGGATTGGCCGCCACGCCGCTCAGCGTCACCGCGGTCGGCGCGCTGTAGTCCACGCTGACGGGGCCGTGCAGCGTGGTCGCGCCGCTGGTGGCCACATCCTCCAGCCAGTAGAAGTAGGTGGTCCCGGGAACCAGACCGGCGCGGTCCTCGTAGCTGTAGGCTGCCCCAGCCGTGCCGCCGGGCGACGACGACGGCAGGTAAGCCAGCAGCGTCTGCGGGCCGGCCGCGCTCTCGCTGCGATAGAGGTTGAAGCCGGCGTTGTCCAGCTCGCTGACCGTCTCCCAGCTCACCTGCACCGCGTCCCCCTGCTGGGCCGCGCTGAACTCGGCCAGGGTGACGGCCAGGGGAGAGGCGCAGGTCTGCAGATTAACGCCGCCGGTGGCCGCCGGCGAAGTGAAGGTGCCGGACGAGAAGCCGGCCCCAGGGTTGCCGGCCGTGGTCTCGCGCCAGCCCGACGGCGTCGTGCCGATGGCCGATGCGCCCGACGTGTTATACACGCAGACGTTCCCGGTCGTGGGCCAGGTGACGCTGTGGGTGTAGCTCGTGCAGAGCGCTGGCGCGCTGGCGCCTGGCGCCAGGGCATAGGTCACGACGCCGCTGTTATAGCCGATGGTGGCATCGGTGACCTGGTGGCTGGCCAGGTGTACGCCTGCACCCGGGGTGGTGGCGTTGGTGACCACGAAGCAGTACTGGACCGTGACCGTGCCCGACCCGCCCGGATTGCCGGTGACGCCGGTGACCGTGCCGGTTTTGGTCACCGAGACCGCCGGCTGCCGGCAGGCGAGCAACGGGATTTGATACGCATCTACCGGGCATGAAAGAGAACTACAGTCAGAGCTGTACAGCCATGTTTCCATGTAATTTGGGTCTGTCGAGACCCCTGACATGCCGATGAATTCGTCGGGCGTCCCCAAGTTGGCGCCTGGACATAGGTAAGCGCTCCACGAGGCGGGCACGCTGAAGTCCGTCCACACTTCAACCTCATTAGTTGGCAACCCGGAGGCGGCAGCCGTGTAGACGCCCCAGTTCGAATAACTCCACCATGAGCGGGTAGGCGGCGTGATCCCCGCTCCATTGACATAATTGAACGGATTGCCCCCGGTGGCTACATAGCCCCAGTAGGCCTGGGCATAGTCGGTGGTGTTGCCGCCGGTGTTGGGATCCTGATGCGACTGACCAACGGCCAGTCCGTTGCCGCGGTTGTTCGCCGGCGCAGCGGAGATGGCGTCGATGGGCCAGTCCTGCGGGCCGAACTGAAGGAAACTGTCGACATGCTCTCCGCTGGCTGTCCAGATAGGCTGTGCGGTAAACCAAAAGGTTTCTACCATGCCGGGGCGGAGCGGCACCGTGGCCGAAGGCGCGAGGAAGCTGGTTACCAACAGATCAGGACCGACCTGGCCGCTCGCCCCTGGAAGGTCGTTGACGTCCCGAAGGGTCGCCATGGTTACGATCGTCCCGTCGCCGCCGTCATCGCCGCGCACGGGGTTCTGAGCCTGGGCCGCGGCGGCCGCAGGCGTCAACAGCAGGGCCGCCAACAGCATCAGCGCTATCAGCCGCCAGAGGATAGATGTCTTGCCGGAATCCATGTGTCTGACCTCCTTACGAACAAACGTTCTGATCTATTGAAAGAAGGTTGGCGAGCTGCGAACCGTTGGCCAACCCTCTTGCCCACCATTTCTCAACCGGTAGCAAGCACGGCGCCTGCCGCGACAACTTGTGCGCCGGAGGAGCCCGGTCTCTGCTGTGTACAACAAAGATTCCTTACTCCATTGTCAGGCGCGCATGATATCATATGCCTCCGCAAAGGTCAAGAGCACTGCCAGGACAACAGCAATTCCCAAAATGGCGCGGGGGCGAGGCTTCAGCCGGGTCGACGCGTTCACGTCGTCCTGGCCAGACCCGATTAAAGCCTCGACTCCGCAGTCCGGCAGCTTCACCCGCCGGCCGAGGAGCATGAAAAGGCGCGGATCGGAGACGACCCTCCGGTCCGCGCCTTCTGCCTGCCAGAAGCCGGGCTTTGCCGAAAAAGCCCGGCTTCTTCGCGCCCATTGCCGCCGCCCCAGGGGGCTGCACGCCGCCAAGCGTCACTGCTGACCGCCCGGCGCCAGCCCGGCACGGAGCGCACGATCTGACGACGGCGACACGGATGCCGCGAATGCGTGAATTTTTGCCATGCTGGCCAGATTGTACGGCAAAGTGACGATGTGTCAAACGGCGTCAGGCAACTTCGTGGATGGCGGTGATTTGGCGTTTCGTCCGCTGTGATGCTATAGTTAGCTCAAGCCGGGAAGCCCACACCGATTGCCAGCCAGCGCGGGCTGTTAAGGAGGCAGCGCCGCAGGGGCCTCGTCCTCCTCATACCTCGATTCCCCTGTAGCCAGTCTCAGCCGCCCACGTGACGCAGTTTCCCATGGACGCTGCTTCTCTCTGGCCCTGCCCCCGGCCCATCCACTCTGCTGGTTCGTCGCAGCCTTCGCTCCGACCAGCAGCCATCCCAGCCGTTCTACGCCTGGCGCCAGCGCGCCGGGCGGGCGGCGCATTCCCGAATGCCGCACGCTATGAGCCCACTCTGGTACGTCGTTCACACCAAAGCCCACCAGGAACTGCTGGCCGCCGGCCTGCTGGAGCAGCGCCTGGCCGCCCACGTGCTGCTGCCTCAGGTGCGTCAGCGCAGCCGCGGCCGGACGCGCAGCGCCCCCCTGTTCCCAGGCTACCTCTTCGTCGAGCTGGACCTGACGCAGATCGAGGCCAGCACGGTCAACAACACGCCGGGGGTGATCCGGCTGGTGGCCTTTGGCGGCCTGCCCAAGCCGGTGCCCGACCGGGTGATCGCAGCCCTGCAGGCGCGGCTGGCCGAGATCGAGGCGCAGGGCGGCCTGCCCCAGCATCCCTTCAAGGAAGGGGACCGGGTGCGGCTGACCGGCGGCCCGCTGGCCGGGCTGGAGGCGGTCTTCGTCGGCCCCATGCGACCGGCCGAACGGGTGCGGGTGCTGCTGGAGTTCCTGGGCCAGGAGCAGGAGACGCTGGTGCCGGTGACGGATCTGGAGGCGGCCGGCGGGCCGACCCGCCGTCCCCGTCGCACGCGCGGCCAGGGCCGGGTGATCCGCAACGTGTAGAAATGCTCCCCACAAGTCAATGACCCATCACCAACGCAAGACATTAACTCGCGGTGCTGCCATTGACGAGATTGTTGAGGATTATCCTCAACTCGAGGAAGATGATATTCAGGCTTCGCTATATTACGCGCACCGCACGGTGGCCGGTGAGACAGTCCTGGAACGAGTTGCAGCTTAAATGAGTTCTTATCTCCGTACCCACCTTCAACAACTGGAAGCCGAGGCGATCTTCGTCATGCGCGAGACGGCCGCGCAGTTCGAGCGGCCGGTGATGCTCTTCTCCGGCGGCAAGGACTCCATCGTCATGGCGCACCTTGCCCAGTACGCCTTCTGGCCGGGCAAGATTCCCTTCCCGTTGATGCACATCGACACCGGCCACAACTTCCAGGAAACGCTGGACTACCGCGACTGGCTGGTGCAGCGCCTGGGGGTCCAGCTCGTCGTGGCCTCGGTGCAGCAATCCATCGACCGCGGCCGCGTCCAGGAGGAGCCGGGCCACAATCCCAGCCGCAACACCCTGCAAACGGTGACGCTGCTGGACGCGCTGGCCGAGCACCGCTTCGAGGCCGCGCTGGGCGGCGGCCGGCGCGATGAAGAGAAGGCGCGCGCCAAGGAACGCTTCTTCTCCCACCGCGACCGCTTCGGCCAGTGGGATCCCAAGAACCAGCGCCCGGAGCTCTGGTCGCTCTACAACGGCCGCAAACATCTGGGCGAGGGCTTCCGCGTCTTCCCGCTGAGCAACTGGACCGAAATGGATGTCTGGCAGTACATCCGGTTGAAAGAGATCCCCATCCCCAGCCTCTATTTTTCGCACCGCCGCGCGGTGCTGCGCCGCGACGGCATGTGGCTGGCAGTGTCGGATGTCGTCACCCCCCTGCCCCATGAGCAGGTGGAGACCAGAACCGTCCGCTTCCGCACCATCGGCGATCTGACCTGCACCGGCGCGGTGGAGTCCACGGCCGGCACGCTGGATGAGATCATCCAGGAAGTGGCCGCGGCGCGCGTCACCGAACGCGGCGGCCGGGCCGACGACAAACGCTCCGAGGCGGCCATGGAAGACCGCAAGAAGGTAGGCTATTTCTAGATGACCCCCGACCCCTACCTTTCCATGGACCTGCTGCGTTTCACCACGGCCGGCAGCGTGGACGATGGCAAGAGCACGCTGATCGGCCGGCTGCTGCTGGACACCAAGAACATCTTCGAGGATCAACTGGAGGCGGTGGAGCGGGCCAGCCGGCTGCGCGGGGAGGATTACGTCGACCTGGCGCTCTACACCGACGGCCTGCGGGCCGAGCGGGAGCAGCGCATCACCATCGACGTGGCCTACCGCTTCTTCGCCACCCCCAGGCGCAAGTTCATCATCGCCGACACGCCCGGCCACATCCAGTACACCCGCAACATGGTCACCGGCGCATCCACGGCCGAGCTGGCCATCATCCTGATCGACGCACAGAAGGGGGTGGTGACGCAGTCCAAGCGCCATGGCTTCATCGCCTCGCTCTTGCAGATCCCCCACGTGCTGGTGGCGGTCAACAAGATGGACCTGGTGGGCTACGACGAAGGGGTGTTCCAGCGCATCGCGGCCGACTACAGCGCCTTTGCCAGCAAGCTCTCGGCGCCCAGCCTGACCTTCATCCCCATCTCGGCGCTGCTGGGGGACAACGTGGTGCAGCGCAGCGCGGCCATGCCCTGGTACGACGGCCCCTCGCTGCTGCATCACCTGGAGCATGTCAACGTGGGCGCCAGCCGCAACCTGGTGGACTTCCGCTTCCCGGTGCAGATGGCCGTGCGGCCCAGCGCTGGCTTCCGCGGCTTCGCCGGCCAGATCGCTTCCGGCGTCATCCGGCCCGGCGAGGAGGTGGTGGTGCTCCCTTCGGGCCGCGCCAGCCGCGTGCGCAGCATCGTCGCCTACGACGGCGAGCTGGCCGAGGCAGCCGCGGGCGACTCGGTGCTGCTGACACTGGAGGATGAGATCGACGTCAGCCGCGGGGACATGATCGTGCGGGCCGGCAACCTGCCGCAGGCCAGCTCGACCTTGCAATGCACCCTGTGCTGGATGAGCGAGGAGCCGCTCGACCCGCGCACCCCCTACATCCTGCAACACACGACGCGCCAGGTGCGGGCCCATGTGGACCAGCTCACCTACCGCATCGACGTGGACACGCTGCACCGCGAGCCGGCCCAAACGCTGGGGCTGAACGAGATCGGCCGCGCGCGGCTGACGACCACCCAGCCCCTCTTCTTCGATTCCTATCAGATCAACCGCGCCACCGGCAACTTCATCCTGATCGACCCGTACAGCAACAACACCGTGGCGGCCGGCATGATCCGGCGGGCCGACCAGGAGGTGGCGGATCTCACAGTTGCCAACTTGCCGGAAAAGTTGGCAACTGTGAGATCCAGCAACGTGGTCTGGGAGCGCACCGCCATCAGCCAGGAGCAGCGCCAGCAGCGCCACGGCCATCAGGCCGCCGTGGTCTGGTTCACCGGGCTGTCAGGCTCGGGCAAATCGACCATCGCCCGGCTGCTGGAGCGGCGGCTGTGGGCTGCGGGCTGCGAGACCTTCTATCTGGACGGGGACAACGTGCGCCACGGCCTGAACGGCGACCTGGGCTTCTCCGCGGCCGACCGCAAGGAGAACATTCGCCGGGTGGGCGAGGTGGCCAAGCTGGCCTTCGAACATGGCCATCTGGTGTTGTGTACCTTCATCTCCCCCTTCCGCGCCGACCGCCGCTTCGCCCGCAGCCTGTTGCCCGAAGGTCGTTTCTTTGAAATTTATGTAAAATGCGACCTGGAGGTGGCCAAACGCCGCGACCCCAAGGGGCTCTACGCCCGGGCGCTGGCCGGCGAGATCCCGGAGTTCACCGGCGTCAGCTCCCCCTACGAAGAGCCTGAAGCGGCCGAGCTGGTGGTCGAAAGCGACCTGGTGAGCGCCGAGGATGCGGTGGAAGCGATTCTGGCGGAGCTGGCGGCGCGCGGGATTGTTACAGGTTGACCATCTGCTGGCCGCCACTCGCCCGCATGCCGGTCGCTGTTGTTGGTGTGCGGTGCTCGATAGTTGACGCGAGTGATGGCGAAAGGGTGACAAAGCTTGCTGCCGCTCACCAATGAATACGGCGACCTACCCCCTGGTGTTTATCCAGCCACGCTGGATGAGTTCATCCAGCATTTTGGTTCCGGTTCGGAGCAGCGCCAGCTTGTTACCAAGCGACTGCTGCATATCTTTGCGTTAGCCAGGCGAACTGGCTATCTGGATCGCTTGGTTGTCTTCGGCAGCTATGTGACCAACAAGCCGGCGCCCAATGATGTTGACATCATCCTGGTAATGGAAGATAATTTCAGGGTGGAGAGTTGCCCACTCGAGGCCAAAGGTCTTTTCGATCATGCCACGGCACAAGCTCGCTATGGAGCCAGCATCTTCTGGGTAAGACCCGGACTGCTCATCGGAGAAACGATCGATGAGTTCGTCAGTTATTGGCAGATCAAACGAGATGGATCAAAGCGCGGCATTGTCGAGGTGATTTCACGATGATAACCAATGATCAGGAGTTAATCGTAACCAAACAGCGGATCGACCAATTCCAGCGCTGGTTGGCTCAGTTGCGCCAGACAGCGCAACCCGAGGAGTTCGGATCCATAACCAGTGGCTACCGGCTGGAGATCGAACGTATGCAGGCGGAAGTGCTGGAGTATCTACTGAGTCCTGTGCCTGTCGAGCACGAGATGCAACTAGCCTGAGACTAAAGCGAGGTTTGGACATCGACGGCGTGCGCGAGTCGCCGGCCCTGGACAGTCGATCTGCTGCGGCAGAAGGGCGCGGACGTACGCTACCACGATCCCTACGTGGCCGAGTTCGCCCACAACGGGCATGGCCTGCGCAATGAGGCGGATCTGGAGCAGGCGCTGCACGCCGCCGACTGCGTGGTCATCGTCACCGATCACAGCGTGTATCACTGGCGCCAGGCCAGCCAGACCGCAGCGGCGCTGATGGACACCCGCAACGTTGTGGCTTGATCAGCACGCCCTACGAGGAGCCTGAAGCGGCCGAGCTGGTGGTGGAAAGCGACCTGGTCAGCGCCGAGGATGCGGTGGAAGCGATTTTGGCGGAGCTGGTGGCGTGCGGGATCATCGTAGGTTAGCCGCCGCAGCCGATTTCGTCGGGCGTTCGCAGGACGAACCCTTATCCCAGAGGAGTCAGGCCATGGCCAAGACACTTTCTATCGCTGAAGCTGCTGTTGCTTATGGAACCGCGGTGGCGGACTTGCAGCAACCTCTGATCCTGCAACAGGAAGGTCAGCCGCTGGCAGTGATGGTGTCCTTCGAGGAATACCAGCACTGGCGCGCTCTAGCTGCCGACGAAGCACAGCGCCATCAGGCAGGCTGGAGATCGCTAGAAGTGTTGCTGCAAGAGATTCACAGACGACCTAGCGACCTTACAGCCGAGCAGATCGAGCAAGAGATCAGCGCTGCACAGGCTGAGGTCAAAGAGGCGCGACGTGACCGTCGTAGTGGTTATTGATACCAATGTCTGGGTTTCAGCCTTTTTGAACCCGGAAGGCTTTCCTGCGCGTTTGATTCAGGCGGGCAAGGCCGGCACCTTCTCGATTGCCAGCTCGTTGCCGCTGCTGGACGAGTTGCAGGAAGTCCTGCTGAGACCTCGGATCATGAAGATACGCCACTCGACGGAGCTCGAGGTCGAGACCTACATGGCAGGAATTGCTGCCGTTGTTCAGTTGGTTCCAATTTCCGGTGACCTGAGACTCTGTCGCGATCCTGAGGACGACATGATCCTGGAAACGGCAATCCAAGGTCGCGCAATCTATGTGGTCAGTCGAGACGAGGACATGACCCGTGATCTGGACTTGATCGACCATCTGCGCACACGGGATATCGAGGTAATTACCGTGCAGCGTTTGATCGATCGCCTGCACTTGACGGCACGATAGCCTGGCTTGGCGCGCTACCAAGAGTCCGCGGCGGTCGATTTAGCACCGACGCCGAATCCAATGTGCAACCACAGGCCAACGTGATCCTGGATGCAGGCATTCGTATCATCTCCACAGACCATCCTCACCTCCTCCCAGTAAACCAGTAAATTGGATTATGACAAGGCATGAACCCCAATTGGCCTGACAGCAACACCTTTTGGCGCGACAAGCGCGTCGTTGTCACCGGCGGCAGCGGCTTCCTCGGCTCGTTCGTCGTGGACAAGCTGCGCGCCCGCGGCGCGGCTGAGGTGATCATCCCCCGCCGCCAGGACTACGACCTGCGCGACATCGCCGCCATCCGCCGCCTCTTCGCTGACATGGCCAATGTCCAAGCGCCAATTGCCAACTGCCAACACTATGTCATCCACCTGGCCGCGCATGTCGGCGGCATCGGCGCCAACCGGGCCAGGCCAGCCGAGTTCTTCTACGACAACCTAATGATGGGGGTGCCGCTGATGCACGAGGCCTGGGCGGCCGGCGCAGACAAGTTCATCGCCATCGGCACCGTCTGCGCCTACCCCAAGTTCACCCCCACCCCCTTCCGCGAGGACGACCTGTGGATCGGCTACCCGGAGGAAACCAACGCCCCTTACGGTCTGGCCAAGAAGATGATGCTGGTGCAGAGCCAGACCTACCGCCAGCAGTACGGCTGGAACTCGATCTTCCTGCTGCCGGTCAACCTCTACGGCCCGCGCGACAACTTCGACCTGGAGACCTCGCACGTGATCCCGGCCTTGATTCGCAAGTGCCTGGAAGCCCAGGCGCGCGGCGATCAGGAGATTGTGGCCTGGGGCGACGGCTCGCCGACGCGGGAATTCCTCTACGTGGAGGACGCGGCCGAGGGCATCCTGCTGGCAGCCGAACGCTATGACCAAAGCGACCCAATCAACATCGGCAGCGCGTTCGAGATCAGCATCAAGGAATTGACCGAAACCATCGCCCGCTTGACCGGCTTCGAGGGCAAAATCGTCTGGGACACCTCCAGGCCCAACGGCCAGCCGCGGCGCAAGCTGGACGTCAGCCGGGCGCGGGAGCGGTTCGGCTTCGAGAGCCAGACGCGGTTCGAGGATGGCCTGCGGCAGACGATTGCGTGGTATTTGAACACCCCATCATGTGCGGCATCGCTGGCATAGCTCTCAACCCAGGCGGTTCGCTGCCTGATCTGCCCGAACGCCTGGCGTCGATGGCCCAAGCCATGGCCCACCGCGGCCCTGACGACCAGGGCGTGTTCGTGACGCCCAACGGCCGGGCCGGGCTGGCCAACCGACGTCTGGCGATCCGCGACCTGTCGCCGGCCGGCCACATGCCCATGGCCAGCGACGACGGCGCCGTGTGGATCAGCTACAACGGCGAGATCTACAACGCCGATGCGCTGCGCCGTGAGCTGGAGACGCTCGGCTTTCAGTTCCATTCCCACAGCGACACCGAGGTGATCCTGCGCGGCTACGCAGCCTGGGGCGTGCAGGCCGTGACCCGTCTGCGCGGCATGTTCGCCTTGGCCCTGCTGGACCTCCGTCCCAGCGCCGGCGGCCGCCTGCTGTTGGCCCGCGACCCCATGGGCATCAAGCCGCTCTACTACGCTCAAACTGAGGCCGGCTGGCTTTTCGCCTCGGAGCTGAAGGCCTTGCAGGCGTCCGGCCTGGTCAGCGCCGAGATCAGCCCGACCAGCGTCTCAGCCTACCTGCTGCTGGGCAGCGTGCCCAACCCACTGGCCATCTACCGCCAGGTGCGCAGCCTGGAGCCGGCCACCTGGCTGGAGATCGACCTGGAGCGCCCGCAGACGCCGCGCGCCGTCACCTATTGGCGCTTGCCGGAGGAGATCAGCCCGGCCGGCAGCCACGACGAGGCGGTCGCGCTGATCAGGGAACGGCTGCTGGACGCGGTGCGGGTGCGGTTGGTGAGCGATGTGCCGCTGGGCGCGTTCCTCAGCGGCGGGCTGGACTCCAGCAGCGTGGTGATGCTGATGCGCGCGGCCAGCGACGGCCCCATCCGCACCTGTTCCATGGTTTTCGAGGAGGCCGAATACTCCGAAGCTCCCTACGCGCGGGCGGTGGCCCAGGCGGCCGGCGCCGAACATTTCGAACGGGTGATCACCGCCCAGGACGTGTTGGCCGAGCTGGACGCGGTGCTGGCCAGCCTGGACCAGCCCTCGGTGGATGGCGTCAACACCTGGTTCGTATCGCAGACTGCGCGCCAGGCCGGCCTGACCGTGGCCCTTTCCGGCCTGGGAGGCGACGAGCTGTTCGGCGGCTACCCCAACACCTTCGTGCAGGCCTTTCAGGTGCAGCGCGCCCTGCATTTGGCCCAGGCCGTGCCGGGCGGAAGCCGGGCGACACGGGCGGCCATCGGGCTCCTGCCCAACCGCCAGCAATGGACGCGTTTGGCGGACGCGTTGGAGCGGCCGGCCTCGCTGCCCAGCGCCTATTTGACGCGGCGCGGCCTCTTTGCGCCAAGCGAGGTACGTCAGTTGGTGACGCCAGAGGTCTGGGAGGAGGCGACCCGGACCTTCGACGCCGTGGCGCATGTGTTGGCAGCCGCCGGCCAGCCGCCTGACGCGGACGCCCAGGCCAGCATGGCCTGGATCAGCCGGGCTGAGCTGCGCACCTACACCCACCACCAGTTGCTGCGCGACACCGACGCGATGAGCATGGCCCACTCGCTGGAGGTGCGCGAGCCTCTGTTGGATGTGCCGCTGGTCGAGGCGGCGCTGCGCCTGCCCGACGCGGCCAAACGCAACCACGCGACCGGGCCCAAGCCGCTGTTGGCCCAGGCCATGGATGGCCTGCTGCCGGCCGCGGTGGCTGAGCGGCGCGACAAGCAGGGCTTCACCTTCCCCTTTGCCCGTTGGCTGGGCGGCCCCTTGCAGGCGCAAGTGGAGGCGCGGCTGGCCGCGCTGGATGGGAGCGGGCTTTTGCGTCCCGGCGCGGCCCAGGCGGTGTATCAGGACTACCGCCAGGGACGTGTACACTGGTCGCGTCCCTGGGCGCTGGTGGCGCTGGCGGGGGCCGTCGGTTGACCATGGAGCGGCTGCGACCAAAGTCGCTGCTCTTGGCGCTGACGCTGATCGGCGTGCTGCTGGCAGCGCTGCGGCTGACGCCGTTGGCTGTGGCCAACGGCGAGCGCGTCACGGCGCTGGCCGCGCTGACCAACTCCACCGCCAGCGGCAGCATCGACGAGCAGGCCTGGGATGCCGGCTGGCGCAGCCTGTGCCGCCCTGGGACCGCCGACGACCCGGAAGCTGCCAGCCTGGCGGCCGCAGGCTTCATTGCCCGCGGCCTGGTCGACCGGGGCGACTACGCCGGCGCGCTGGCCGAGTTCCGCCAGGCGGCGGGGAGCCAGGACGCCGCCGAGGCCAGGCTGGCCAGCGCCTATGCGGCTGCGCTGGAGCTGCGCTGGCTGGATGCGGCCCAGCTCTACCCTGGCCAGCCCACCGCGCGCCATCAGCGCTTCTGGGGCACGATCTTCTACCTGGCCGCGCAGGAGCTGATGTTCCGCGGCGAGAGCGACGAGGCGGCAGCATGGTACCGCCGGGCCGACCAGAGCTACGACGTGCAGGGGCCTTACCTGGGGCTGGAGCTGATGGAGTGTCTGGCGCAGCAGGGCCGCACCCTGGAAGCCTTCGACGCCTACCGGCGCGGCCTGGTGGTGTTGCCGCCCGAAGAGGCGCTGGCGCAGCGGGAGCGTTTCGAGCAGATGCGCCTGGACGCGCTGCGTCAGTGGCAGGAGCAGGACCCGGAGAACGCCCAGGTGACCGCCTGGCTGGACTTCTACACGGCCGACCGGCGCAGCGAGGAGCAGGAGACGTTGACCAGCCCGCCGCAGCCGAAGACGCCGTTCACCTACGATCTGGACGACGGGCGCCGGCTGATCGGCTTCGACTATCGTCCCGAGGACATCGCCACCGGGCCCTTCATGTGGGTCGATCTGTACGTGCAGCAAGGGATGGCTGAGGGCGACCCGGTGGTTCGCCTGCGCCGCGCCGTGCTGAACCAGGCGCCCAACGGCTCCTTCGCCTGGGACGCCGCGCCCGATGGGGTGCGGCCGTTTGGGTGGCATGTCCCCTTGTATTCCGATAAATTCGAAGGAGTCGAATACGACAGTGGCGCCAGCTCAGAACGATGGTTATGTGTGAACGGTGGCAAACTGAACTGGGCATTTGGCCTTCAGAGCCTCCCCGCGCGAGCTGTGTCGCAGGAGCCCGGTTACATTCAAAGTGGATCGGTTTACTTCACGGGCAAAACGCATCTTGGTTTTGGAAGATATTGGTTCGAAGATCCGAGCACGGCCGACCCGCACAGCAATATCCACGGTACGTATTCTCCCGGCAACGCGTTCATGATACAAGGTTTTTGGAAACCAGATACGCATGTTGAGCATGTCGCGGTATGGTTCTACTCAGGCGATGCAACGAGAGCATGCGCCAAAGAAGTCATACTGTTTTACCCAGCCAACACAATCAGTACCGAAGCTCCAATTGGGGGCTGATCCCGAAGCATGACAGTAAGTAGACGCATTCTTCAAGGATCAAGCTTTGTAATCGTCGCTGGCGTGCTGGCTCGTATTGGTACATTTCTCAGCACCTTGGTTGTCATTCGTTTGCTGGGACTGGAGCGAGTGGGGGAGCTGGGTTTGATCGAAAGCTGGCTGGCACTCGCAGGTATGTTTTCGTTAGCCGGATTGGGCATGGCGACGACGCGCTATGCAGCAACGGCATTGGCAGGGCAATCAGACATGATTGGCGCATATGCGGGGACAGCTCTTGTTTTGGGTTTCTTGTTGAGCACAGGGGTAGGAATTACGCTCATGGGTGGTCTTCATCTGTCATTTGTATCAACAACAGCGGAGACATCGAGTCTCTTGGATTCAGCACGGCAGTTCGTCTTTGAGCATTCATTTCTCCTATTCGGTTTGTTAGTAGTGATGACCACACGGGAAATCGGCGCAGCATTGCTTGAGGGCATCCAGCTGTTTCGGCTGTTTGTCTACGTGAATCTGATAACAGGTCTGCTCAGCCTGCCCGTTTCGTTCCTGCTTGTACAGGCTCACGGATTGGCTGGCGCATTTGGCGCCCGCTTCTTCTTAGTGGGCACCGAGTCGGTGTTACTCTTGATGTTTGCGCTAGGCGGCATGCATCGGTTACATGCGCGACTGTCGCTGCATGGATTCTTCGCCAACAGCAGGTCATTGCTTGGATTTGCCCTACCAACCTTAATTGGACAGATCATTGCCAACCCCGTAAGAACATTCATGACCACTTTGTTGGCTTCCCAGCCTGGTGGGGCGCTGCAGGTTGGACTCCTAACGACATCGAGCCGGATCGTTGGGCTGGCCAGCTTCATACCTGCATCAATGGCATCTGTGATCATGCCAGTTCTTGCAACTGACTGGACGCGCAACGAACGAGAAGGGTTCGGCGCCAACGTCTTGACAACGCTTCGGATAATGTGGCTCGCTGGTTTGCCATTTATTGTGCTCTTTCTCGGTGCAACGCCAACTATACTGCATGAGCTCTATGGACCGGAGTACGTGCCTGCTGCAACGATAACGTTCATCATGGTGACGATGGTACTTCTTACAGCGATCAATGAAACGAGCGACCGTACACTAGCCGCGACGAACCACCAATGGCTCTCTACGGCCAACAATCTGGTCTGGGCTCTGATGTTCTGGTTGCTGGGGCTATTGCTTGTACCCCGCTATCTTGGCCTGGGGTACGCCGTCGCGCTGCTCATATCATACGGCTTGTACATCGGCGTTCAGCTCGGTTGGCTGCGCCGTCTCTTTCGGGTTCCATTACTTCCCTTGTTGCCGCTGTCTGCGCTAACATTGGCAGCTGTTGTCGCTGCTTGGTGGATTTCGACCCATGACCCTTCGCTTGTTCAGCTGTCGATGGCGGCTGCGCTTGCGCTCATCGTGATCTTGATCCTATGGCAGATGTTTCTTGCCGAAGAGGAGAGATGCGCTGTGCGCCGGCAGGCACGTGGGGTTTACACCAAATTCTTGCACCGCCTTAGGTTCTTGAGAACAGAACCGTGAAATCAAGACAATTGGGAACACTGTGATGAGCATCTTGCGAAATTGGCTCTCTTTCTTGATATTTCGAGTGTGCCGCCGATTTGGGCTCCATGTCACACCAATCCATTTTTATAGCCCAATCCCGGATATTCGAGAGCTTGATCAAAAACCTGGTATCTGGACTCATGCTTCGGACATGGCGGGAATCCATCTGGATCGTGAGAACCAAAGCCGTTTCATGAGTGAAGTCTTCGCCCCTTATGTGGAGGAGTGTCAATTCCCTGTGCAGGCGACCGCCCGGCCTCATGAGTACTTCAGGCGCAATAGCTACTTTGGATATATCTCGGCGACAGCGATGCATTGCATTGTGCGGCACTATCATCCCCGGCGCATCATTGATGTTGGCGCCGGATTCACTACCCGGGTGTTGGCTAACGCAGCGTTAATCAACGCAGAACTTGGTTTTCCCACGCAACTAATCGCAATCGATCCCTATCCCTCTTCAGTCTTACTCCAGGGATTCCCCGGGCTCACCAGGGTGATGACAACAGAAGTTCAGGACATAGATGTTAGTTTCCTGACCCAACTCGATGCTGACGACATCCTGTCAATTGACACCAGCCATGTTGTACGCACGGGAGGTGATGTCAACTATCTGTATCTTGAAGTGTTGCCTCGTTTGAAACCGGGTGTAGTGGTGCATATCCATGACATCTTCTTGCCCTTCGAGTACCCGCGTGAATGGATGCGCAGTCGAAGATTCTGGAACGAGCAGTACATGTTACAAGGGTTCCTGTGTTATAACTCTGCCTTTGAGTCGCTCTGGGGACAGAAGTACGCCGAGTCAACTCTGCGTGAGGAATATGATCTGCTGTTTCGCGGCAAGACGAGCTATGAGGATAATTTCGACTCCTATAGCTACTGGATGCACCGAGTGGCATAGCTGAGGCAAAAGATGAATCCCATACGATCATTCGAAAGATTAGCATTTTCTGTTCGCCACTCGGACGCCTTGAGGCGAGCTGATGGACTTTGGAATGGGGTACGCCCGTACTATATGAAGATTCTCGCGCGAGTTGCTTCTGATGGCTTGGTGAGACACATCAATGGCACCGATCGGATCCTGATAGACCCTGGGCTGTATTCGATGTCTGAGACCTATGAACCCGAAGTATGGTCCCACATCATGGCGGCGCTTCACCCCGGCGATGTGGTTGCGGACGTCGGAGCATGCCTTGGGTTGTACACGCTCGCTATCGCCAAACGAGTTGGTCCACAAGGGTATGTCTACGCGTTTGAGCCAGACCTCGAGTCGGTTGGCTGGCTACGACGCAATGTGCACCTCAACCACTTAGAGGACAACGTCATGGTGGTTTCTACAGTGGTGGCTGAAGAAAACAAGACCGTAGGATTCGTAGATGGCCGAGGCAGTGAATCGCATGTCCTTCATTCATCTTCAGAAGATGGCGTGCGTTCAATCGATACCATAACATTGGATGAGGTCTTTGCCAATAGCCGGCTTGACATTCTCAAGATCGACGTGGAGGGCTACGAAGAAGCCGTACTGCGAGGTGGAAGGCATCTGCTCTCAGATGCCACACGAGCTCCACGCGCGATCTTCATTGAAGTACACCCTTTCGCCTGGTCAGCCTTTGGTTTCAGCAGTAAAACCCTCTTGAGCCTCCTGACTGGCTTTGGCTATGCCACATATGACCTCCAAGGCAACCCCGTAGCTGACATCAAAGACTATGGTGAAATCGTTGCCTATCAGAGCGTGGAAGATGACAGACCTGGCAATTGGGCCACGAGCTGAGGCAATCAATACCTTCGCCAAAATCGACTGATTTGAGCAATTGTTCACCCAATATCCTCTTGTCCAACCCCATTTCGCTTACTCAACCCACTCAAACCTGGTTTTGTTTGCGCGCATACCTTAGGTAGAATCAATGAGTGAACTTCCCAAATCAAGAACGAAGTTTGCCGCCATGCGCGCTCTCCATCATTGGTTGGCAGCGTTTGGTATCGATATTCTCAAGTTGTACCATTCTGCTCGCTCACTACCTACCATCTTAGGCCATTACTTCACGATCAGGAGTCAGAATGCTCGTCTTGATAACCCCTGGTATCTTCACTTTGTCTCGCCTTGCTTGGGCGAAGACCGCGTTGGGAGCGGTCAAGCCTCCGGTCACTATTTTCATCAGGATTTGCTGGTAGCGCGCAAGATCTACGAACGTAATCCTCGCAAGCACGTGGATATTGGCTCAAGAGTCGATGGTTTCGTGGCCCACGTCGCGGTTTTCCGCGAGGTGGAAGTCGTGGATATTCGCCCTCAACAAAGCAACGTGCGAAACATTCATTTTGTTCAGGCGGATATGATGAAAGTGACGCCGGAGCATGCTGACTACTGCGATTCGCTTTCCTGTCTTCATGCACTCGAGCACTTCGGATTGGGTCGCTATGGCGATCCTATCGATATCGTAGGCTATCGCTCCGGTATCCGTGCTATGCATCACATGCTTTGCTCGGGAGGTATTCTCTATTTGTCCGTACCAATCGGAACCCAACGCATTGATTTCAACAGTCAACGTATCTTCGCAGTCAAAACCATATTAGCAATGACTTCGGATCTGTTTGAGCTCTGCTCGTTTTCATATGTGGATGACAAGGGCGACCTAATTGAAAACACCACCTTGACGCCCGAAGCAATCGCAAACAACCTAGGATTGTGGTATGGTTGCGGCATCTTCGAGTTCAAGAAGACCGGTGTTTCGCAAACCTGACATGTAGGCTACACCAGTAGATGTCTGCAAATAACTCCCGCTCGTTTGTATACGCTAACCTGCCACGCGCCGGTCTAGGGAACATGCTCTTCGTTTGGGCGCGTGCCCTGGTTTTTGCTCACCTCAATGACTTGCCACTGCGCACTTCCAGTTGGACCCAACCCAAGCTCGGCCCGTTCCTGCGCGGTGAACGCCATACGCGGCTGTATTGGGGTTATTTCGATACGAGGAATGTCCTAAAGCCCTGGCAAAGCTTGAGACTAAGGCGTCTGGTCCATGTCGAGGAGCCGCCGCTTGAGCAGCTTACACGGGTGGCAGATCGCACTGCCTACGTTCTTTCTCAAATCCCCCACTGGGCGGATTATTTCGTTGGCTTGAAATCGTATCGTCACCTGATCCGAGAGCGCCTTTGGGTGATGACGTCTAGAGAAGACGCAGCGTCAACTAACAGACCTGTCTTCTCCCTGTATCGCCGTGCACGTGCGCATGGGCGATTTTCGCCATCTTCAGGTGGCCGAGGACTTCGCTTCAGTAGGTCTTGTTCGCACCCCTCTCGCCTACTTCATCGATCTGATTGAGGGCATACGGTCAGTGGCGGGCAAAGAGTTACCGGTCACTATTTTCTCGGACGGTAAGGATGAGGAGTTGGCGCCACTTCTGGCCATTCCCGGTGTGCAGCGAGTGGCGCGCAATCCCGACATCGTCGACTTGCTCCTTATGGCGCAAAGCCAATTGATTGTCTGTTCAGCCGGCAGCACCTTTGGCTATTGGGCCGGCTTTTTGGCCGATGCGCCTGTGCTGCTTCACCCCGATCACATTCATGCGCCCTTGCGGCCCACGAACGTGAATCAACAGTATTTTGAAGGCGGGGTACGGGGCCCTGCCGCCGATTGGCCGGCGCTGCTCAAACAGAACATCCAGGCGATCTGCATGGAGTCCACGGCCAAGCGTTGAGGCGCAGAAGAATTCTTTATCCAAGTCGAGATCAATCTCGGCCGAATCGGCGCGCGACAGTGGATGATTCTCAGTACTCCTTGCCGGTACAGCTTTCAGCACACGCGGGTGCGTCGACCAGGAACTTGAAGTGCGCATCGTCTGGAACATGCCTATGACTGAATATGATATCCATGAATGCCTGAGCACGGCCCCAGCGGTGCGCAGTACACGACAACTGCGTATTAGAGCGGCCCCTATTCAAACGTGTGTCGCGTGCTTTGCTCCACACGTTACTCGGCCGCGCCGCTATCAGGCTATCTCGATCTACTGGCAGTTGCTCACATGCTCAAAGAGTTGGCGCATCCCATTGCTGCTGTCTGGCGAAGTCACCGATGCGGATCAGACGCATCCGCACAAAGAGGGGGTGTGGGGTACATTGCTGCTATGGCCGGCGGAGAAGCGCGACTCCGCCAGGGAGATACTGGGCGCATGACGCTCGCAATCGTTTCGTCGCACCCCATCCAATACCACGCACCCGTCTACCGCGCGCTGCAAACTGACTTTGGCATTCCCGTAACGGCGATCTACGGCTCAGATTTCAGCGTTGCAGGGTATCACGATCGTGAGTTTGGCGTCGAGTTTGCCTGGGACACCGACCTGCTCTCCGGCTATAGCAGCGTATTCCTCTCGCAAGTGGCCAGCGGCGGGGCGCGTTCGGTGGAGGCGGTGACAGCCCAAGGCCTGGCTCAGGCCTTGCGTCAAGCCTCACCTGACGCCCTGCTGCTGATCGGCTATTCGCTGCCCTTGTACCGTGCAGCTTTCTGGTACGCCCAACGGCTGCGAGTTCCTGTGCTCTTCCGCGCCGAGACGACCGACCATGCCCACTCACGCGGCCGGCTCAAGAGAGTGCTGCGTGATCAGGCGCTGCGACGGCTGTACGCGCGTTGTGCGGCGTTGCTCTATATCGGCCGCCATTCCCACGCGCACTACCGGCGCTTAGGCTGCCCGGAGGGGCGGCTCTACTTCTCGCCCTACTGTGTGAACACCGCTCCTTTCCAGTTGGGGGAGGCCGCCCGCGCCCAGCTTCACAGCACAACGCGCGCAGAACTGGACCTGAACAGCGAACATCAGGTCGTACTCTTCTGTGGCAAGCTTTCGGCGCGCAAGGGCCCCGACCTGGCCATCCTGGCTGTCAAACAACTGCCGCCCGACCTGCGCCAAAGAACCGTCCTGGTCTTTCTGGGCGATGGCGAGATGCGCCCCGCTCTGGAAACCCTGGCCCTTGAGCCGCCTGCGGTAGCCGTGCGTTTCGCAGGTTTTCAGAACCAACAGATGCTCAGCCGCTTCTACCATGCCGCCGATCTCTTGACGCTGCCAAGCCGCCAAGGTGAAACCTGGGGATTGGTGGTCAACGAGGCCTTGCACCACGGCATCCCCGGCGTGGTATCGGACGCGGTCGGCTGCGCCCCTGATCTGATCCAGACAGGAATCACCGGGGAGGTTTTTCGCAGTGATCAAAGCGACGATCTCTCCCGCGCGCTGCTGCGCGCCATGAGCACACCCAACGACGAAGCCCGCCGGGCGCGCTGCCAGCAACAGGTGGCGGGATACACGGTGGCCCGCGCGGCCGAGGGCATTGCTCAGGCCTACGCGCATGTCACACAGCATGGGCGAGGGGGGCCGGCATGACCCCGGCCAAGGAGAACACTGCCAACACAGACGCCCTGCTGATCGTGGGCAACCCCGCTGTCTTCCACATCGGCGCCCATTTTCGCCGGGCAGCCGAGGATATCTCGGTTCCGGTTCATCTGTGCGACACGCGGTTGGCGCTTGATGCGCCCTGGCCGGTGGTGCAGTGGAACTGGCGCGTGCTGGGGCATCGCCCCCCCAGGCTCAACAGCTTCAGCCGCCAGGTTCTCAGCGAATGCCAGACACTGCGGCCGGCCTGGCTCCTGGCCACCGGCATGGCCCCGCTGACGGCTGACACCTTGAGACGCCTGCGGGAGCTGAACGTGACATGCCTCAACTATCTGACCGACGATCCCTGGAATCCCGCCCACCGCGCAGGCTGGTTTCTCGACGCCTTGCCCAACTACGATCAGGTGTACTCGCCCCGCCGCGCCAACCTGGACGACCTGCGGAAGTTGGGTTGCAGGCAGGTTGACTACCTGCCTTTCGCCTACGCGCCGCATATTCACTATCCCGAGAGCGCTGCGCCGGAGGAAAGCGCCCGCTACCAGTGCGATGTGCTCTTCTACGGCGGCGCCGACCAGGACAGAATGCCCTACATAGTCGCCCTCCTGGAGGCCGGCCTGGCGGTGCATCTCTACGGAGGCTATTGGGAGCGCCACGCGCGCACGCGTCCGCACTTCAAAGGCCATGCTGACCCCACCACCCTACGAAAAGCCGTGGCTGGCGCCAAGATCACCCTCTGTCTGGTGCGCCGGGCCAACCGCGATGGCCACGTCATGCGCACCTTCGAAGCGCCGGCCATGGGCGGCTGCATGTTGACCGAGGATACGCCTGAACATCGCGCCTTGCTGGGCCCAGACGGCGACGCTGTCGTGTACTTCGACGATCCAGAAGATCTCATGGTCAAAACCAATTGGTTGCTGGCCAATCCCGAAGAACGCAGTCGTCTGGCTCAGACCGCGCATGTGCACATCACGCAGGGCGCGCATCGCTATACCGATCGTCTGCGCATGATGTTGCCGGCCAGCGATGAACGCGCCCCCCGCAGCATGGCCGTCGCCGTGAACGCCTTGCTGGACGATCCGGCGCGCGCCCGGCAGACGGGCGCCAACGCGGCCAGCGCCTTCGACCAGGAATTCCGCTACGACAGGCAGTTGGCGCCGGTGTTGACTGCGATGACCGGGTTAACCTCAGGAGGCCGACCATGACGATGCCATCTGGAAGCTCCACGACCGCAGCACCCGTTTGGGGACCGGCGCGGCGGCAGCCCCGTCAAGCGTCGCGCGCGCTTGCCATCTATGCCGCGGCTGTGCTCGCCTACGCCCTGATCTTCGCCTTCTGGCAGGTTGAGCCGCTGCCCTTCGACATCTACGCCCTGGGGGTGCTGATCTTTGCGACCAGCCTCATGCCGCTGATGATATGGACGACGCGGGACCGGCGAAGCCTGCCCATCTTCGAGTTGATCGTCCTCTCCTATGCCGCGCAGTACAGCATGCCGCTGTTCACGCAGGCCAACGGCATAGTCATCTTCAGCCAGTTCGTGCCCATCTCCTGGCAAGCGCTGTCTCAGGCGCTGGCGCTGACCCAGGTCGGGCTGGTGGCCTTCATCGCCGGCTATTATCTCTTCCTGCGCAGCCCCCTGGCTGCCGCCCTGCCGCGCCTGGATCTGCCCTTCACCGAACAGCGCCGGATGACCTACGTCTACGGCAGCTTTCTTCTGGGGGGTGCAGTCATGCTCCTGAACGCGGCCGGTGTTGGAATACTGCAAACGGCAGCGCTGGGCGCGCTGACAAGCCTGCTGGCCGGCCAGTTCAACATCGCCCTGATCCTCCTGGCGTATCATCTCTTCGAGCAGCCGCGGGCGCCCCGGAAACAACGCGTCGTGCTCTATGCGGCGCTGCTTTTCGCCTTTCTGATCGGCCTGAGCAGCGGCATGCTCGAGAACGCCTTCATCCCTCTGGTGGGCGTCTTCGTGGTGCGGTGGCAGGCCCGCAGGCGGCTGCCCTGGCGTTGGCTGGCGGCGGCGGCAGCCCTGTACGTGGTGCTCAATCCGGCCAAGTTCACCTTCCGCAGCCTGGTTTGGTTCGACGGCGCCAACTACTCGTTGGGCGACCGCATCGGCCTGTGGTCGGACCTGGCCAGCCAAAGCGCCGGCAACCTGCTGCAGCCGACCTTTGCCAGCGACCGGGAGGACCTGGTGCTCGGCGCGTTGAGCCGCTTCGACCTGGTTCACAAGTTCGCCTATGTGCGCACCATGACGCCGCAGGTGGTTCCCTACTACCAGGGAAGCACTTACGCCTACTTCCTCGTGGCCTGGATCCCGCGCGCGATCTGGCCTGACAAGCCGACGGCCACCGGCGGCGCCAACGACCGCATGGATGTGGACTATCGGCTCAAAGTTGAGGGCAGCGGTTCCTCCATCGGCATCGGCCTGCTGCCGGAGGCCTACGCCAATTTCGGCGCCGTGGGCGTGCTGCTGGTGATGGTCCTGCAAGGGGCCGTCCTGGGCATGCTGAGCGCCATGCTCAACGGCAGAAACAGCGACGGCGGCCGGGCGATCTATCTTTCGCTCGGGGTCTATCTGCTCAACGGCATCGGCACGTCGGCCTCGGTGATGTTCGGGGCGATCTTTCAACAGGTTCTGGCCAGCGCCATCCTTGTGCGTCCCTTCACTTCAGGTTGGCGCACAGTGCCTGAACAGATAGCGGAGCCTGTCGAGAGGACTCACAATGCGCAACCGGTTCTCGTATCCCGAATGTCAAACGAATGATAAGACCACATGAGCACATTCCAACTCATTTTCAACAACAACAACCATGATCGTCCATGACACAACCCTTACCACCAAAGAGGTATTGAGATCCCGCGCAACCCTGGTTGGCGGCTTATTGCTCGCTGTGTTCTCATTAGGGCTCATGTGGATCCTGCTTCCACGCATCGGCGTGAGAGATTCAGATGCACATGCCTATATAGTCGGAGCCTATTCGCTGCAAAGCGGAAACGGTTATGTAACCTTGGATGGCACAAAGATTAACCAATGGTGGCCGCCTGGGTACTCACTTCTCTTATCTCTATTTTCGCAACCATTGGTCGCGTCGATGGTGATCAACTATCTGGCGTTTGGCGGAGCGATCACGCTGCTTTATCTGATCGCCGTTTTTCGCGATTGGGATCGACGGATTGCAATCAGCGCTGCGCTGGCTATTGGCTTTGGCTTCTTTCGCCAAATTGGAAGCTCGGCGAAACCCGATATTCTAGTTTATTCGGTGTTCTTGTTAGCGCTCTACATCTATCTCGGCGGTGGCCGCACCCGATCCACCATAAGCTTCCTCCTGTGGAGCCTCTTGATACCATTTAAGCTGGTCGCTGTGGTCTTTACACCTGCGGCCATGGTGGCAGATCTGCTGACTGCGGGGAAGGAATTGCGGCATAGCCGCCGCTATTGGACGCAATTCGTGGCTGTCGGCTTCGTCTGGCTTGCGTCCATTGGGGGTTTGTTTCTCTATAACTATTCTACGCTCGGATCAGTCATGGCAGCACATGGCAGAAATGACTTCAACCGCTTCACTGGCGAAGTAGTGCAGTTTATCGTGTCTGTGCCTCGTTTACTACTAGCTAATTGGTACGGCTCAATCCTCGTTCCTTGGGTATCGGTGCTCTTCTTCTTGCTGTTGGCGGTTGGCCTCGCCTGTCTGGCAAGCCTGCGACGAGTTCCCCATGCGAGGTTCTTCTTAATATTCGGCACATTGATCTTCGTACTGATATGGTCTTTACAGATTGTAAGCACGTTCGACGCCGATGTTCGGATCATGGGCTATAGCCTGATTGTTCTCCTCTTTGCTTTTCGCCCAACATCCACTGCTTGGAAACGCTGGGGCATTTATGCGCTAATGACGGTTTGCATGGCTGTTCTCAACCTAAGCCTTGTCAACACTTACGGCATCAACGATCCTCGCTATCAGACGATGTCTTATGACCTGCTTGAGGAAGGTTTACCGGAGGGCAAGATCTATACGAACTCGTTTCATCTGCTGGATGTGCATGTTCGGGTGCTAACACACCCGATCGAGGATCTTAGCCAACTTGAAAACGGCGTCACACTCCTCTGGGTTGAGCTGCCAAGATACGACGCCATAGCCTCCGTCGTCTGGCCCATGGAGCGCCCAGGCCCGGATTGGTGCGAAATTCGGGAAGTAGAAGGCGCCATTCTGTTTCAGAAATGCCAGCCGTAAGGCATAGGCGTTTGCCGAGGTAGTCGTCATTTATCGGCTCTCGGGTGAGTCAATAACCGATCCCGGAAATGAGTGAGCGGATGTTCAGCGCGTGGCGAGGAAGCAAGGACTCATGCGTTGTTTTGTGAAAGGAAAGGAGCTACCATGGACGGCGTCGTAATAATTCCTACCTATAATGAGCGAGATAATATCGCAGCTCTCGTGAGGCGGATTCTAGCTTTGCCGCTAAACCTTCATGTAATCGTTATCGATGACAACTCCCCTGACGGGACCGGCCATATCATTGAGCAACTGGCAACCGAATACGAAGGAGTATACGCGATTCACAGAGGGAGCAAGTTAGGGCTCGGCTCAGCTTATATTGCTGGATTCAAACTTGGACTTGATCTGGGCGCTGAACGCCTGTTGACCATGGATGCCGACTTTTCACACAATCCCGCTTATATTCCAGATCTCATAAATCTGGCTGCCCATTATCACATCACTATTGGCTCCCGCTACATGGTCGGTGGAGGAGTTGAAAACTGGGGTCTACACCGACGACTGTTGAGTCTGGGAGCAAATGCCATTGCGCGTCACCTGCTGGGCTTGAATGTCTCTGATTGTACCGCTGGTTTCCGCTGTTATCGCCGTGAGGTGTTGTTGACCATTGATCTTGACCAGATCTTTTCCAATGGCTACTCCTTCTTGATTGAGATGATATTCGAATGTCAAAGAAAGGGCTTCCTGATTGGTGAGACTCCTATCATTTTCGTTGACCGTGAACAAGGGGCTTCGAAAATATCGGGGCGTGAAATCTTCAAAGCCATCAATACGGTGTTGCGGCTAGCAACAATTAAGGTGAAACTGAATCTCGATCCAGATGCAATCGCCTTTCCAGATGAGGCTGACCCTCTTGTCTAGACCACGAGGTGAGGAAACTACTTTTGTGAAGTCAATTCCAGTTCGTTCTGCTGTTGCCGATCCTGCTTCTTCTTGATCCTGCCAAAATCCTGTTCGACCAGTTGAAACGTCATCCAAACAGTCATGAAGCCTGAAACCATCTATCTCGTCCCCAACTTGTCAACTCCTCCCGACGACATCGCGCGTCATTGTCGCCTGGTGTTGCAGGCATCGCCGCAATCGGCCATTGCCATGCTTGCCCGGCATAGATGACAAAGAGTTGAAATGCAAACGCGACGCATTCTGTACGTTCAGTTCACGAACCCAGCCGCTTACCCACCGTTGGAGCACAGCTCGCAGTTGCTGGCGGACCTGGGTTGGCAAGTTCTCTTTCTTGGCACCGGCGCGTTTGGTGCTGACAGCCTGAGTTTTCCCATCCACCCTGGGATCGAGGTGCGGCGCATACCCTATCAGAATCGAGGCTGGCGCCAAAAATTCGCATATATCGCATACATGGTTTGGGTCGTCGGTCACGTTTTGCGCTGGCGCCCAACCTGGATCTATGCATCTGATCTGTTTGCCTGCCCTGTTGCATGGTTCCTGATCTACTGGCCCGGCCTGCGGGTGATCTACCATGAGCATGACGCTCCCACCTTCACCGAAGCATCGATGTTCATACGTTGGTTAATGTGGACTCGGGCGCGCCTCGCGAAGCGAGCCGACTTGTGTGTTATCCCCAGCCAGCAGCGGGCTGAACGGTTTGCGCGTGAGCTGACCCCGTTGCACCCACCTGCCGTGGTATGGAATTGTCCCCGGAAGAGTGAAGCCGACGTGTGCCCGGCGAATCCGGACGCCGATGTGATGTGGGTGCTCTACAACGGATCGATTGTGCCCAGCAGGCTGCCGCTGACGGTCGTGGAAGCCTTGACTCTGCTGCCAGCAGCCGTGCGGCTGCGTGTCGTCGGCTACGAAACCGTGGGCGCTCAAGGTTATGTGGATCAATTGATGCGTTATGCCGCTGAACTTGGTGTCGCAGACAGGGTGGAACACGTTGGCGCGGTGCCACAGAGACAAAGTCTGATCCAGATTGCTGCCAACTGCCATGTGGGACTGTCGCTCTTTCCCGTCAGCGGTTCCGATTTCAACGAGCTGACTATGGTCGGTCCATCCAATAAGCCGTTTGGGTACCTGGCATGCGGTCTTCCCCTCCTGGCAAGCGATTTGGCGGAATGGAAGGAGATATTCGTCGAGCCTGGGTACGGCCTAGCCTGTGATCCAGCCGATGCACAAAGCATCGCTGCAACGCTCCGATGGTACTGGGATAATCCCGCCAAACGGCGAGCAATGGGCACTGCAGGCCGTGAACGCGTTCTGTCAGCTTGGAACTATGAAACTCAAATCATTCCGGTTCTGCAAGCACTTCAATCGTAACATAACAGACACATCCAATCAACTACTATCCAAACATATGATGGCAATTTGCAGATCCAGAACGTGGACCCATTCCACACATCCGATGGCTTGACCGAAAAGAAGATATGAGATGGTCAAGCGACCCGTTGACTTGTTTTTCGTACCTTATTCTGTGTTGGCGAGCCACGAGCCCACGCCAGCTCACGCCAGACGTCTCTCATGAAGATATCGATCAGCAGCGCCGGCCAGTTTCACGCCTTTGACTTAGCTCGTCAAATGGAGTTGCGCGGGCATCTGCAGAAGCTATATACGGCCTATCCTTTGGGCAAGGTCTCGGGCATTCAGCGGAGCAAAGTTGCTTCGTTGCCGTGGCTCATGTATGTCCTGAAGGGTTTGGAAAAGGCCCGAGTAACATCACCTGTGGAGTATTTGAACTGGGCAATGATTGCCTCATTCGATAGATGGGTGGCAAACCGAATGGATCAGTGCGATGTTTTTCATCATTGGTCGTCATGTGGAGTGGCTTCTCAACGCGCGGCAAAGCAACGCTGGAACTCGGCAATTGTATGCGAGCGTGGCTCCACGCATATTACCTTCCAGAACACAATCCTGGACGAAGAGCATCGTATCTGGAGGATGTCCTATCGCCCTGTCGATTCCAGAATTATCGAGCGTGAACTTGAAGAGTATGAAGGAGCTGATTGTATCATTGTTCCGTCAAGCTTTGCAGCCCGCACGTTCGTCCAACAAGGCGTTGCACAGGATAAGGTCAAAGTCGTGCCACTCGGGGTTGATCTGGCTATGTTTCGTCCCGTCCCAAAGGTCGACGATGTATTCCGCATCTTGTATGTTGGCCAAATGAGTCTGCGGAAGGGCCTGCCGTACATGTTGGAAGCGGTAAGTGGGCTTGGCATTCCAGACTGTGAGTTCTGGCTGATCGGTTCAATGACCAAAGAGGCGGAACCGTTCTTCAAACGCTACGACGGCTGTTTCAAATACTTGGGAAGTTTGCCGAGGCGAGAGTTACATCAGTATTATTCACAAGCCTCAGTCCTCATTCTTGCCTCACTGGAAGAAGGGATGGCAATGGTGCAAGCGCAGGCAATGGCCTGTGGACTACCGGTGATCTCCACGGTGAATTCTGGCGGAGAAGACCTGTTTACCCATGGCGTTGAGGGCTTCATCGTGCCTATCCGTTCGCCAGAAGCCATTCGAGAGTGGATCGTCTATCTCTACGAGAATCCAGACGTACGCCAGGAAATGGGACAAGCGGCCATGAAACGCGTTCAAAGCTTGGGCGGTTGGGACAGCTACGGAGATCAGGTGACAGAGGTGTACCGCGATATTCTTGGGCTGCCATCCTACAACCGATCCTGAGTTGGGGCGTTTCACTTCCACTACCAAGTTTGCGAGTGCCTGCCTTCCCATTCAATCTATGTCGTCAATGCTCTTTCTGGCCCCGGACGTGTTCGGCCCCCCTGGGGGCATCGCGCGCTATTGCCGACTGGTGCTGCGCGCGCTGTTGCAGGGGGGCATCGATGTGCATGTGGTTGCGCTGATGGACCGCGCTGGCAGCCCAACAGAGAGCGTCGCGCAGTTGCCTGGCGTCGCCTACACCCCCTGCGCCGGCTCGCGGCCGGCCTTCGTCCGCCAGGCAGTCCGTCACGCGCTCCAAGCCCGCCCCGGTTTGATCGTGACCGGCCACGTCAATTTTGCGCCGCTGGGCTGGGCGCTGGCTCGCCTGGTCCGCGCGCCCATGGCGACCTTCGTCTACGGCATCGATGCCTGGTCGCCCCTCTCCCGCAGCCGCCGTCTGGCCTTGCAGCACTCCGATGGCATCATCGCCATCAGCCGCTACACCGCGACGCAAGCTGCCCAGGCCAATGCCCTGAATCCCTCCCGCCTGCGGGTGTTGCACAACTGCCGGGACCCGCAGATCGCGCTGACGCCCGCCAAGCCCCAGCGCAACGGCCCGCCCTCCCTGCTCACCGTCGCCCGCATGAGCCTGGCCGAGCAGTACAAGGGGCATGATATGGTCCTGCGCGCCATGCCGGAGCTGCTGCGCCGCTTTCCCGACCTGCACTACGATATCGTGGGCGACGGCGATGCCCGGCCAGGCTTGCAGGCCCTGGCAAAACAGTTGGGTGTTGCCGCGGCGGTGCGTTTCCACGGCGTCGTTTCAGAGGCTGAGTTACACCGGCACTACGCCCAGGCGTCGCTTTTCATCATGCCCAGCCGCGCCGAGGGCTTTGGCTTTGTCTTTCTCGAAGCCATGGCCCACGGCCTGCCGGTCATCGGCGGCAACATGGACGCCACCCCGGAGGTGGTCGTCCACGGGGA
>JAKQCW010000231.1 GCA_029558955.1 Chloroflexota bacterium
GGCCCCAAGACTGGGGAGACCGTCTACGTCTTTCGCAACATTGGTACGCATGACATCAATCGCCGGCCCTGATCGCACATTGAGCTCTTCAATGTCCGGTTGGCAGGCCAGCGGCTGCACATCGCGGCGTACGCCGAGGGCAGAGACGAGAATGTTCATTGGTCCGCCTCCTCAGCGGTCTGCTTCGAGCTTGCGCGGCGGTTCAGTCAGCAGGGCGCTTGGCCTGAGGCTACTCACACAGCAACGCTAGCGCGCCGCCACGCCGTGGAAGACCAGCCGCGCTCCGTCCGGCGACCACGAGGCCACATCCGCCGTCAGGCCGCGGCCGCTGACGCGCCTGACATCGCTGCCGTCTGAGGATGCCGTGTAGATGGCCGGAGCGCCATCGCGGGTAGAGGCGAAGGCGATGCGGCTGCCATCAGGCGACCAGACCGGCAGGTACTCCCATGCCTCGCCGCCAACCAGGAGCTGTTGATTGCCACCGTCGGCGTCCATCACGAAGATGTCAGCGTTGCCGTCTTGCACCGACATGAACGCAATGCGGCTGCCGTCGGACGACCACGCAGGGGAGTTGCCCTCCGCCGGTGTGAGGAGAGATACCTGATCACTGCCGTCTGGCCGCATGGTGTAGATCCGCCACTCACCCTCGCGATTCGTTCCGAAGGCAATGGTCTGGCCGTCGGGCGACCACGCCGCGCCATATTCCTCGGCATCGTTGTTGGTCAGCCGGGTATCGCCGCTGCCATCGGCGTTGACCACGTAGATCTCGTGTGTGTCAAGGCCGCCGCGGCCGCCGGACACATAGGCGATCTGGCGGCCATCGGGCGACCAGACTGGCAGAAAGTTGTTGCGGCCGTTGGCCGTGAGCTGGCGCAGGTTTGCCCCGTCGCTGTCGGCGATGAACAACTCAGCGACGCTGCTCCCCGGCGCCACGGCGGCCGGGATGGCGCGGGAAAAGACTACCTGCGCGCCGTTAGGCGACCACGCCGGACCCCAAAACGAGATCGCCGGGTCCTCCAGCAGCACACGTCGATTGCGACCGTTAGCATCAGCGGTGTAGAGCGCATGAGCTGGCGGAATGGACGCATCGGCGACAGCCCAGAATGGGTCAGCCACCGGCTGATCCATGACCGCCGGCAAGATGCTGTGCTTGACCAGATCGTAGCTCTCATTGACCTGGCTCTCCGCCGTATCGGGGGCAACGACTGGGTCACCGGTGGTCACGACGATCATGTCCAGGTCGGGCAGAATGATCACATGCTGCCCGCCGTAGCCTTGGGCGGCAATGGCGCGCTGCCCGCCGAAGAGCGCGGGCTTCCAGGTCCACCACTGCATGCCATACCACTCGATGGGCATCGTCGCCCCTGACCACGCGTTGACACCGCTGCCTTGGGGCGTGGTACTCAGCCGCACCCAATCGGGCCGCAGCAGCTCCTGGCCGTCCCACACACCGCGGTTGAGGTACAGGAAGCCGAGCTTGGCCATGTCGCGCGGCGTCAACTCCAACCCCGCGCCGCCCAGCGAAACACCATTGACATCGGCGGGCCAGTTCCAGTCGTCGATACCCAGTGCAGGAAAGAGGCGCCGGCTGGCGAACTCTTCCAGCGACTGGCCGGTCAACGCGCTGAAGGCCGTCGAGAGCAATTGCGAATCGAC
>JAKQCW010000240.1 GCA_029558955.1 Chloroflexota bacterium
AACCAATTGCCCCGTGACCTGGTGTTGGCGCTGATGGTGCAAGGGTACCCGCTGGAGGAACTGCTGGAGTTCTTCCCGATGTTCACCCTGGATCAATTGATGATGTTGTTGGATGAGGATATCATCCACTGAGCAGGTTGCCTGAACGGTGGCAAACAACAAGGCCCTGGCGTAAGCCAGGGCCTTGTTGTTTGGGGTGGACACCTGCCCTGAACTGGCCTCAGATGCTCTCCGAAACCCTGTCCAGGAACTGCAACATCGCCCGGTTGAACGCCTCCGGCTGGTCGATGGGCGTGGCGTGGCCGGAGCGGGGGATGATCTCCAGCCGGCTGCCCGGGATGCGCTCAGCCAGCAGGCGCTTGCTGGCCAGCGGCACGGTGCTGTCCTCCTCGCCGGCCACCACCAGCGTCGGGCAGCGGATCTCCCCCAGCCGCGGGCGCAGATCGAAACGGGCAATGGCCCAGAGCGCGGCACGGTAGGCCTTCAGATCGTTGGCAGCGATGCGCTGCGCGGTCTCGCGTCGCCAGGCGGCCTGTTCTGGCCGCGGAAAGAGTCGCTCGGCCACCGCCTGTGCGATGCTGTCCATGTCCCCCAGGTAGACGCCGGTCATGCGGCGCAGCCCCATCAGCCGCTGCCGCCAGTCGTGGGAGATGAAGCGCGCCGCGGTGTTGACCAGAATCAGGCTGCGCACCAGGTGAGGAAAGTCCAGCGCCAGTTGTTGCGCCACCGCGCCGCCCAGCGAAAGCCCCACCACATGCGCCGGATGCGCGCCGCACCGCGTCAGCAGCCGCGCCACATCGCCGGCCAGCAGCGGCATGTGGTAGGGGCCGGGCGGCTTGGGCGACTTCCCATGGCCGCGCAGATCCGCGGCGATGGTGCGGCAGCGCGGGACCAGGGCCACCTGCTGCATCAGCCAATCGTTCTGGCTGCTGCCCAGCCCGTGCAGCAGGATCAGCGGCGGACCGTTGCCCGCCTCGCTGTAGGCCAGATCGACGAACTCATGGGGGTTGTGGGGCATGGTTGGCATCTCCGCGGGATGATGGCGACTGTCCGGCGCAAGTCCGGCGCAGTCCCGGCGTCCGTCGTCGCAGGACAGCATCTTACACCGGGAGGTCGCTGCTGTCAACGCGGCCCCCGCCGCGCTGAGCAATTCCCACAGCCACGGAGTCGAGGCTTCAGCCGGTCGACGCACCTCCCACGCCACGGAGTCGAGGCTTCAGCCGGGCCGGGGGTCAGTCGTCCGCTATCGACCAACAGCCGCCGCAATCTTGGCGCTTGGTGGCCTGCGTGGTACAATTGCGCAGCTATGCAGGATGCAACCACCCCCTTGTCGTCACCCGTGATCATCTTTGGGCTCGATGGCGCGACCTGGGATATTGCCCGTCCGTTGATCGAGGCGGGCCGTATGCCCAATCTGGCGCGCCTCGTCGCCGCCGGCGCGTCTGGTCCCCTGGCCTCCACCGTGCCGCCCATCTCGGCCGCGGCCTGGATCACCTTCCTGACCGGCCAAAACCCCGGTCGGCACGGCGTCTATCAGTTCCGCAAGATGGACATGCGGCAGTACGGCGGCTACCGCGACGAGTTCGCCACCAGTCAGGACTACGTGGGCCGCAGCTTCATCGAGCTGGCCGGCCAGCGCGGCCGCCGCGTGGCCTCCATCGGCGTGCCCATGACCTACCCTCCCTTCCCGGTCAACGGCTTCCTGGTCAGCGGCTTTCCCCGCCCCTTCGGCCCGCAGGCTCAGGTCTATCCGCCAGACAAGGCCGAGGCGCTGGGCCGCTGGGACGAGGTGCAGGACAGCTTCAACTTCTCCCTCTCCGCGGACAAGACGGTGGAGACCTCCGACTATTGGGTGCGCCGATACACCGACATCAGCCTGCACGCGCTGGCCGAG
>JAKQCW010000245.1 GCA_029558955.1 Chloroflexota bacterium
CATGATGATGCCCCGCTCATCGATCGCATAGACCGGCAGATACCAACTGATGAACGCGATGACCACCAGCAGAAACTCTGCCAGCGCCAGCAGCAGCACCATGAACAGGGCAAAGTCGGGCACGATGCGGGCCAGGGCCGACGCCTGGTAATCGCCGCGCAGATCCAACGCCAGGGCAACGAAAGCGGGCAGCAGGGCAAAACAGAGAATCAACACGCCCAGTCGCTTGATAAAGAGAAAGGGGGTCTTGCGGATGACGAGCTCGGAGGGATGCATGGGACGAGTTGGAGGGAGGGTTGCCGCGCTGCGGCGGCGGGCCAAACGACGGTTGCGCTGCGCCCCCTGCGGGGACGCCTGCTCAACCGCCGCCTGGCCAGGTATCGTTCAGGCTTATCAGTAGGCGGCGCTCTGGGCAGCGGCGCGCTCGGCCGGACTCATGGACTCGGGATCAACCTCGGCGCGCAGGTTGGCATCCATGCCCGGCGGCAGGGTGGTCTGCAAGACCTGGCCCTGGTGCTGACGCAGGGCGGCCAGCACAGCATCGCTGTTGCCCTCGCGGATGATCATGAACAGCGCCGACTCGCCCGGCTGCAGGCCCTCGCCTACCTCCTTGACGTAGTCCTTGGAGATCCCCATGTCGGTCGTCGCGCCGATGGCCGCGCCGGCCGCTGCGCCGACGACCAAACCTGCCACGGGGAAGAGGATCCCTGCCAGCAAAAGGCCGACGCCGCCGCCGATCAGCGCGCCCCATTTGACGCCCCGATCCAGCTCATTGTGAATATCCAGCTTGCCATCCTCGCCGCGGCTGACCATGGCCGCGTCGTCGAGCTTGACCAGACCCTGGTTGGACAGATCCTTGATCGTCCCGCGCACCTCGGCCGCTCGGTCTGGCGTCTGATACTTGATCACTACCGTATAGTTGGTACTCATGGGCTTGTCTCCTGTCGATTGATTCGAGTGAATTGGCTTCCGCGCCCAAATCATATGACGCGTCGGCAAATCCGCCAAACGCCTGTGCCACGGCTGAGAGTTTCGCCGGCTGGCGCGTCAGCCGCTGGAAACCCTCGCCCAACTGCTGAAACGACGCTGGGCCAGGATCCGAATGCACACTGCATCAGCCTGTGGCATCCTCTCCTGTCGGGGCTGGGCCCTGGTCAGCCGGGGCGGGCTCTGGCTCTGCTGTCGAAGGCGCGGCGGGCTCGGCCGCATCTGCCAGGGCCGCAACCACAGCCGAACGCGTCGCGCTGTCGGTGGCGAAATCGCTCATCGCCAGTTGGTCGATAGCGTCCTGCGAAAGCCCTTCGGTGATCACATGGCCGTTGGCTGAGCGCAGCTTGCCGGCCACCACTTCCACCTGGTCGCTGTCGACCACGGCAAACAACAGCGAGGAGTTGGGTTTGAGTTGATCGCCCAGGGCCTTGAGCTGATCGTTGGGAAAGCCGGCGTCATGGAGCTTGGCCGCCAGGCCGCCGATCAGCGCGCCGCCGGCCACGCCGACGACCGTGCCGATGCCGGGCAGCAGCAAGCCCAGCGCGCCGCCGATCGCCGCGCCCTTGCCGCCGCCCATGTCGCCGAACTCCTTGATCGAGACCTTGCCGTGGTAGTCCATCGACAGCAATGCCTTGTCGCCAAGGGCCTTCTTCAGACCGCCATCTTCCAACATCTCCAGTGAAAACTTAGCGCCATCCTCGAAATCGAAGAAGGCCGCTACGACCTGCGCGGGGTGTCTTTGCTCATAGTTTGTCTCCAGAAAAATGTTGCTGCTCAGCCAGCCGGTGCGAGCCCGTGGATTGAGTAGGCCGCCGCTATGCCTGTCTCAGCGGTTGCGTCCGTAGCGCTCGTGGCTGGAAACCCAGTCCGACGACGAGATGGCCGAGGCCAGGCTGATCTCGCCAGCCAGCGCCACCGCGGCCACGATCTCGGCGAACTTGTTGACGGTGCCGCGGCCATAGCAGCCCAGCAGCTCCAGGCATTCGCGCTGGGTGGCCAGGCTGGTGCCGCCGCCGTAGGTGGCCACGATCAGCGAGGGAATGGTCAGCGCCAGGTAGAGATCGCTCTTGTCGGTCAGCTCGCAGTAGAGGATGCCGGCTGACGACTCGGCCACGTTGGCCACG
>JAKQCW010000249.1 GCA_029558955.1 Chloroflexota bacterium
AGCCCAGCGTGGCAGCAAACAACGAGAGAAAAACAAACGTTCGCATCATAATTCACCTTCCGGGTCGGGCGCAGGCCCGACCAACAGCATCTTATAGCGTCCTGAGACCTCGGCGATGTATTCCGGCGGCTCGCCGAAGCAAGCCGACGATCTCCGAGGGCGTCCGGCCCGTGGCCAGCAGGAAACCGACCAGGGCGCGGTCACGCAGCCGGCCAGGGGGCAGGTCGTCGGCAAACAGCCAGGTGGGGCCGTCCAGGTAGCTGTTCAGCCGGCGCACCTCGGAGGCGCTGAGCACCCGGCTGGCGGCGCAGCGCGGGACGGTGGGGCGGGGCGCATCGTCGAAGGGATTGGCGCGCGCCAGGCCCTGCTGCACCAGCCAGCGGTGGAAGGACTTGCAGGCTGACAGCCGGGCGGCGGCGGTCGACGGCCGGGAGGCGCTGGTCAGCAGGGCGGCATAGGCGGCGGCGTCTCGCTGGGTGGCGCGCGCCGGCTCCTTGCCCAGCCACGCCAACCAGCCAGCGATGGCCGGGCGGTAGGCGCGGGCGGTGTTGGGCGGCTTGAGGGCCAGGTAAGCGTCAAGAAGCAGGGTCACGGGTCAGCCTCCTCCCATAGACCACAGGCGCGGTACTTGGAACGCCAATCGGTGCCGGGGCCGTGAGTAGTGCCGAACTTCTCGCATTTGAGAAAGTCGCGCGCCCGGCCTTGGCGGATCAGGTGGCGGCACGATCCACAGGTGGAGGTGGGGCGCTCGCCGTACATGCGGCGCATCTGTTCGACCGGGGAAAGCCCGCTCATGGGCTTCAGGTCGGCGGGGATGGCGACTTCTTCGCCCCAGAGGTTCAGGGTTGTGTCAGGCATGGCAACTTCTCCAGGATAACGAGATGGCGGGTTTTGCTGTGGCCGCAGGTGTGCCAGCCGGCCATCTTGAAGCAATAGCCAGGGTTGGCGCTTTTGATCTTGCGCGCGTTGACGTAGGTGTATAGGCGCTCGCCAGGCCATCGAAGATGAGCTAATTCTTCGGCGGCTAGAATGAGGTCGCTGCTGAGATAATCCCCTTCGTTGCGAAACACGGCGCAGTTGACGCCTTGCTGACCGCTTTTGTCGATGAACTTGCGCCAGACGAAAAGCGCCCGGCTATCGGCTGTCATAAGAACCTGCTTTTCGCCGGGTCCAACAAACAACCTTACGATGCGCCCATCGCGGTAATGATTGGCCGAGTAGTGGCGATTGAGCATGGCGCGGCCGCGTGCGTCGCCATCCTTGATTTCGTACCACGGGCCAAATTCAGAAAACATGATCAGTTGGGGCAAGGCCGGCTGACCGACCGTTGGCCGATGAACGCATCGCCGTTCAGGATCACCAGCGGTTGGTCGAGCAGGTGGGCGTTTTGCTGGCGCAAGTCGGCGTTGACGGCTTCCAGGCGGCGGATCATCAGGCGCTGGGCGTGGATGCGCAGCCGGGCGTCTTCGAGTTGGCGGCGGCATTCGGCGGCTTCGTCTCGCATGAATTGCCGGACAACGTTGGTTGTCAATCGAGAATTCTCCAGCCGGCGCTGGCGCTCGGCAGCCTCGTCCATCAGTTGGGCGATGGTTTCCCGGAGTTGGCGGATTAGCTCGGCGTCGCGTTGCTCGCGGGAGATGTTGCGCGGCGGGGCGCAGTAGAAGCACCACACGTCGGTGGTTTCAGGGTCCAGGTCGTACTGAGAGGGGTTATGGGGGCAATGGGGCACGGCGTCATCTCCTACACAATTCTTGGTTGAACGGCCAGTTCGCCGCCTAAAGTTAGCCGGATCGCGTCCAGGGGCAGCGTTCCGTCCGCGTCCTGGTCGCTCCATTTCTGCGGCCAGATGTTGTCTGCCCACATCTGGCGTATGACGGTTTCTTCTTCGGGGTTGACCAGATCGACGCCGGCGCGCTGCTGGATGTCGAAAATGCGATCCAGGCCATAGGCTCTGGCAGCCATCGTGAGCGGGCCAAGGCGCTGTACGTTGCGGCTCCATTGGCCGTCTTGGCGTAGCTCCGGTTCGACCTTGCGCTTGCGGTGTTTGGCCTTGGTCAGTTCGGCGTACAGCGGCTTGAGTTCCAACAGCGGCCGCAGGTGCTCCCACCGTTCGTGCCGGATTAAGCGTTCCAATGCTGTGTCGCGGCTCGCCAGGTTGCAGCCAACGCAGCCCGTGCGGATGTCTTCTTCCCCGTAGATCGCTGCAATGGCTTCTGTGTCCAGGCCGTGGCGTTCGTCCAAGTACAGCCAGTCGAAGACGTGGCACAGGCGCCAATGCAGCAGCGGGGCCAACGTATCGGCCATCGCTTCAGGCGTGGCCGTCTGGAACCAACCCTGACCACACTCCCCGCTGTCTTTGGAGCACGACAGCGCGATGCGTTGGTCACGGGCGGCACTTTCACCCAGGCGCACACCGGTGAGCATCAAGAACTTCTCGCCCACGAAATCGCGCCAGGCTCCCAGGGCGGCGTGCATGGGTTCTATCTTGAGCTGTGGCGTACACCAGCGAAAGCGGTTCTTGGGCGGCGGCACTCCCCGGCCCAAGATGTATACAAAGAACCGGTCTTCCATCGCCGGTAAGACCGTGCGCGTCACCAGTTGCGTGCCGGTGATACTCAGGCTGCTCAGGATGCCCAACGCGGCCGCGTGCAGCGGCGGCAACTCCATGCGAGTGTCGGCGTACAGCACGGTCAAGGTCTGGGGCCGGGGGACGTAGCCGTTATGCACGGCCCACGCGACGAATGCCAGCGTGGCCGTGCTGTCCTTGCCGCCTGAGTAGGCCACGGCCCAATGGCGATAACGCTCGCCATACGCAGTCAGGCTGGCAAGGCTGAGCTGGATCGCGTCGTCCAGGGTCAGGCGGTCTCCGTCAAACAAGGATGGTTGTAGCGATGGCACGATGTCACCTCATGTGCGGATGCCGGCTCTTGTGGCAAGACCGGCACAGGGTTTCCAGGTTGCGGGTGGCGTGGCTGCCCAGTCGGCTGAGCGGTGTACGGTGGTGTACATCCATCGTGCGGTAACTCTGGCGGCACTGGCGGCAGCGGTGGCCGTCCCGGTCGAGGACGTAGCTGCGCACGACGCGCCAGCGCCAGCCGGTGTACCTGACGCCGCGGCGCATGGTGAGCAGGGCCAGCAGGTTGACCAGCGCCCAGGTGGCGGCGCGCAAGGCGGCCAAGGCGGCGAGGGGTGCGAGAATGAGCATCCCGGCGACGAACAGGGCCATGCGGAGGTTCTCAGGCATGAGACGCCTCCACAATGCGCTGGCCAATCCAACGCGCTACGGGCACAGCCACGGCGTTACCAAGCTGGCGATAGCGGGCGGAGTCGCTCTGGCCGACTGTCCAGCCATCGGGGAAGCCTTGCAAGCGCTCACATTCGGTGGGCGTGAGACGGCGCACGCCTGCAACGATATGGCCGTTCACGGCGTCGCTGGCGTCTCTGCCGGGTGTACCGTTATGCAGCGCGCCCACTACCGCGGTCAGGTCGGTTGTGCCAACGGTCAACGCTGTTTCAGTTGGGTTGACGTACAGACCGCCTTCGGGCCGGTCTTTGCGCCTGCGCTGCCCTCCGTCGTTGTGTTGGATGTTGTAGGCCACAACTGGCGCGCCGTCGCCTTTGCCAGTCCCGCCGTTCTGCGCTTTTAGCGGCGGAGCGATGGTGTCTGGCGCTCCTCTCCCATTGCGGGCATAACGCGGCTCGAAGATCAGCGCTTCGCTTGCGAAATCTTGTCGTTGCGTGACGCCAGCGTTGAACGCTGGCGCCACGGTTATTTCTCCGCTGGTGTTGTTGCCGCCGTAGGCGACTGCCAGTGTCTTGCTCGCCGACAGGCTGCGCGTGGCGCCGGGCCGGTCGTGGATGTAGGTGCGTTCGCTGCCGGCCGTTTGCCAGTCAAAGGACAACGGTTCTTCGACGACGTAGGTATCGTTGTCCAGGTCATCACGGCGATGGTGCGCCCCAAGGGGCGCACTTACGAAATGTCCAGCGGTAGGGGATGATCCACCGTTGCGGCGGCTTGGAGGGCTTCCGCTAACAGTTCCGGCAACGCCTTGCCCCTGCGCTCGGCGCGCCGGAGGATGCCCGAACAAGCCTTCGCGCTCAAAA
>JAKQCW010000254.1 GCA_029558955.1 Chloroflexota bacterium
GCAAACCCGGCGGATCACGGATCCGCCGGGAGCAGGTAAACTGAAGAGTTATTTGCGCCTCACTGCTCAAGCCGGTTCCGTGAACCGGCGGCGTTGTGGGCGCAAACCCGGCGGATCACGGATCCGCCGGGAGCAGGTAAATTGAAGAGTTATTTGCGCCTCACTGCTCAAGCCGGTTCCGTGAACCGGCGGCGTTGTGGGCGCACACCCGGCGGATCACGGATCCGCCGGGAGCAGGTAAACTGAAGAGTTATTTGCGCCAACTTGTACCAGTCCCGCCGGTGATCGGCAATCGGTGATCCGTATTCGGTCATCAAAGGCCCGTCACCGGTTGCCGATCATCCATGTCCCTTCTCCCCTCCCTCCTCGCCTTTGCCCTGCTGGTCATCCTGCTCTACTGGCTCCAGCGCTGGATCGGGCGCCACGTCCAGGGGATCGGCGTGCTGCTTTTCAACAGCAGCAACGCCGGCATGGCGCTGCTCTGGTTCGTGCTCCTGCCCGGCGTTCTGCTGCACGAGCTCAGCCATTGGCTGATGGCCCGGCTGTTGGGGGTGCCCACCGGCCGCCTGCGCCTCACCCCCTCGGTGCAGGGCAAGCAGGTGGTGCTCGGCTCGGTGGAGGTCCAGCGCACCGACCCCCTGCGCGATAGCCTGGTGGGGCTGGCCCCTTTCCTGGCCGGCACCCTGGCGCTGCTGGCCATCGGCGCCTGGGTCTTCGACGCTGCCAGCCTCGGCCTGGCCTGGCAGCGCGGCGACTGGGGCGATCTGGCCAGCCAACTAGCCGCCGCCTTTCGGGTCGATGACGCCTGGCTCTGGCTCTACCTTCTGGTGGCCATCAGCAACGCCATGATGCCCAGCCCGTCCGACCGCGAATCATGGCGTCTGGTGTTGATCTACCTGGCCATCGTGGCCGGCGTCATGATTCTCTTCGGCTGGCTGCCCAGCCTGCCCGCCGCCCTGGTGGACGCGCTGACCAGCGGCCTGCGCATGCTGACCTATACCTTCCTCCTGGTGTTGCTGATCGACCTGGTCTTTGCCGCCGGCCTGGGCCTGCTGGAGCTGCTGCTCAACGCCCTGCGCGGCGGCAAGGTGGTGTACAAGTGAAAGTCATCGGCACGGCCGGCCACGTGGATCACGGCAAATCAACCCTGGTGCAGGCGCTGACCGGCATCGACCCCGACCGCCTGGCCGAGGAAAAAGCACGCGCCATGACCATCGACCTGGGCTTTGCCTGGCTGACCCTGCCCGATGGCGAGACCGTGGGCGTCGTCGACGTGCCCGGCCACATCGACTTCATCAAGAACATGCTGGCGGGGGTGGGGGGCATCGACGCCGCGCTGCTGGTCATCGCCGCCGACGAAGGGGTCATGCCGCAGACCAGCGAACACCTGGCCATCCTCGACCTCTTGCAGGTGCGTCACGGCGTGGTGGCGCTGACCAAGATCGACCTGGTGGCTGGCGACCCCGACTGGCTGGAGCTGGTGCAGGCCGATGTGGCCCAGGCGCTGGAGGGCAGCTCCCTGGCCGGCGCGCCCATCGTTCCCCTCTCCGCGCGCAGCGGCCAGGGCCTCGACCAGCTTCGGCAGGCCATCCAGCAGACGCTGCGCCGCACGCAGGAGCGGCGCAACATCGGCCGGCCCCGCCTGCCGGTGGACCGGGCCTTCACCGTGGCCGGCTTCGGCACGGTAGTGACCGGCACGCTGAGCGACGGCGAGCTGGCGCTGGGGCAGGAGGTCGAAATCGTCCCGGCCGGCCTGCGAGCGCGGGTGCGCGGCCTGCAAAGCCACAAGCAGAAGCTGGAGCGGGCTACCCCCGGCAGTCGGGTCGCCGTCAACCTGAGCGGCGTCAGCAAGGAGGAGGCGCCCCGCGGCAACGTGGTGGCCCTGCCCGGCAGCCTGCCCCCCACGACGCTGATCGATGTGCATCTGCGCATAGTCGGGCGCGGCCTGGGCAAGCCGCTGGTGCACAATCAGCCGGTGGATTTCTTCTGCGGCGCGGCTGAAGCGTCAGCCCGCACCCGTTTGCTGGACGCCGAGGCGCTGGAGGCCGGCCAGGAGGGCTGGGTGCAACTGCGCCTGGAGACGCCGGTGGCCGTGCAGCGCGGCGACCGTTTCATCCTGCGCCAGGCCTCGCCCAGTCGCACCCTGGGGGGCGGCGTGGTGATCAATCCCTACCCCGGCCGGCGCTGGCGGCGTTTTCGCCCCGAGGTCTTGACCATGCTGGAGGCGCTGCAAGGGGGCGATCCTGGCGAGATCCTGCTGCAAGCGGTGCAGCGCCAGGAGCCGGTTGCCTATGCCGCGGCCGCCGCGGCCAGCAGTCTCGACCGCGCCTCGGCGCTGCAGGCCTTCGCTGAGCTGCTGGCGGCTGGCCAGCTTCTGGCGCTGGACCGCGACTGGGACGCCGCCGCCAGCGGCGACCGCCAGCGCGTGGCCGCCTTGCAGACCGTGATCTCGGCCGAGGGCTGGGGCGAGCTGGCCAGCCGGCTGGAGGCGCTGCTGGCCGGCTATCATCGCCAATTCCCCCTGCGCATAGGCATGGGACGGGAGGAACTGAAGAACCGCTGGCAGGGCAAGCGTCAAAACTGGTCGCTGCGCCAGTTCAACGACCTGCTGAGCCAGGCCGTGCAGGAGGGACGCATCGTGGACGAGGGCGCGATGGTGCGGCTGAGCAGCCACGCCGCCCAGCCGTCGCCCCAACAGCAGGTCGCGGTGGATCGCCTGCTGGCCCAGTTCCGCGCCCAGCCCTACACCCCGCCCGGCGCGGCCGATGTGGCCGCGGCCGTGGGGGATGAGCTGTCGCAGTGGCTGCTGGAGAGCGGACGGCTGACGCGGGTCAGCGACGATGTGCTCTTCGAGAGCCGCGCCTACGAGGTCATGGTGCAGCAGATCACCGATCACCTGCACCGCGAGGGGAGCATCACCGTCGCCCAGGTGCGCGATCTGTTCAACACCAGCCGCAAATACGCGTTGGCGCTGATGGAGCACCTGGACGCCCGCCGGATCACCCGCCGCGTGGGGGACGAGCGCGTGTTGCGCAAAGGGGAGGCCGGCGGATAGCGCCGCGCCTCAGTCCATCTGCTGTCCGCCGGTCACGTTGACCGCCTGCCCGGTCATGTAGCTGGCCTGATCTGAGGCCAGGAAGACCAGCACGTTGGTCACGTCGTCATAGGTGCAGCCGCGCTTCATGGGCACCTGGTCGATGTAGCGTTGCCGCACCTCGGCCTCGCTGATGCCCCATTTCTTGGCATATTGGCTGTAGAGCGAGTTGACCCACAGCGGGGAGTCCAGCAGGTTGCCCGGACAGATCGCGTTGCAGCGCACGCCGTACTCGGCCAGCTCCAGCGCGATGCTCTGGGTCAGGCCGATGCCGCCGAACTTGCTGGCTGCATAGGCCGCGTTCTTGAAACTGCCCTTCTTGCCCGACTTGGAGTTGATCTGGAGGATCACGCCGCTGCGCTGCGCCTTCATCACCTGCGCCGCGTGCTTGGCCAGCAGGAAATAGCCGGTCAGGTTGACATCGATCACCGCACGCCATTTCTCCACCGGGAACTCGTCCACCGCCTCGGCGATGAGGATGCCGGCGTTGGAGATGGCGATGTCCAGCCGGCCGAACTCGGCCACCGTGCGCTGCACGGCCGCGGCCACGTCGGCCTCGTCGCTGATGTTGACCTTGACCGCCAGGCTGCGCCGGTCGCCCTGCGCGACGATGCCCTCTGCCACCTGCTGCGCGCCGTCGCCGTTCAGGTCGGCCACCACCACGTGTGCGCCCTCGGCCGCCAGCCGCTGGCAGATCGCCGCGCCCAGCCCCTGCGCGCCGCCGGTGACAAGGGCGATTTTGTTTTCAAGTATTCTTGCCATGACACTTCTCTCCTCTTACGCCAATCTACGGCAACATCTGCCGCAAAAACTCCGCCTCAGCCTCCACCGTCCACTCGCGGCCATCCTTGAGCAGGGCGTAGACGCTGGGCAGGGTCTCGGCCAGATCGGGCAGCGCGGTCAGCGGCAGCTCCTTGATCTGCGGGAAAATGACGACCTTGCCGGGGAAAACGGTGTCCCGCACCGCGACCAGGCCATCCTTGGCCGCGCTGAGGGAGCCGACCGCGGCCAGCGAACGGTTGGGCGACAGCTCGCCGCTCTCGGCCTGGTGCAGCATCAGACGCAGATCGTCGATGGTCGAGGCGGAGTGGCCGATGACGCGCACCTGCTTCAGGTAGACATCGCTCAGATCGAGCTGGGTGGTGACGCCCCTCGCCACACCGGCGAAGACGTTCATCACCCCGCGCGGGGCCAGCCAGCGGGCCGCATCGGCGATCACCGCGGGCACCGGCGCGAGGACGATGATGTCGTCGAAACCTGTCCCTTGGAAGCGCGCCATGCCGGCCGCATAGGCCGCCTTGTCCATGGGGTTGAGGCAGATGAACTCGATGCCCTTGGCCTCGGCCTCAGCTTGATAGGATTCGCGCAGGTCGTTCAGGCGCAGGTCGCTGACGTCGCTGCAGACCATCAGCGCCGGCGCGCCGGCCACCTCGATGGCCCGCTGCACGTGCATGCGCCCCATGGGCCCGCCCGCGCCGACGAACAGCGCCCGGCCGCCCGGCTTCAGCGCCGAACGCACCGGCAGCTCGGCGTAGGCGCGGGCCACGTCGTGGCTGGTGGTACCCACATAGACCCAGCGGTTGTAGTGCACGCGGCCGATGTCCACGTTGACCAGACGGCTGAGCGGCCCCTGCCCCATCAGCGCAACCACGCCGAAGTCGGCCAGATGCGGGCTGACCAGCTCGATCAGGTCGGGGTCGGGGTGCAGCAGCACGATGTCGTCCACCGGCGTCACGGGCGGGTGGGCCAGGTCCTCCACGTCGATCACGTGGATGCCCAGATCCTCCGCCTGCTGGCGCAGCCAGGCGGCGAAGGCCGCGGGCAGGTTGCTCAGCAGCAGCCGCGTCGGATGGCCCCGGCGGTCCAGGCCGGCGCTGATGGTGTAGTCCTCCGGCGTGCTGTCAGCCCCGTCGCCCGCGCCGATGATCCAGGTCGTGCCGCCCGCCTTGATGGTGGTGCGGTAGGTCAGCTCGTAGGCCGCGGTGACGCAGGCCCACGGCTCGGTCAGCGCGCTTTCCACGTAGCCGGTGCTGGGCTGGACCGGGATCAGGTAGTTGCCGCCATCGCCGTTGAGCACCCGCTGGTCGATGACGTTGTAGAGCGAGAGGCCGCCCTGGATCTCGTAGCCATAGGCGTAGCCCACGCCGTCCACGAAGACGTCGGCCTGGATGGTGAAGCGGTCGCCCACCTGGTATTGGCCGGCCAGGTTCTGACCCACGCCGACCACGGTCATGGCGATCTCGTGGCCCAGGGTGATGGGGTTGGCGCGCATGTCGCGGTAGATGCGCGGGTGCTGCTCGCCCAGGGAGATCACTTTGATGTCGGAGAAGCAGAGCCCGCAGGCGTCATGGCGCACCAGCAGCTCATCAGGGCCGTAGCTGGGCATGGGCGCGTCGATGGTCTGATCGCCCAGCCCCAGGTTGTCGAAGCCGGCGCCGTAGAGCGGCCAGAGACGGTTGCGCTCCGGCAGCGGCGCAGCGGCGCGGCGGAAATCGGTCAGTTTGTCAGTCATGGCAATGTCCTTCTGCTTATTCACTTGCTTGTTATTTTCCTGCGAACTTCGTCCGGATCGGCGTTGCTGTCCAGCTCCCGCAGCAGGGCGATGCCGGCCCGGCCAGGCGGGACGAGATAGCCGATCTGCGTGTAGAAAGCGTTGCGCTGGCCGCGGCTGGGCAGATGGGCCTGCGCCCACCGGCTTTGATAGCCCAGGCCGTTGGCGCGCTGCATGGCCGTGTGGCCATAGATGAAATGCGCGCCGTCCAGGAAGGCCTGGCGCACCGGCGCCAGCTCCGGCGCGTCGAAGTCGTCCATCAGCTTGTTGCCGGGGCTGTTCATCTCGGTGCCCACGTTCAGCGGCAGATCCAGCTCGCCGGCCAGCCGCACCACGTCGTAGAGATGCTGCACCTTGCGCCGCCGCTCGTCGGGGTCGGCCAGGTTCCAGTTGCGGTCGGGGATGATGTTCAGCGCCACGACCCCCTGATCGATCAGCAGGCCCAGCAGCTCCTCGATGGCCTGCTCGCCGGCCGACGTGCCATCCAGCCAGGCCGCGCAGGGCAGCGCGCCGCAGGCGGTGATCAGGCGGTGAAATTCCTCGACGCGCGGGAAAGCGTCATGGCTGGGCTGAACATAGCCCACGCCGCCGCGCTTCATCAGCTTGGTGCGCACCAGGTTCTGGAACTTGGCCGGCTCAGCCAGCAAGGCCTCCACCTGCGCCGCTTCCAGCGACAGCTTTTCGGCCCAGAACGCGGTCACATTGGGCATGGCGCGCTCGGCCGCGTGTACGTAGGCCAGCACCAGATGCCGTTCGGTGGCGTTGCCGGCCGGCGTCAGCGGCAGCACATCGCGTTGGTAGTCCACGGTCACCGGGTCCAGGTAGGCATTGACCCGGCGCACGATCTCCAGGTTGCGCTGGCTCGCCCGCGTCCGCAGCTCGTGCAGGATGGCCGCGGCCTCGGGGGAAATCTCTCCGCCGGCAAAGCCGATGCCCATGTGGTAATCGATGCCTGGCTCGCCCGGCGAGTTGATCTCGCGCGTGGCGAACTCAGGGATGAAGACGCGCGTCTCGATGCCCGCGCTGCCGGCCACGCCCACCAGCTCGCAGGCCTCCAGGAATTCATCGACGGCGTCCAGCACGTCGAAATCGACGATGCCCAGCAGCCGATAGCCCTTCTTGCGCGCCAGCCAGGCCAGCCCGCTGGGCGAATAGCCATAGGCGTTGAAGGAGAAAAAGGTGTGGCAGTGCATGTTGGCCACATCGGTCTGCGGGGCCAGCGCGACCTCGCCCCGCCCCGCCGCCTCGATCAGCGCCGCCAAGGCAGCCGCGCGCAGGGCCGGGTCAAAATCGTTGAGTTGGCTTTCCAGTTGGGTGATGTTGTCCGGCATGTCAGCCTCTCCCCGCCAATGCGCGCGCCTCATAGGCCCTCACCTCGTCCAGCACGGCCAGGCCCACGGGAACCCCTTGCTGCATGCAGTGGTAGTCCCAGACCGCGCCGAAGGGCATGGATTTGAGCTCCTCCAGCAGCGCCAGGCGGGCGGTGTAGTCGCCGGCCACTTCCAGGGCGCGCAGGTGGTCGATGGGCTCCAGCAGCGCCAGCAGGAGGGCGCGCAGGGCGTTGCGCGTGCCGATGGCCCAGGCCGCGACCCGGTTGATGCTGGCGTCGAAATAGTCCAGGCCGATGTGGGTGCGGCTCAGGTAATCGCCGCGCGCCAGCTCCTGCATGATGGCCGCCAGCTCGTCGTTCAGCAGCACCACATGATCGCTGTCCCAGCGCACGCCGCGGCTGACGTGCAGCAGCAGCTCCGGGATGACGGGCATCACGGCCGAAATCTTGTCGGCGATGGTCTCGGTGGGGTGGAAATGGCCGCTGTCCAGGGTCAACAGCACCTGGCGCGCGATGGCATAGCCCAGATAGAACTCGTGCGAACCGACCACGTAGGCCTCGGAGCCGATGCCGAACAGCTTGCTCTCCACCGCGTCCAGGTTGAAGGCCGGGTCGATCGCTTCGGCGAAGACCGCGTCCAGCGATTGGGCCAGCAGCTCGCGCGGCCGCCGGCGGTCCACCGGCGTATCCTTGAAGCCATCGGGGATCCAGACGTTGGTGACGCAGGCCGTGCCCAAGGCGCGGCCGAAATGCTCGCCGATCTTGCGGCTGGCGATGCAATGCTCGATCCAGAAGCGGCGCACGGCCGGATCGTAGCTGGCCAGGGTGAAGCCGCCGGCCGCCATGGGGTGGCTGAAGCAGGTGGGGTTGAAGTCCAGACCGTGGCCATTGGCCCGGGCCCAGTCCACCCAGGCCGCGAAATGCTCCGGCTGCAGCTCGTTGCGCTCCACCCGCCGGCCGCCGGTCTCGGCGTAGATGGCGTGCAGGTTGAGGCGATGACGGCCGGGGATCAGGCGATAGGCCTGGTCCAGGTCCTGGCGCAGCTCGTCGGCGTTGCGGGCCTTGCCGGGATAGTTGCCGGTGACTGCCAGGCCGCCGCCCAGCTCGCCGCCGCTGCTCTCGAAGCCGGCGACATCGTCGCCCTGCCAGCAGTGCAGGCTGATCGGCACGGACATCAGGCGTTGCAAGGCCAGCTCGGTGTCCACGCCCAACAGGGCGTAGCGTTCCCGCGCCAGCGCGTAGGCATCTTCGATCTGTTTGGAGGCTGGTCGTGCGGGCCGGTCGTTGCGTGAGGCCGCGCCCATCGATTGTTGCTGGTGGTTCATAGCTATCCTGAGGTCAAGGTGATCGCGTCAACCGCGTCTGATGCAGCCCGGCCGGCGGAAGCAGGCGGACGCCGCTCCACGCCAGGGCAGGCTGCAGTTGCGATGGTCACTGAAGCTGCACAAAACGCGCGTAGGCTTCATCCCAGCCGGCGCGCGGGCCAGGTTCAAAGGTCAACACCTCGGTGGAGCGGCGCACCACCGCGCGCGCCTCCCAGAGCGAGCTGAGATGGCCCAGGGCCATGGCCTGCAACAGGCAGTTGCCCATGGCCGTCGCCTCGATGGGGCCGGTGAACACCGGCCGGCCGGTGGCGTCGGCTGTGAACTGGGAGAGCAGTTGGTTTTGCGTGCCGCCGCCCACGATGTGGATGGGGTCCAGGCGCTGGCCCAGCATCTCCTCGGCCTTCTCCAGCACGTAGCGGTATTTCAGGGCGATGCTTTCCAGCACGCTGCGCACGATCTCGCCCTGGCTCTCAGGCACGGCCTGACCCGTTCGGGCGGCAAAGGCCTGCACGCGGGCCGGCATGTCGCCCGGCTTGAGAAAATCGTCGTGGTCAGGATCGACCACACAGGTGAAGGGCCGGGCGGCCGCGGCCATCTGGGTGAGCTCGGTGTAGCTCAGCGCGTCGCCGCGCGCCGCCCACCAGCGCCGGCATTCCTGCACCAGCCAGAGGCCCATGATGTTCTTGCTGAAGCGGAAGGAGCCGCCCGCGCCCCCTTCGTTGGTGAAGTTGTAGCGCAGGCTGTCGGGGGTGATGATCGGCTCCGCCACCTCGACGCCCAGGATCGACCAGGTGCCGGAGCTGATCCAGGCAAAGCCGGGGCGTTCGGCCGGCACGGCCACCACCGCGCAGCCGGTGTCGTGGCAGGTGGGTGCGACCACCTGCACGCCGTGCGCGCCGGTTTCCTCCGCCACGTGGGAGAGCAAGGGGCCGCGCACGGTGCCCGGCGCACCGATGGGCGGGAAGATGTGGGTGGGAATGTCCAGGGCTTGCAGCAGCGGCCAGGCCCACGTCTGGCGGCGCGGGTCGTAGCACTGGGTGGTGGTGACATGGCTGAACTCGCCGGCCTTGACGCCGGTCAGCCAGTAGTTGAACAGGTCGGGAATGGGGAGCAGGGTTTCGGCGATGGCCAGGGCCGGCGCCTGCTGCACCACCATGGCGTAAAGCTGGTAGAGCGTGTTGAGCTGCATGAACTGGATGCCGGTCTGGGCGAAGATCTCCTCGCGCGACACCCGCTGCAACACCGCTTCGACCATGCCATCGGTGCGGTCGTCGCGGTAGTGGTAGGGGTTGCCGATCAGCGCGCCCTGCCGGTCCAGCAGCGCAAAGTCCACGCCCCAGGTGTCGATGCCGATGCTGGCGATCGCCTGCCCCTGGTCGCGCACCGTCTTGGCGATGCCGGTTTTGATCTCCGTCCACAGGCGCAGCACGTCCCAGTGCAGGCCGTCAGGCAGACGCACCGGGCCGTTGGGGAAACGGTGTACGTCGGTCAAGGCCAGACGTTGGCCGTCGAACTGGCCCAGGATGGCCCGGCCGCTTTCTGCGCCGAAGTCCAGAGCCAGGGTGTTGAGCGTTGTGGTCACAGGTCTACTCCAGACGGATGAATGCTGACGGTGGGTTTCCGCGTCTGCCGAGATTCATCCTTCATCGTTGGTCACAGCAGAGGGCGGATGCAAGCCATTGAATCGTGCTCACACCCGCCCCTGCTCAATGCCGCTGCGACTGGCGGCCTACCAGTTGAAGTCGTCGATGTTGTCGGCGTTGTAGATGAAGGGCGGGCCCAGCAGGACGTTGCGGCCCAGCGTGTCGTTCTCCTCGACGGTGTATTCGCCCAGCCGGCCGGCGGTGAAGGTATCGCCCGCGGCGCCGGTGATCTGGCCGGTGGAGAGTGCGTTGAGGATGTGGATGGCCAGATAGCCCAGATCGCCCGGGTTCCAGAGGGCAAACTGCGGCGCGGCGCCGTTCTTGACGTACTCGCGCATCTGGTTGGGGGTGCCCAGGCCGGTCACGAAGACCTTGCCGATCAGGTTTTCATCGGTGACCGCGCGCGCCGAGGCCGCGATGCCCACGGTGGTGGGGGCGATGATCACCTTCAGGTCGGGGTACTTCTTGAACAGCGCCTGCGCTTCGTTGTAGCTCTTGGTGTCGTCGTCGTCGCCGTAGACCACGTCGACCAGCTTCAGGTTGGCATATTCCGGCTGGGTCAGCACTTCCTTCATCACCTCGATCCAGGCGTTCTGGTTCGGGGCGGTGGAGGTGGCGCTGAGGATGGCGATCTCGCCGCCGTCAGGCCCGGCCAGGTCGCTGGCCATCTTGATCTGAACCTCGCCGATGTCTTGCAGCACAGCCTGGTTGATGTGCAGCACGCGGCCGTCCTTGCCGATGGCCGAGTCCCAGGAGACCACCGGGATGCTGGCGTCCATGGCTTCCTTGCCGGTGGGCACCAGCGCGTCCTCGTCGTTGGCCGCCACAGCCAGGCCGTTGACCTTCTGGGCGATCAGCGAGTTGATCAACTGGATCTGCTGGGTGGCGTCAGCCGCAGCCGAGCCCTGGTAGAGCACGGTCACGCCCAGCTCTTCGGCCGCTTCCTGCGCGCCGACGTTGGCGGTGTCGAAGTAGGGGTTGCCCAG
>JAKQCW010000258.1 GCA_029558955.1 Chloroflexota bacterium
TCAAACATGCCGCGGAGTCGAGGCTTCAGCCGGGTCTGGCCGCTGCGAGTCGAGCACGCTGACCCGCCTGAAGGCTCGACTCCCGGTTGGCAGCCGCCATATTTGAAATTGCTGCGGCAAGCGCGAACCGAGTTGACAATGAGGGTGGGTGGAGATATGATTGAAACCCCTTGCATCCTCCCTGCTTCCCCTGCCCATTGTCCTGAAAGGAGCATCCCATGACTACATCCGCCCTCCCGCCCCTCTCCACCAAGCGCGAGCGTATCGCCTGGTACCTCTACGACTTCGGCAACTCGGCCTACGCTTCGGTGGTCTACCTGGCCGTCTTTTCCACCTACTTCAAGAACGTGGTGGTGGGCGGCGCGGAGGGCACCCGGATGTGGGGCCTGGCCATCGGCATCGCGCTGATCGTCGTGGCGCTGATCGCGCCGGTGCTGGGCGCGATGGCTGACTTCTCCGGCGCCAAAAAACGCTTCTTGTTGGGCTTCACCGCCCAGGCCATCGCCTTCACCGCCCTGCTCTTCTTCGTCCAGGCGGGCAACGTGGCGGCTGGCATGGCGTTCTTCATCCTGGCCGAGATCGGCTATCGCAGCTCCCAGGTCTTCTACGACGGCTTTCTGCCCGAGCTGGCCCGGCCGGAGGAGATGGGACGGGTGTCGGGCAACGGCTGGGCCATCGGCTCGGCCGGCGGCGTCATCGCCCTGTTGGTCGTCCTGCCGATTGTTCTGCTGATGCCGGGAACCTTCTCGGCCCGGCTGGCCATGTTGATCACAGCCGGCTTCTGGATCCTCTCCACCATCCCGCTGATCCTCTGGCTGCCGGAAAAGGCCCGCAAGAAGGCGCTGCCGGCGGGCGAAAACTACCTGACCGTGGCCTTCAAGGAGGTCGTTCACACCATCAAGACCACCAGCCGCTTCCGGGAGATGGCCAAGTTCATGCTGGCTTTCCTGATCTTCGGCAGCGGCATCGCCATCGCCCTGGAATTCGCCGCCATCATCGGTTCGACCCTCTTCGGCCTGGGCCAGGAGCTGATCATCGTCTTCGCCATCATCGTGCAGATCACCAACGTCATCGGCGCCTTTGGCTTCGGCCTGCTGATCGACCGCATCGGCGGCAAGTCGTCGCTGATCGCGTCGCTGCTGGCCATGATCGGCGTGGTGGTCTGGCTCTACTTCAACCAGACGCAGGTGGGCTTTTTGCTGATCGGCGCGGCCGCCGGCATCGCCATGGCCGGCGTGCAGTCGGTCAGCCGCACCATGGTCGGCCTCTTCGCCCCTCCCGGCAACAGCGCCGAGTTCTACGGTTTCTTCACCATGGTCGGCCGCATCGCCTTCTGGCTGGGGCCGGCCATCTTCGGCTGGGTGGCGGCTGAGCTGGCGCTGAAGCAGGAGGCCCAGGGCGTGGCGGTCGGGCCGGCCGAGCAGCAGGGCCTGCGCATGGCGATTCTGGTCATCGTCTTCTTCCTGGCCGCCGGGCTGGGCATCGCCTTGACCGTCAACGAGAAGAAGGCCCGCGAGGCCGCCCGCGCCAAGGATCCCAACCCGGTGCTGCCCGCCGCCGCGCCGCCGTCCACTTCAGCCTGAGCCCGACAGCCAGGCCCGCCGCGGCACGCGGTCATCGGCTTCACGCCGCTCACACCGCAGCCGCAGCAGACGCTGGCCGCGTCCGCCGTGACCCGATGGCCCCCACTATCGCCGCCAGGCCGGCCAGCAGCAATCCCACCGCCGCAATGACCAGCATCTGCATCGCGGCCAGGAAGCCCAGGAAGTAGGTGATCGGCTCGGGCAGGGTCCAGGTGACCAGGGCGCCGTTGATAACGAAACTCAGCAGCGCCGGCAACCCAACCAGGGCAATCGTCGTCAGCGTCCAGTTGAGCGTGGCCTGGGCCGCGGCGGCCGCTGTCTGACGATAGAGGCGCAGCGCGATCAGCAGCACCAGCCAGGCCACGAGGGCCGCCAGCGCCGCGTTCATGGCCACGGCGGCGATGAGCTCGCCGGCGCTGGCGACCGAACTGAGCGAGTAAGTGCGACCGTCGAGCAGGGCATATTTCAGGTTGAAGAGAAGCGCATAGATCACCGCCGCGCCCACCATCCAGGCCAGGGCGCGGCTGCGCGTGCGCCACGCCGTGAAGCCCAGAACGCCCACCACGGCCAAGGCCAGCAACAGGCGCGGCAGCCGTTCGCTGCGGGCACGCGCGGCGCGCGCCGCGGCGATGGCGGCCTGTGTGGCGGCCACCGGGTCCCCGCCGGGCGCGATGTCGAGGGTCTCTCCGGTTGCCGCGCTGTAGGCGGCGGCCAGGCCCTGCTGTTGCGCCTGGGCGGCCGCCTGGATGGGGGGCAGGGCGTCGGTCGGCAGGGCGAGCGCTTCGGTCAGAACGTGACCCTGCGCCGCGGCCGGGATCGCGGCGCCCAGCAGGGTCGCCAGCGTCGGCGCGATGTCGACCTGCTGCACGTCGCCGTACACGCCTGGCTTGATGCCCGCGCCGGCCAGCACCAGCGGCTCTTGCAGCACGATCGGCTCCGGGCCGCCGTGGCCGCCGCGCTCGATATGGCCGTGGTCGCTGGTGATCACCACCGTGTCCTGTGTCAGGTCGAGCGTCCCCACGACAGCGCGCAGCAGGTCATCGGCCCGGCGGGCGGACGCGTTCCAGCGTGGGTCCTGGGGACCGCCTTCGTGGTGGCCGGCGTAATCGACCTGCAAGAGGTGAATCAGGGTCAACGCCTGTTGGTTGTCGTGCAGCCAGGGGAGGGCCGCGGCGACGATGGCCTGATCGGCCGCATCATCCTCGCCGGCCGTGTAGTAGGAGGCGGCGACGGCGTCCTGGGGAACCAGCTTCTCGAACCAGTTATAGCCGGAGATCGCCGTCGCCAGCCCGGCGCGCTGGGCCGCGCTGAAGAGGTTATCCTGCGTCCAGGGTACATACTCCTCATATTCCAGGTTCATGGGCGGCCCGTCGCTGAGCTCGGGCCAGGCGCCGGTGAAGAGCACGGTGTAGCCCGGGGCAGAGTAGGATGGCGTCTGGCTATGGGCAATGGCGCTGGCGCCGCTGCTGCGCAGCTCGTTGAGGAAGGGCATCACCTGCGGGTCGGCCGCGGTGTCGGTGCGCAGGCCATCGATCAGCACGAACACCACGCGCCGCGTCAAGGCATCGCCCGACGGCGCACCGGGGGCCGGCGGCTGCGTCGCCAGAGGAGAGCGGTACGCGTACATCGAATCCATCATGCCGGTGGCCCAGACGTAGGCGACCACGGCAATCGCCAGGCAGGCGATAATGCTCAGCAGCAACAGCAGCGGTTTGCGGTTCATGGCGGGTGCTCTCCTTCGCACGAATCCAGGGCGGCGGGTCGGGCAACGGTCAACTGTGAGGATGATGGGCCGGAGTTTACCGCATGTGGTTGCCGCACGCAAGTTGGCGCGGATTAGCGCAGAGTCGAGACTTTTGCGCGGAGTCGAGGCTTGTAGCACGGAGTCGAGGCTTTAGCGCGGAGTCGAGACTTGTAGCACGGAGTCGAGGCTTTAGCGCGGAGTCGAGGCTTGCAACGCGGAGTCGAGGCTTGTAGCACGGAGTCGAGGCTTTAGCCGGGTCTGGCCGCTGTGAAGCGAGTGGGTCGCCCCGCCTGAAGGCTCGACTCCACGCTGGCAACGGTTCGCGCTTGATCCTTGCCCTGGCCGTCAGATCATTGCTTTGACAGCCGCTCTTGCAAGGTTTATAATGTTTTCAAACCTTGCAGGAACGGCCGTGTTGTTTTGGAGGTTAGCATCATGGAACAGGTAATTGGAACGACAGAGCTGCGGCAGCAGTTGACCGACGTGCTGCAGGCGGTGCGCGAGCAGCGGGCGACGTATATCGTGGAGACCTTTGGCCGGTCGCAGGCGGCGATCGTCAACTTGGATGAGTACAGACAGTTTCGCCAGTATCAGGAGCAGAGAGAGGTAGCCTTTGTGACCGGCGCAGAGGCAAAACGGCGCGCCCAAGGGTATCTCACGGTCGAGATAGCCATGGCGTTGCGCCCGGGGGAGCCACGCCTTCTTGGAGGCCCCCAGCCTGTTTGGCGAATGCCGGTTTGGCTGCATTTGCGCGGATTTGGCCAGGTTGAGTCATTAGGCTCCCTGGACGTCGATGCGACCACGGGAGAGGTCGTGCCGCTGTCACCCGTCGATGTCCAAAAGATGCAGGACAGAGCTGATGCCATCGCTCGTCATCTCACATCATAGACAACGCCAACAGGCCGACTGTTTGGCGGCGTGCGCGGCCATGGTCTTGGATTACCTCCGCGTGCCGATCGGGTATGACCACCTCGTGCGCCTGCTGGGCATTCGTTACTTTGGTGCAGCGTTCTCCAACCTGCGCAACCTGGAGGCGTTGGGAGTCTCGGTGGCGATCATCCGGGGCGA
>JAKQCW010000275.1 GCA_029558955.1 Chloroflexota bacterium
CTGGGCGATCAGCGAGTTGATCAACTGGATCTGCTGGGTGGCGTCAGCCGCAGCCGAGCCCTGGTAGAGCACGGTCACGCCCAGCTCTTCGGCCGCTTCCTGCGCGCCGACGTTGGCGGTGTCGAAGTAGGGGTTGCCCAGGTTCTTGGGCACCAGGACGAAGGTCAGCGCGCCGGCGGCGGGGGCCTCGGCGGCAGGCGCCTCGGCGGCAGGCGCCTCGGCGGCAGGGGCCTCGGCCGCGGGGGCCTCGGTTGCCGGCGCGGCCGGCTGAGCAGGGGCGGCGGTCGGCGCGGCGCAGGCGCTCAGCGCCATGCTCAGCACGATGATCGAAGCCAAAACCAGGTAAAGTGAACGACGTTGCATGTTACCTCCAAAGGGTGAAACTGAACTTGATGCTCTGGCCGGTCTCCGACCGTGCCAGTCAAACCAACTTTTCGCTCTGGCCGGTCTCTGACCGTGCCAGTCAAACCAACTTTTCGCTCTGGCCGGTCTCCGACCGTGCCAGTCAAACCAACTTTTCGCTCTGGCCGGTCTCCGACCGTGCCAGTCAAACCTACCTGGTCGGGCACGGTCAGAGACCGGCCCCAGCGGGTGCAACGGCGGGCACGGTCAGAGACCGGCCCCAGCGGGTGTGGCGGCGGGCACGGTCAGAGACCGGCCCCAGCGGGTACAACGGCGGGCACGGTCGGAGACCGGCCCAAGCAACTGTGGCGGCGGGTGTGGCGGCCCGGCCGGCCTTAGCCAGCGCCCAACACCTGGGCGCGCGACCAGAAGAAGAAGAGGCCAAACAGGACGAAGACAGCGACCACCGCCGCGGCCGTGGCCAGCCGGCCGCGCTGGTGCGTGGAGCCGCCACGAAGCGAGAGGGTACGCGCCACGTTGGGCAGCAGGATCGACAGGATCAGCAGCAGACCGATGACCATGCCCTGCACCTGGCCCTGGATGTTGAGCAGGCCCATGCCGAAGCGCAACAGGCCGATCAGCAGCAGCGAGAGCACCGCGCCGCCCATGGTGCCGATGCCGCCGTTGATGTCCACGCCGCCCAGCACGGCCGCGGTGATCACCGCCAGCTCCAGGCCCACGCCGATGTCAGGCCGGGTGCTGCCAAAACGGGCGGCCAACACCAGCCCCGCCAGCCCAGCCATCAAACCTGAGATGGTGTAGACGATGATCTTGATGCGGGCCACCGGCACGCCGGAGTAGGCCGTGGCGTTCTCGTTGTTGCCGATGGCGAAGAGGGTGCGGCCAAAACTGGTTCGGTGGAGCACCAGGCCGAAGATGATCGCCAGCAGGATGAAGAGCGCCACCGAGAAGGGGATCAACGTGCCGGGCAGCTTGCCCTGGCCGATGTAGGTGAAGCTGGCGGGGTAGCCGCGCGCCGCCTGGTCGCCCAGCAGCACATAGGCCACGCCGCGGTAGAAGGCATAGGTGCCCAGCGTCACCACCAGCGGCGGCAGCTTGACCCGGGCCACCAGCAGGCCGTTGAACAGCCCGCCCAGCGCGCCCAGCAGGAGGGCCGCCAGCGCGGCCGGCCAGATGGGCACGCCGCGCATGAAGAGCCAGCCCATGAACGAGGCGCACATGGCCAGGTTCGAGGCCACCGAGAGGTCGATGCCGCCGGTGATGATGATGAACACCATGGGCAGCATCATCAGTCCGATCTCCATGAAGTCGGACGAGGTGCGCGAGAGGTTGCGCGCGTCCAGGAAATAGGGGGAAAGCTGGCTGTTCAGCAGCACCACCAGCGCGATCAGGCCGACCAGCATCCATTCCCACCGTTGGAAACGGGCCAGGAAGGAGCGGCGGGGAGGAAAGGCGCTGATCGTTGCGCCGGCGCTGCGCTCTGCGCCCTGCGGGGCGGCGTTGGGGCGTGACTCGGTCATCGTCGTCCTCTTCTCTGCGAACGGCGCAGAATCAGGTTGTCCACCACCACGGCGGTCAGGATCAGCAGACCTTGCAGGGCCAACTGCCAGAAGGGGGAGATGCGCAGCAGGGGCAGCGAATTGTCGATCATGCCCAGCAGCAGCGCGCCCAGCAGCACGCCCGGCACCGTGCCCACGCCGCCGCTGATGCTGACGCCGCCCACCACCGAAGCCGCCACCGTCTGCAGCTCGAAGCCCAGCGCGGTGTTGGTCTGCGCCGACTCGAAGCGGGAGACCCAGAGCACCGCGGCCAGGCCGGCGGCCAGGCCGGTCAGCACATAGACCAGGAAGATGATGCGCTGGCGGGGGATGCCGGCCATCTGGGCGGCCTCGGCGTTGCTGCCCACGGCGTAGATGTTGCGGCCGGTGCGGGTGTGGTTGAGGAAGTAGTAGACCGCCAGGGCAAAGAGGATGGCGATGATCACCATGTTGGGCAGCCCCAGCGGCGTGCCCTTGGAAAGCTGCTTGAAGGCCGCCGGCAGCTCGAAAGAGTTGATCCAGGTGCCCTGGCTGTAGAAGAAGACCAGGCCGCGGTAGATGCTCAACGTGCCCAGGGTGGCGATGATGGGGGGCACCCGACCATAGCTGATGATCAGGCCGTTGAACGCACCCAGCGTCGCGCCCAGCAACATGCCCAGGGGCAGAGAGAGAACCACGGGGAACTCCGGGCTGGCCTTGAAAACAAAGGCCACCATCATGGCCACCAGGCCGATGATCGAGCCCACCGACAGATCGATCCCCTTGGTGATGATCACCATGGTCTGGGCCAGCGCCACGATGGAGAGAATCGAGATGTTGAGCAGGATATCGCGGAAATTGTTGAGGGTCAGGAAGGCAGGCGCCCGCAGCGTCACCAGCACGGCCAGGATCAGGATGAAGATGGCGATGCCGGCCTCACGGTAGCGCGCGACCAGGGTGAGCAGGTTGTTGCGGCGGGCCGGGGGGTGTTGTGCGCTCATCGCGTCTCTCCCGCCGCAATGGTCTGGGTTGCGGCTGACATGATCTTCTCCTGCGTGGCCTCGCCGCGGGTGAACTGAGCGGTGACGCGACCCTCCCGCATGACCAGGATGCGGTCGCTCATGCCCATCACCTCCGGCAGCTCCGACGAGATCATCAAAATCGCCAGGCCCTGGCCGGCCAGCTCGCTCATCAGGGCATGGATCGCGGCCTTGGTGCCCACGTCGATGCCGCGCGTCGGCTCGTCCAGGATCAGGATGCGCGGCTTGGTGGAGAGCCATTTGGCCAGCACCACCTTCTGCTGGTTGCCGCCCGACAGCTCGCGCGCCCGCTGCCAGATGTTGTTGGCGCGCACCTCCATCTGCTGGGCGGCCTGGAAGGCGGCGTCCCGTTCCTGTTTGGCCCGCAGCCAGCCGCGCCGGCTATAGCTGGCCAGCATGGGCAGGCTGATGTTGGCGACCAGGTTCATGGGGGGGATCAGGCCGTGCAACTGCCGGTCCTCCGGCACCAGCGCCAGCCCCAGGTCGATGGCCTGCTGCGGCGAGGTGATCGACGCCGCCTTGCCTTCCACCTCGATGCGGCCGCTGGTAGGCGGCTCGACGCCAAAGATCGCCCGCGCCACATCGGTGCGCCCCGCGCCCACCAGCCCGGCCATGCCCAGGATCTCGCCCTGGCGCAGCTCAAAGCTGACGTTCTCGAAGACGCCGTCCAGGGTCAGGTTCTCGACCTTCAACGCCACATCGCCGATGGTCGTCTCCTGCTTGGGGAAGAGGTTGGAGATGGTGCGGCCGACCATCAGCCGGATCAGCTCGTCGCGGCTGATCTGGGCCATCTCCCGGGTCTCCACGTAGGTACCGTCGCGCAGCACCGTCACCCGGTCGGCGATCTCGTACAGCTCCTCCAGCCGGTGGGAGATGAAGACGATGGCCGCGCCATCCTCGCGCAGCCGCCGCACCAGCCGGAAAAGCTCGGCCACCTCGGTCAGGGTCAGCGAGGAGGTCGGCTCGTCCATGATCAAGATGCGGGCATTGATCGACAGGGCGCGGGCGATCTCCACCATCTGCTGCTGGGCGATGCTCAGATTGCGCGCCTTTTGCTTCAGATCCAGGTGCATGCCCAGCGAGGAGAGCAGTTGCTCCGCCTCGCGGTAGAGGGTGCGCCAGTCCAGCCGGCCGCCGGTCGTGGTCGGCTGACGGCCAACGAAGATGTTCTCGGCCACGTTCAGGTCAGGAAAAAGGCTCAGCTCCTGGTAGATGGCCGCGATGCCGGCCTGCAGGGAGGCGTGCGGGGCGTTGAATTCGACGCGCTGGCCGTTCAGGTGGATCTCGCCGCCGTCCGGCTGATGAACGCCGGTCATCACCTTGACCAGCGTGGACTTGCCGGCGCCGTTCTCGCCTAGCAGCGCGTGTACTTCGCCCGGCCGCAGGCTGAACGACACCTGATGCAGCACCTCCACGCCGGAGAAGCGTTTGGTGATCTCTTTGAGTTCGAGGATTGGTTCGCTCATGGTCGGGTAGGGACCTCACACCAGATCGACCAGCACGCCGCGCTGCCGCAGGGCTTCGATCTCCTGCGCCGGCGCTTCGTGGGTGGTGATCAGCCGCTGGAGCTGTTCGATGGGGGCGATGACGCCGGCGCTGATGGCGCCGACTTTGGAGGAATCGGCCAAGAGGATCGTCTGGCGGGCGTTGCGGATGGCCCAACGTTTGATGGGGATCTCCTCGAAGCCGGCGTTGGTGATGCCAGCCTCGGCCGAGATGCCGCTGGCGGCCATGAAGGCCTTGTCGAAGCGGAGATTGAAGGCCTCCAGGCTGGCGCTGGCAAAGACGCCGCCGAAGGTCTGGGTGGGGGGGTGCAGAATGCCGCCGATCAGAACGACGGTCATTTCCTCTTGATCCAGCAGGCGCTGGACGATGTTCAGGCCGTAGGTCACCACGGTGATGCGCTCGTGGGGGGAGACGGCCCCGCCGCGGCCGCCCTTCTCTTCGCCGCGCTCCGCGCTGCCGTTGCTGCGCTCGCTGGGCAGAGGGGTCAGATAGCTGACCATGCAGTGGGTGGTGGTGCCGCCGTCGATGAAGACGGTGTCGCCTGGCCGCACCAGCGCCGCGGCCGCCTGGCCGATGCGCTCCTTTTCCTCATGATGCGAGATCACGCGCACGTCGAAGGGGGGTTCTGAGGAGGAGCCGCTGGCGACCATCGCGCCGCCGTAGGTGCGCTGCACCAGGCCCTGGCGACCCAGCTCGTTCAGATCGCGCCGGATCGAGGAGGGGCTGACAGCGAAGCGCGCGGCCAACACATCGACCGACACACTGCTGTTTTCCTGGATCAGCCGGAGAATATCCCGGCGGCGCTCAGCGGAGTACATAGCGACCCTGCTTCCTGAACGGATAAGGTGGACAACCGGTGATAAAGAGCGGGAACATGCTAATTCTAGCACACTGTTGCATCTTTGTCAATAGGTTTTCGAGCAGATTATCAAGAAACGTGCGAGAATGAGCAGAAACGAGCAGG
>JAKQCW010000350.1 GCA_029558955.1 Chloroflexota bacterium
GCCATGCGCAGGTTCAGCCCGGCCAGCTCCAGCAGATTCTTGACCACGTCGTAGCTCTCCGGGTGGACGGTGGTGCGGTCCAGCGGGTTGCTGCTCTCCGGCACGCGCAGGAAGCCGGCCGCCTGCTGGTAGGCCTTGGGCCCCAGCCCTTTGACCTTGAGCAGGTCGCGGCGCTGCTGGAAGGGCCCCTGCTGATCGCGCTGGGCCACGATGGCCTGGGCCAGTTTGGGGCCGACGCCGGCCACGTACTGTAAGAGCGCGGGCGAGGCGGTGTTGACGTCCACCCCTACCGCGTTGACCGCATCCTCGACCACGGCATCCAGCGTCGCGGCCAGCTTCTTCTGGTCCACGTCGTGCTGGTAAAGCCCCACCCCGATGCTCTTGGCGTCGATCTTGACCAGCTCGGCCAGCGGGTCTTGCAGGCGGCGGGCGATGCTGACCGCGCCGCGCATGGAGACGTCCAGCTCGGGAAACTCCCGCCGCGCCTCGTCCGACGCCGAATAGACGCTGGCCCCGGCCTCGTTGACCATCACATACGCCACCTCCTTCCTCCTCCCCCGCTCGCCCCCTCGCCCACTCTCCCCAATCACCTCCGCCGCCACCTCCTCCGTCTCCCGGCTGGCCGTGCCGTTGCCGATGGCGATGATGTCCACGCCGTAGCGCGCCAGGGCCGCGGCCAGCAGCTCTTTGCTGCGCTCCCGCTGGCGCTGCGGCTCATGGGGATAGATGGTGAAGCTAGTCAGGTATTTGCCGGCGCCGTCGACGACGGCCACCTTGCAGCCGGTGCGAAAGCCGGGATCGATCCCCATCACCACCTGGCCGCGCACCGGCGGCTGGAGCAGCAGCGCCTTCAGGTTGGCCGCGAAGACGCGGATGGCGTGATCGTCCGAGTCCTCGGTCAGCCCGCCGCGCAGCTCGCGCTCGATGGCCGGCGCCACCAGCCGGCTGTAGCCATCCTCCACCGCCAAGCGCAGGTGCGGGGCGAAAGGAGAGCGCGGGCTCTGCACCACCCGGTTCTCGATCTGGCCCAGGATCAGGTCCTCGGGCGCGTCCAGCGTCACCCGCAACACCCCTTCCTTCTCGCCGCGGTTGATGGCCAGCAGTTGGTGGGGCGGCAACTGGCCCACCGCGGCCCTGAATTCGTGGTAGATCTGGTACTTGCCGCCGGGGTCGCCATCCTTCTTGGCCAGTCGCACGCGCACCAGACCCTCCTCCGCCGTGGCGCGGCGGGCGATCTCACGCACGATGGCGTCGTCGCTGACCTGTTCGGCCACGATGTCGCGCGCGCCGGCCAGCGCCTCGTCCACGGTGGCCACCTCCGCGTTGAGGAAACGCTGCGCCAGGCTTTCCACGGCCGCGCCCGGCTCCTGGGCCAGCATCAGCTCGGCCAGCGGCGCCAGGCCGCGCTCGCGGGCGATGGCGGCGCGCGTGCGGCGCTTGGGCCGGTAGGGCAGATAGAGGTCCTCGACCTGTTGCAGCGTAGTCGCAGCTTCGATGCCGGCCTGCAGCTCGGCCGTCAGCTTGCCCTGCTCGCCGATGGAGGCCAGCACGGCCTGCTTGCGCTCGGCCAGGCTGCGCAGATAGGCCAGCCGCGTCTCGATCTGGCGCAGTTGCACCTCGTCCAGGCCGCCGGTGGCCTCCTTGCGGTAGCGGGCAATGAAGGGGATGGTGTTGCCGGCGTCCAGCAGCTCGACTGCGCCAGCCACCTGGTCAGGACGCAGGCCCAGCTCGATGGCCAGGGTGGAGATGAGGGAGGATGTCATGGATGGTGGATGTCTTTCGGTGGTCAAGGGGGAATGGGTGAATGGTTAATGGGTGAATGGTTAATGGTTAATAGGGAATGGGGAATGGGGAATGGATACCCGCCGGGTGCACACGCGGGTTGAGGGCGCACTACTCGCATGAGGGGGCACGATTCCAGCGTATCGAAACCCAACGGTGTCGCCACGCCGCAGACAACTGCTCAACCCAGGCGGCTACCCGATTAACGCCTCATGCCTCATTTTCCCCAGTGTGCCACAGTAGCCTGTTTCGGCAAAATCACTTGACAGGCTTGCAAGCCGGTGCTAGACTGCGGGCCATGAGCACACAAGCAACTCTCCTGCTCGACCCGGAGGCGCTGAACGAACTGGCTGCCGGTTCGGTCCTGCGCATGGAGCCGGGCGAGCGTCTGTGGAAACTCTATTTTCTGCGGCCAGCCGCGAACCCCGCCGCACAGGCCGAGCATCGCATCTACACCAAGCTGCAAGCCGATGGCCGCATTTGCCTGGCCAGCTACACCGTCAACGCGACGCATGAGGATGGCCCGCCGATCCGAAGCAATCTGGCCATCGTGCGCGACATCCCTGAGGACACCCTGAACCAACTGATCTGGCAGGTGGTGCGCCAGAGCCAGATCGGCCCCGACGAGCTGGAGGTGATCGACCTGACCAGCATCGATAGCTTCGAGGCGCAGGTCGGGTATTTGCGAGGGAAGCAGGCGTAATGCGTAACTCGTAACCGGAATGGACATCCGTGGCTGCGAGGATGGGTTGCTCCGGGTTACGGGTTACGGGTTACGACCGACCCGCCTCCCAACCGGATTTGAGCTTCATCATTTTCCAGGAGTCCCCCCATGATCCTGACACGAGACCAGCTTGAAGAACTTGAGCGTGAGCTGCTGGCGCCCTATGGCATGAAGAGCGGCGATTCGCGCGGGCGGGTCTATCCTGACGACGAACACCCCTATCGCTCGGCCTACCAGAAAGACCGCGACCGCATCGTCCACACCTCGGCTTTCCGGCGGCTGGAGTACAAGACGCAGGTTTTCGTCTACCACGAGGGGGACCATTACCGCAACCGGCTCACCCATTCCATCGAGGTGGCGCAGATCGGTCGCACCATGGCCCGCGCCCTGGGGTTGAACGAGGACCTGACCGAGGCCATTTGCCTGGCCCACGACCTGGGACATCCCCCCTTTGGCCACACCGGCGAGCATGTGCTGGCCGAGCTGATGGCGGACTTTGGCGGTTTCGACCATCAACGCCAGACCATGCGCATCGTCGAGCTGCTGGAAATGCGCTACTCCGGCTTCCCCGGCCTGAACCTGACCTACGAAGTGCGCGAGGGGCTGGTCAAACACGACACCGACTACGACGTGAGCGACGCCACCGGCTATGAGCCGGACAAGGCCGGCACGCTGGAGGCGCAGATCGCCAACCTGGCCGACGAGATCGCCTACAACACGTCCGATCTGGACGACGGCCTGCGCAGCGGCATCCTGGACCCCGCCGCCGTGGCGCAGCTCTCCCTCTGGCAGATGGCGCGCCTGGCGCTGGCCACCGCGCCGGAGTTTCCCGTTCCCGCCGATGCCCCGCTGGACAGCCTGCTGCGCGCCCGGCTGATCCGCAAGCTGATCGCGGCCGAGGTCACCGACGCCATCAGCGCCACCGACCGGCGGCTGGAGCGCTGTCAGGTGCGGTCAGTCGCGGACGTGCGCGACCTGGGGGAGAATATCGCCAATTTTTCGACTGAGATGAGCGCCTACAACCGGGAGCTCAAGGCCTTCCTCTTGCAGCATTTCTATCGCCATTGGCGGGTCAACCGCATGGCCGGCAAGGCGCGGCGCATCCTCAGCGGCCTGTTCAGCGTCTACCAGGGCGACCCCGGCCAACTGCCCCCAGCCGTGCAGGTTCAGATGGAGCGCGGCGCAGACCTTGCCGAGCGGGCGATCTGCGACTACATCGCCGGCATGACCGACCGCTTCGCCATCCAGGAATACCAGAAGCTGTTCGACCCGGAGACGAGGGTGTGACAAAAAGATGCCAACTTTCTAAAAAGTTGGCATCTTTTTTCTCCTTTTTCCTCCGGACCTACACTGCCTGGCGCATCACCCGGAGCTGCACCCGCAGCCGGCGGATTGCGCCGCGGGCGGGGGCCTGGCTGTCGTCGTATTCCATCGCCACGATCTTGCCCATCAGCCGCAGCGTCTGAGCATCCAGCACAAAGCCCAGGTCGGGGGCCAGCAGCACCGCATCGCCGCGCGAGGAGAGCTTCTCCCGCAGCGCCTGGTTGCCATAGGCGTAATCGCTCATCAGCACCTTGGTGACGGTGCGGATGTCGCTCTTGTCGAAGAGCCACACCTCCAGCGCCGTCGCCCGCTCCGGGTCGCCCTGCACCGTCTCCGACAGGGTCATGCCGCACTCGCCCCAGTAGGAGCCGTCGGCCCCTTCGATGTCGAAGCTCTGGTCATAAGCTGCGTCGCCCTGGTCGAAGGCGGCCATGAACTCCTGGCCAGCGCCGCTGCGCTCCACGGTCGGTGCGGCCGCCGCGCCTGTGGCCGCGGCCGACCGGCTTGGGCGGGCGGGGGGCGGCGGCTCATCCACCAGGATCTCGGTGACGAGCTCGTCCTCTTCCTCTGCCGCCGGCGCAGAGCGGCTGCGCAGCAGCAGCCATGCCGCCAGCAGAATGCCGCCGATCAGCAGCGCCAGCCCCAGGGCTGTGAACAGGCCGCCGCCGCCCTGCTGGTCAGTGGTCTGGGCGGGTTGCTCGGCCGACCCGGCCCCAGGCGTCGTGGCCGCCGCCTCCGGCACGGTCAGCCCCACCGCGGCCGTCATGGCGCGCACCCGGTCGGCCGTCACCACATCACCGGCGGCCTCGGCCTCTTGCACCACCTGCGCGCTCAGATCGGCCACCTGCTGCTGGGTGCCCAGCGCTTGCAGGCGCTCCACCGCCTTGCGGCTGTCTTGCGTCAGAGCAAATGCCTCTGCGGCGGTGACCACGAGCATCTTCTGGTCCGCGGGCTGGAGGTCCTGCACCAGCGCGTCGGTCCACTGCACGGGCGCGATCAGCCATCCGAGGACGAACCACCCTATCAGCAAGCCAACGATGAAGGCGACGACGATGAAGAGATAGGATCGATTGCGGTCTGTCATTTGCGACCTCCTTACCAGGGACAGGTGTTTAGGTGTCAGGTGTTGTGGGCGCTTTTGGCGCGGGGATGCGCCTGCTGCACCACCTCGTGCAGACGCGCCTGGCTGATGTGGGTATAGCGTTGCGTTGTGGCGGGGCTCTCATGCCCCAACATCTCCTGGATCAGACGGATGTCGACGCCCTCGTCCACCAGGTGCGTGGCGAAGGAATGGCGCAGCGCGTGCGGCGTCACCTTGCGTTCGATGCCCGCCTGACGTGCATAGCGGTCCAACATGCGGATGATGCTGACCCGCCGCAGCCGCTGGCCGAAGCGGTTCAGAAAGAGGGCGCTGCCCGTCTCGTCCGTCGCCAGCTTGGGCCGGCCCTGTTGTAGGTAGAGCTTGAGCGCGGCCTCGGCCACGCTGCCAAAGAGGGCGATGCGCTCCTTGTCGCCCTTGCCCAGCACCAGCGCCTCGCGGCGGGCCAGGTCGATGTGGCGCAGGTCCAACATCTCCAGCTCGCCCAGCCGCATGCCGCTGCCGTAGAACAGCTCAATGATGGCCCGGTCGCGCTGACCCTGCGCCGTGCTCAGGTCGATGGCCCGCAGGATGGCCAACACCTCGTCGTAGCTCAACACCCGCGGCTGATGCCGTCCCTGCTTGGGCGAGGCCACCGTCGCCAGCGGGTTGTGCTGCAAGTCGCCCTCGCGCACCAGGAAGGTGCAGCAGGCGCGCACCTCGGAGAGCCGGCGGGCGATGCTGGCCGGGACATAGCCGCCGGCGTGCAGCTCAGCCAGCCAGCGCCGCACCAGCAGTTTGTCCACCTGCTGCCAGGAGCTGACGCCGTGGGCCTGGGCGTAGTCGATGAACTGGCCGATCTCGCCGCGATAGTTGCGGATCGTGTAGGCCGATGCGTTGCGCTCAGCTTGCAGGTAGTTGACGTAGCGGTTCAGCGCGTCGCGCATAGTTTTTCGCCGTTGTCAATCGCCAGGGGAGCTCTCCTACGCGGCAGGCTCCAGCTTTTTCAGTTCGAACGTATGGCCGCAGACGGTGCAGCGGCCGCGTTCCTTGTTGGTCTGCGTCACCAGGCCGCCGCAGTCGGGGCAGGGGGTGGCGATGGGACGCTGCCAGACCACGAAATCGCACTCCGGGTAGCGGTTGCAGCCGTAGAAGGTGCGGCCCTTCCTGCTGCGCCGCTCCACCAGCTCGCCCTCTTTGCACTTGGGGCAGGCCACGCCGGTCTTGTTCACCAGCGGGCGGGTGTAGCGGCATTCGGGATAGTTGGAGCAGGCGATGAACTTGCCGAAGCGGCCATTGCGCAGCACCAGATCGTGGCCGCACTGCGGGCAGGCCTCGCCGATGGGCTGGGCCTGCACCTCGGCCCGTTCCATGGTGGCCTCGGCGACCTGGAGCTGCTGCGCGAAGGGGCCGTAGAACTCCCTCAGCACCTCGACCCAGTTGCGTCCGTCGTCGGCGATCGCGTCCAGCGCCTCCTCCATGCGCGCCGTGAAGCCCACGTCGAACACGTCGGGGAAGTGCTGCACCAGTTGATCGTTGACCACGAAGCCCAGCTCGGTGGGATGGAGCCGCTTCTCCCGCTGCTCTACATAGCCGCGCTCCTGGATGGTGCTCATGATCGGCGCATAGGTGCTGGGCCGGCCGATGCCGTTCTCCTCCAGCGCCTTGACCAGCGACGCCTCGGTGTAGCGCGGCGGCGGCTGGGTGAAATGCTGCTCCGGCAGCAGCGCCAACAGGTCGAGCAGCTCGCCCTGGCGCAGCGCCGGCAGCCAGCCGCTTTCGATGTCCTCCGGCGCCTGGCTGTCGTCGGCGCTGCGCGCCGGCTCGGACGGGCGCGCTTTGGCGCCGTTCTCATCGCGGCCTTCCTCGTAGACGCTCAGGAAGCCGGGGAAGCGCACGCGCGAGCCGCTGGCGCGGAAGAGGTAGTCGGGCGTCTCCAGCGTCTCGACCAGGGCCGCGGCCGCGCTGGCGTCGAGCGCCGGGTGCGTCCGCAGGGGCAGGGCCGCGATGTCGGCTGAGACGGTGTCGTAGACCGCCGCCTCCATCTGGCTGGCCACGAAGCGCTTCCAGATCAGGTCGTAGAGCGCGCGCTGCTCGCGGCTCAGGTGGCGCGCCACCGATTCGGGGGTGCGCAAGACCGATGTGGGGCGGATCGCCTCGTGGGCCTCCTGGGCGCCCTTGGCCCGCGTCTTGTAGACCGGCGGCGTGGGGGGCGCGTACTGGCTGCCATAGCGCTCGACGATGTAGGCGCGCGCCTCCTCCTGGGCCTGCTTGGCGACGTTGACGCTGTCGGTGCGCATGTAGGTGATCAGGCCCACCGGCTCGTTGTGGCCGATGTCGATCCCTTCGTAGAGCTGCTGCGCCGCGCGCATGGTCTGGCGCGCGCTGAAGCCCAGCTTGCGGCTGGCCTCCTGCTGCACGGTGCTGGTGGTGAAGGGGGCAGCCGGCCGGCGGCGGCGCTCTCCCTCGCGCACGGCCAGAACCAGGTAATGGGCCCCTTCCAGATCATCGACGATGGCCTGGGTGTCGGGCTCGCTGTGCAGGTCTACCTCGCCGCCCCGCAGCCGGTGCAGCTTGGCCAGAAAATCGGGGCGCGGCTGGGTCAGCCGGCTCTCCTGCTGGGCCAGCCGGGCGTGGATCGACCAATATTCCACGGCGATGAAGGCGACGATCTCCCGCTCGCGTTCCACCACCAGCCGCACCGCCACCGACTGAACGCGGCCGGCCGAGGTGCGGCCCTGCACCCGCTGCCAGAGCAACGGGCTGATCTTGTAGCCCACCAGCCGATCCAGGATGCGCCGCGCCTGCTGGGCGTTGACCAGGTCCATGTTGAGCTGGCGCGGGTGGGCGAAGGCCTCGTCCACCGCGTCCTTGGTGATCTCATGGAAGACCACGCGGCGCCCCTGCTTCTGGTCGATGCCGGTGGCCTCCACCAGGTGCCAGGCGATGGCCTCCCCTTCGCGGTCAGGGTCGGTGGCCAGGTAGACCTCTTTGGCCCGCGCCACTTCCCCTTGCAGCTCTTTCACCGTCTTGCGCTGGTCGTTGGTGACGCGGTAGGTCGGCTCGAAGTCGTGCTCCACGTCCACCGAAAGCTGGGATTTGAGCAGGTCGCGCACGTGGCCCACCGAGGCCTTGACGGTGAAGCCCTTGCCCAGGAAGCGGCCCACCGTGCGCGCCTTGGCCGGCGACTCGACGATGACCAGCTTGCCGCTGCGTTTGCCGGCGGGCAGCGCCTTGCCCGCGCTGGATTTGGCGGTTTTGGTCGCGCTGGACTTGGCCACCTTGCCCGTGCTGGACTTGGCGGTTTTGGCCGCGCCCGCCTTGCCCTTGCCCGTGGCCGCGCTGGCCCGCTTGGTCGGGGCCGCCACCGGCTTGGGCAGGTGGTCGTGATCGGGGGTTGCGCCGATCTTGAACAACCCGGTGTTGCAGACGGTGCAGTGGCCGCGCGCGGCCGGCCGGCCATTGGCCATGTACACCGCCTGGCCGTTGGCCATGGGGCGGGTCTCTTTGCACTTGACGCAATAGGCTTCCACCGGCGTGGTCAGCGGCCCGGAGATCTCCTCCGGCGCCGGCCCGCTGGGCTGGCTCTGCCTGGCCTTCTTGACCGGGGCAGCCTCGACCTCCGGCTTGGGCAGGTTGGCGTGTTCCGGCGTCGCCCCCATGCGGTTCAGGCGCGTGCCGCAGACCGCGCACACCCCTTGGGTGGCCGCGCTGCCGTTTTTCAGCCAGACGGCCTGCGCCTCGCGCATCTCTCGTTTTTCTCTACACTTGGTGCAATATGCTTCCATCAGAATAATCATCAGTGAATACTGCCAGATTCAGCAGGTTGTGATTTTTGTTTCATCGCTGTGGCCGGTCTCCGACCGAGCCACCGAGGATCAGCCTACATCGCTGTGGCCGGTCTCCGACCGAGCCACCGAGGATCAGCCTACATCGCTGTGGCCGGTCTCCGACCGAGCCACCGGGGATCAGCCAACCACATAGTCCACGCGCGCCTCGCGCGCCAGAACATAGTTCATGCCGCCCACCTGGCGGGCCAGGCCCTTCAGCTCCAACAGCGCCAGGGTGCTGGAAACGGTGGGCGCCGGCAGATCGGCCGCCCGGCCCAGCTCATCCACGTGCGTTGGCTCGGCCGAGAGCAGGTCCAGCACCACCCGTTCGGTGGGTGTGGTGGGCGACGTAGCCCGCACCTCAGCCTGCTGGGTGATCTGGGATAAGTTGAGCTCTTCCAGCACGTCGCTGACCGTCAGCACCGGCTTGGCGCCATCCTGGATCAGGCGATTGGCGCCCTCGCAACTGCGCTGGAAGATGCTGCCCGGCACCGCGAAGACCTCGCGGCCCTGTTCAGCCGCGAAATCGGCCGTGATCAGCGCGCCGCTGCGCGCGCCGGCCTCGACCACAATGACGCCCAGCGACAGGCCGCTGATCAGCCGGTTGCGCGGCGGAAAATTGCTGCGCTCCGGCGGCGTGCCCAGCGCATACTCCGACACCAGCGCGCCCTGGCTGACCAACTGCCCGGCCAGACGCCGGTTCTGCTCAGGATAGATGACATCCACGCCTGAGCCCAAAACGGCCAGCGTGCGACCGCCGGCGTCCAGCGCGGCCTGGTGGGCGGCGGCGTCGATGCCCGCGGCCAGGCCGCTGACCACCGTCACGCCGTTGTGCGCCAGATCGGCGGCCAGATGGCGGGCGGCCTCCTTGCCATAGACGCTGGCCTGGCGGGTGCCGACCACGCCCACCGCCCAGTCGTCCTCCGGCAGCAGCTCGCCCTTGACATAAATAACCGGCGGCGGGTCGTGGATGTTGCGCAGGTTGATGGGGTAGTCCTCGCTCTCCCAGGTCAAGACCCGGACCGCGGCCTGGTGCAGGCGCTCCAGCTCGCCGGCCAGGTCCATCGACCGGCGCGCCTTCAGCAGGTTGTCGATGGAACGCCGGTCCAGGCCAACCTCAAGCAGGCTGGCGGCGTCGGCGTGCCACGCCTCCTCGACGCCGCCGAAGAAATCCAGCAGCGCCCGCAGGCGGGCCGGGCCGATGCCCAGCACCTTGTTGAAGCCAACCCAATACGCTAACTCATCCACAGCAGCCCCTCCGCCATCATGGTTGACAAACCAAACGAACAGACAGTCAACGTCACAGGCCCTGGCAACCTGTGCCAGGACTTATGCCGTGGCGGGGCGCCAGCCTGGAGACTCCCGCCGCGCAGGGGTCTGTTTTGCCGGAGCCGCCGCGTGCGGCATGGCGCCAGCATAACCGATTCAGCGTTTTTTGTCAAACGGCTTAAAATCGCTCAATCCAACAGGCCGGGCACCGGGTGGACGATGATCTCGCCGGCGTCCAGCCGTTCCTCGGCGATGACGTCGTTGATGTAGGGCACCAGCACCTCGCCGGCCGGGCCCTGCACCACGAACACATCGTTGGCCGGGGTGTTGAGGATCTCCTCGATCACCCCCAGATCGCGACCATCGGTGGTGCGCACCCGCAGGCCGATCAGTTGAAAGACATAGTGCTCCCCTTCGCCCAGCGGCCACAGGTCGCTCTGAGGAATCTGAAGCCACTGGCCCAGCAGCGCCTCGGACGCCGTGCGGTCATCGTAGCCTTCCAGCCGCACCAGCAAGAAATCCTGATGCGGCCGGCTGCTGACCAGGCGGATGGGTGTGGCGGTGGGCCCCAGATAGACCGTCTCCAGTCCCTGGAAGCGCGCGGGAAAGTCCGTAGCCAGCGTCACTTTGACCTCGCCCTTGACGCCGAACAGCGCGGCGATATAGCCGATGGCGATGTAGCCCTCGGCGATGTGGGGGGACCGTCCGGTGAAACTCTCCAAGGCCATGCTCCTGATCTTAATTGCCGCTCGGGCCGGTCTCTTAACTGCCGCTAGGGCCGGTCCTTTAGCTGCCGCTCGGGCCGGTCTCCAGACCGAGCCCGCCAGTATCATCAACACCGCTCGGGCCGGTCTCCTGACCGAGCCCGCCATTGTTGGACAAGCACCAAACGCGTAAAACGGGAGGCCGACCGGCGCTCCCGTTGCCGCTGCTGTATGGATAAACCTGGCTAGACGATTTCCAGCGAGACCTGCTTGCCCTGGCGCATGGCGGGAACGCGCACGACCACGCGGATGGCGTTGGCGATGCGGCCGCCAGCGCCGATCACCCGGCCCATGTCCTCGCGCGCCACGCGCAGCTCCAGCAGCGTGCCGCTGTTGGTGCGAATCTCCTTGATGCGCACCCGCTCCACGTCGTCCACCAGGTTTTCAGCGATGTACTGGACCAGGTCCTTCATGGCCTTATCCTGCGGCGCCGGCGCGCGAGGCTTCAAGTGCGGCGTAGACGCCCTTGGACTTGAGCAGGCGAGCCACCGCTTCGCTGGGCTGAGCGCCGACGCTGAGCCAGTAGAGCGCCCGATCGGCGTCCAGTTCGATGGTCTCCGGCTCGGTGCGGGGGTTGAAATGGCCGATGTTCTCGATGAAACGGCCATCGCGCGGCGCGTCTTTGTCGGCCACGACGATGCGGTAGCTGGGCTGCTTCTTGGCGCCCACACGGCGCAGTCTGATCCTAACCATGGAATGTTCCTGTCAGTTCCTTCTTGTTTTTGGCTGTAATTGACGATCACAAGCTAATCGCCCGACGGATCGCGGGCGATTGGCGGGCTGTAGTATACCGCATTTGACACAGATGGCAAAAAAAGGAGGCTGGTTGTGGCCGTCCGGCGACCTGTCAGGCCGCATCTGGCGCAACGGCGCCTCGCTCGGGCCGGTCTCCGACCGAGCCCGCAGTTCTCATCCAGCGCCGTGCGGCCCATGCCTGGACGTCTCATCTGGCACAGCGGCGCCTCGCTCGGGCCGGTCTCCGACCGAGCCCGCGGCGGCACGCGCCCGCCGGATGGTGGCCTGTTCGCCCTCGAAGGTCAGCAGCTCCTCAGCTTCGTCCAGGTCGCTGACCCAACGGTTGCGAAAAAGCATCTCTTTGGCGCTCTGGAAGCTCGGCGCTTGCCACTGCTCCGAGCGCAGCGCCATCAGATAGTAGCGCTCATCGCGCGTCACCCGCTCCTGGCTGGTCTCGAAGCTCACCACCGACCAGCCCAGGTCGGCGAGAATGTCCAGGTCGCAGTAGCCAGTTTCCTCGCAGACCTCCCGCACGGCCGCGGCCTCCGGCGTTTCGCCGGGGTCGATGTGTCCTTTGGGCAGGCGCATCTCGTGTACGCCGTCGATGATGCGCTCGATCAACAACACCCGGCCGGCCGCGTCGAGCACCACGCCGCCGGCTGCCCGGTAGCTTCGCAACGGTTTGTCCATGGTCACCTCTCAACCCATCGGTCAGCAGCCGCCAAAGTTCTGGCGGGTCGCCCGTGGTTCATGCGCCGGTGAGGCCCATGAACAGCGGGTAGAGCTCCTCCGGCCCGGAGACCTCGGCCAGGTCCCAGGTCACGCCGGGGGGGAGCAGCATGAAGGGCCGGTTTTGATCGCCGCCGATGCCGCCGTGCGTCGCCCAGTGCGGCTCGAAGGCGATGGTCTGGCCGGCCCCGTTCCAGCGGCCATAGAGCAGCAGATCGCCGCTGTTGGCGAAAGTGGCCACCCGCGCCAGTTGGCGTGCGGCCCGCGCCGGGCGGGGCAGGTTGTGCAGCAGGTCGCCGATCAGCGGATCGTCCAGGTTCAGCAGCCGGCGCGGGCCGCGCACGGTCATGGCCATGGCCTCGCCCCGTTCCCGGCCCAGCACCAGCCCCAGCCCCGGATGTTCCACCAGGCTGCGCAACAGCCCGGGATAGGCCAGCTCGATCTCGCTCAGATCCATCTGATGCGCGGCCAGGGGAAAATAGACCAACGCCACGGTGCCGGAGTTGCGCAGGATCAGATCGCGGTGGCGGCTCAGGTCATAGTCATGTTCGTCCTCGGCGGGGATGCGCCGGGCCACGAAGTCGCGCAGCGCGCCCGCCAGCCGCTGGCTGCGCCAGGAGAGGTGGGCGCTGATCCCCTCCAGCTCCTCCAGCAGATAGCCAGCCTCGCGACTGGTGCGCCACTCGCGGCTGATGGTCTCGTCCAGCTCCACCGGCGCGTCCTTGGCCACCTGTGACGCCATGAACTGGCCCAGAGTCTGGCCGTAGCGCTCCTTGAACGGGGTGCAGGGGCTCATGCCATGGTCGGAGAGCACGAAGAGCTCGTAGGTGCGACGGTCGGCGAAGCGACGCCGCGTCGCGTCGATCTCACGGATGCGGCCATCGATGCCGCGCAGCACCCGCTCGGTCTCGCGGTCCAGCGGCCCCAGTTGATGGGCCACGTCGTCGTAGCCGTAGAAGTTGGCATAGATCACCGGCACGCGGCGGTAGATGTCCAGCAGCACGCCGAAGGTCTGCAGCTCGCGAAAGATCACGCTGGCGACGATCTGCAAGAAGGAGCCGAAGAGGGTGAAGGGACGGCGGCGGCGGCCGACCCGCGTGTCGAAGCGTCCCACCAGCCGCTGCCCCAGGTCGCGCACGAAGTCCACCGCCACATCCTTCAACAGGCGCAGCAGCCGGATGGGGCTGAGGCCCAGGAGCAGGGCAAAGCTCAGGCCGCGCACATTCTCGAAGAAGCGTTCCCCGCCCAGCGCGCTGATGGTGAAGAGCGACAGCCGCGCGCCGCCGTCATAGATGTTGACGTAGCTGGACCCGCCTGTCATCAGGCCCACGCGGCCGGCGCTCAGGCGATCTTGCAGCAGGCGGGCGTCGCGCGGGTGTTTGGCCACCACCGTCCGGCCGCTGGCCTTCTCATACCAGCGGAAGGCCGGCACCTCCTGGTTGTTGCCGTACATGATTCCCCCCTGCACGGCCGGTGTGCTGCTGGGCACGCCGCACCACCACGGCTCCAGTCGGTAGCCCTCCCGTTCGATCATGCGACGCAGGTGGGGCATGACGCCCCGTTCCAGGGCCCGCTGCAAGGTGGAGTGCGAGAGCCCGTCGATCTGCAAGATGATCAGCCCGGCCTGGTCCTCCTTCTCCTCGCTTTCGACCTCGCGCCCCATCCGCCTGGCCAGCGCCCGATATTTTCGGCGGTTGAACCAGGCGACGATCATCTCGATGAAGTCAAGCACGCGCTGGAGGAGCCAGGTCATGGGCAGAAATGAGATATGTTGTGTGAAGGACGATGGCTGTCACATCGCACATGGGGCGCTCAGCCGCCGGACGCCGCCCTGATCGCTTTGCCGCAGCAGCTCGGCTGCGCTGCGGCCCAGGGCGGGGTGGAGGAGCTCGGGCGCGATCTCGGCCAGCGGCGCCAGCACGAAGGCCCGCTCCGCCATGCGCGGGTGGGGGATGGTCAGCTCCGGCGTTTCCAGGATCAGCCCGTCATAGAGCAGGATGTCCACATCGATCTGGCGCGGGCCATAGCGGAAGGTGACCTGCCGGCCCACCTCCTGTTCCACCTGCTTGACCAAGCGCAGCAGCTCCGGCGGCGTCAGGTCGGTGTGGGCCTGGCAGGCGATGTTGATGAAGTCGGGCTGGGCGGTGTAGCCCACCGGCGCGGTCTCGTAGCAGGAGGAAACGCGCTGGATGGTCAGTTGTTGGCGCAGCAACTCCAGCGCCTGGCGGATGTTGCCCTGCCGGTCGCCCAGATTCGCGCCCAGGCTCAGATAGACGGTGTGCATGGGAGGCTGACTCGTAACACGTAATGCGTAACTCGTAACCCGGAGTGTGTGTGGGTGGGGGGCGTTTTCGCGTTGTGCGAGGTTGATGCGCAATTCATAACGAGTAACGAGTAACACGTAACCCGGAGACGACTCCCGCGATTCCGGGTTACGCATTACGCATTACGCATTACGTGTTACCTCCTGCGCGTGAACAGGCCGACTACCAACAGCAGCAGCACCGCGCCCAGCACCGAGACGACGAAGGAGGGCAGGCTCCATTTGACGGTGAAGGTGCTGTCGAAGAGCAGGCTGTAGATGGCGCCGCCGAGAAACGCGCCGATCACGCCGACGACGATGTTCGTCAGGCAGCCCTGGCGGTTGTTGCGGCCGGTGATCAGGCTGGCGATCCAGCCGGCCAGCGCGCCGAAGAAGATCCAGGATATGCAGCCGAGATTGGATTGAACCATGTCCATGGCGATATCTCCCTGCGTGGGTGGGACCGTTCTCTACTGGTCCGCGGAAAACTGGAAACTGTCGAAAAAGGCCTGCACCAGGGCTGGATTCGTCGCATCCGCGGTGGATAGACTGAGCAACTGAATCATCCGATCGCTGGTCAGGAGGACGCGTGCCGTGCCAGTGATGGCGACGCCGGCGCCCGAGGTGTCGGCATCGACGATGAAGGTGAACTCGCGCCCTGGCTTACCTGCCACGGTGATCGGTTTCTCCTCTTGCAGCACCCCGCCGACGTTGCTGATGGCGCCATCCCGGCCGCCATCCAGCAGCGCCTGGATCGTCGC
>JAKQCW010000001.1 GCA_029558955.1 Chloroflexota bacterium
TATTCGTATAATACCCTGCGACTCTTTAGGAGGAGAAGCATTAAACCCTCATGAATGACATGGACACTCTCGTGAAGGTCACCGAAACTGAAGCGACCGCGGCTGTCGAGACGGCAACTGAGGCCGTACAAGACGCAGCCCCCGCTGTCGACACTTTGGTTTCTGAGGCCGAATCGCTGGTGAACTCGGCAGACGAGTCTGCCGAGATGGTTGGCCAGGCAGCAGCCGAGGCAATCGCGGCCACAGAGGAAGCAGCACCTGCTCCCGACGTGGTCGAAGCCGCCCCAGAAGCCGCTGTCGAAGCCGTGGAAATCGTTGAAGTCCTCACGGACGACACCGTCGCAGTCGTCGAAGTGGTCGAGATCGACGACGAGCATGTCGTCGCGGCCGTGGACACCTTCGAACTGGATGAGTTCGAGGATGAGGCAGACATGGCCTCGTCCAGCATGGCCGATCTGGTCGACGATTTCCAGTACAAGCCGCTCAAGGCAGGCGACACGCGCGACGGCATCATCGTCAGCATCACTCCCACCGAGATTCTGGTCGATGTGGGCGCCAAGTCCGAAGGCTTCGTGCATCAGCGCGAGATGGAGCGCCTGGGCAAGGAGTACCTGGACAGCCTGAGCGTGGGCGATTCTGTCGTGGTCTACGTGGTGCGCCCCGAAGATCGCGATGGCAACATCGTCCTCTCGCTCAGCCGCGCCCAGCAGGAGCGCGATTGGCGCGATGCCGAAGCGTTGCTCGAATCGGGCGACGTGTTCGAAAGCGCGGTGATCGGCTTCAACCGCGGCGGCGTGATCTGCCGGGTCGGCAAGGTGCGCGGCTTCATCCCGGCGTCGCAGTTGGTCACCAAAGGCGAGGCCAAAGGGGATGCCAACGAAGAGACCCGCTACGCCAGCATGGTCGGCAAATCGCTCTGGCTCAAGGTGGTGGAACTGGACCGCAAACGCAACCGGCTGATCCTCTCGGAGCGGCTGGCCCAGCGCGAGCGCCGGCGTGGCCGCAAGGATGAGCTGCTGAGCGAGCTGAAGAAGGGCGACGTGCGCAAGGGCCGCATCAGCAGCCTGGCCAAGTTCGGCGCCTTTGTCGATCTGGGCGGCGCAGACGGCCTGATTCACCTGTCGGAGCTGTCCTGGTCACGTGTCAACCATCCCAACGAGGTGATCCAGGTGGGCGACGAGGTCCAGGTCTACGTGCTGAACGTGGACCGCGACCGCAAGCGCATCGGCCTGAGCCTGCGCCGGCTGGAGCCGGAGCCGTGGAGCGTGGTGCATGACCGCTATGCCGTCGGCCAGGTGGTCGAGGGCGTCATCACCAAGCTGGCCAGCTTTGGCGCCTTCGCCCGCGTCGACGGCACCCTCGAGGGGCTGATCCACATCTCGGAGCTGGCCAATCACCGGGTCACCCATCCGCGTGAGGTCGTCAAGGAAGGGGATGTGCTCAACCTGCGCATCATCCGCATCGACCCGGCCCGGCGACGCATGGGCCTGAGCCTGAAGCGGGCCGCCGAGGAAGAATACGCCGAGGTGGACTGGCGGGCGGCTGACCTGGATGACGACGACGAGGCAACTGACTGGGCCGTGGCCGAAGAGTAAGCCCTGCACCGTCGTCCCTGCTGACAGCAATGGCAAGGAGGCTGAGAGAATGAACATCTCAGCCTCCTTTTGTTTAACCTCTGCGCCAATCTGGATATCTCCTCACTGCGCATTTACCTGTGTTCTGTGCTATAATCGTCATGGCGGCGTGATGCCCGGTGTCGCCCCTGTTGCAACGGCTCACCGGCGATAGCCTCGTCGAAAATCGCTCTCATAAGGAGTGTATCTCATGTCTGACAAGTTGGACCGCTTTTCTAAACGGGCCCGCAAAGTCCTGACCATGGCGCAGGAAGAGGCCCAGCGGCTGAATCATAACTACATCGGCACCGAACACCTGCTCCTGGGCCTGGTCAAGGAGGATCAGGGAGTCGCCGTCAAGGTGCTGCGCGAGCTGGGCGTGGAGCCCATGCAGGTGATCAAGGCCATCGAGCGCGCCGTGGGCAAAGGCGACCGCCCTCCCTACGGCAAGCCAACCCTGGCCCCGCGCACCAAGCGCGTCATCGAGCTCTCCGTGGAGGAGGCCCGCCTGATGGGCCACCAATACATCGGCACCGAACACCTCTTGCTGGGCCTGGTGCGCGAAGGCGAAGGGATCGCGGTCAACGTGCTGCGCAGCCTGGGCGTCAGCCTGGAAAAGGTGCGCACCACCACGGCCAAGAGCCTGCTGGAAAGCGAACAGACCCAGGAACGCAAGAAGCAGGAGAGCAAAACCCCCCTGATCGACCAGTTGGGCATGGACCTGACGCGCCAGGCCGAAGAGAACAAGCTCGACCCCGTGATCGGCCGCGAGAAAGAGATCGAGCGGCTGATCCAGATCCTCTCCCGCCGCACCAAGAACAACCCGGCGCTGATCGGGGAGCCGGGCGTGGGCAAGACGGCCATCGTCGAAGGGTTGGCCCAGCGCATCATCGCCGGCGATGCACCGGAATCGCTGCTGGACAAGCGGGTGCTGATGCTGGATGTGGGCTCGTTGGTGGCCGGCACCATGTACCGCGGCCAGTTCGAGGAGCGCCTGAAGAAGGTGATCGAGGAGATCAAGGAGAGCGGCGCGATCCTCTTCATCGACGAGGTGCACATGCTGGTGGGCGCGGGCTCGGCCGGCAGCGCAGTGGACGCGGCCAACATCCTCAAGCCGGCCCTGGCCCGCGGCGAGGTGCAATGCATCGGCGCGACCACGCTGGACGAATACCGCCGCTACATCGAAGGGGATGCGTCGCTGGAGCGGCGCTTCCAACCGGTGTTGGTGGAGGAGCCGACCATCGAGGACACCATCACGATCCTGCAAGGGATCCGCAGCGTCTATGAGCAGCACCACAAGCTGGAGATCACCGACGAGGCGCTGGTGGCCGCGGCGCAGCTCTCGGCCCGCTACGTGGCCGATCGCTACCTGCCCGACAAGGCCATCGACCTGGTGGACGAGGCCGCCAGCCGGGTGCGCATGTACAAATCGCCCGAGGCCAGCAGCCTGCGCGAGGCCTTCGTCAACCTGAAATCCCTGCAAAAAGAGAAGAACGCGGCCATCAGCGGCGAGCGTTTCGACGACGCGATCGATCTGCGCTACCGCGAGGTGGAGCTGCGCCACCAACTCGACCAGATGCGCGCCGGCTGGGAGACGCTGGCCGGCAAGCCGCGGGTGACCGCTGACGACGTGGCCGAGGTGGTGGCCATGTGGACCGGCGTGCCGGTCAAGCGCATCGCCGGCGAGGAGAGCGAGCGGCTCTTGCAGATGGAGCAGGCGCTGCACGAGCGGGTGGTGGGCCAGAGCGAGGCGATCAAGGCGATCTCCAAAGCTGTGCGCCGCGCCCGCGCCGGCCTGAAAGATCCCAAGCGTCCCATCGGCACCTTCATGCTGCTCGGCCCCACCGGCGTCGGCAAGACGCTGCTGGCCAAGACGCTGGCTGAGTTCCTCTTCGGCAGCGACGAGGCGCTGATCAAGCTGGACATGAGCGAGTTCATGGAACGCCACAACGTCAGCCGCCTGGTGGGCGCGCCCCCCGGCTACGTTGGCTACGAGGAAGGGGGCCAGTTGACCGAGTCGGTGCGCCGCCGCCCCTACTGCGTGGTGCTGCTGGACGAGATCGAAAAGGCCCATCCCGAGGCGCAAAACATGCTGCTCCAGATCATGGAGGATGGCCACCTCTCCGACGCCAAGGGCCGGCGGGTGGATTTCCGCAACGCCATCCTGGTGATGACCTCCAACGTCGGCGCGAACCTGATCAAGCGGGCCAGCAAGCTGGGCTTTGCCTTCACCACCGACGACGACCAGAAGCGCGAGCAGGATTACGAAAACATGCGCGACCGGGTGACCGAGGCGCTGAAGCAGCAGTTCCGGCCGGAGTTCCTCAACCGCCTGGACGGCATCATGGTCTTCCGCCATCTGACGAAGGAAGAACTGACCAGCATCGTCGATCTGGAGCTGAAGCGGGTCTACATGCAGCTATCGGAGCACGACATCAAGCTGGAGCTGACGCCCGAGGCCACCCTCTTCCTGGCCGAAGAGGGCTACGACCCCGAGTTCGGCGCGCGGCCGCTGCGTAGGGTGGTGATGAACCACGTGGAGGACAAGCTGAGCGAGGGCATGCTGGCCGGCGATTTCAAGCCGGGCGACACCGTCACCGCCTCAGTGATCACCGACGAAGCCGGCAAGCGGCAGCTCAAGCTGGAGGTGACCGTCTCCGGCCCGCTGAGCGCGGCCGAGGATCAGATCGCCGAGGAGATACTGGAGCTGGCGCTGGCCTAGCCGGCTACTGGGCCGCTGCGATCTGGAGGCAGCAAGCGGCGGAAGCGGACGTGATGGCACGTCTGCTTCCGCCGCTTTGTTTATCTGCAAGGCGCCCAGTCGGATCGGTGTACCTGAGCGGGTTGTTGAGTACATAGCTGTACCGGTTCAGCGCCTGCGGATCGCCCGGATCGGGGACGATGGTGTCGGGGCTGCCGTCCACGAATGATGCACGAATACACGAATACCGCGCGCCCGTAATCCGTGTATTCGTGCCCTATTCGTGGATGGCT
>JAKQCW010000031.1 GCA_029558955.1 Chloroflexota bacterium
TTACGCATTACGCATTACGGGTTACGAGTCACATCACCAGCCTCACCCCCAACACCACCAACATCAGCAGCACGATCCGGCTGTACAGGGCGGGGTCGATGCGCTTGGCCAGGCGGGCGCCGGCGATGAAGCCCAAGGCCAGCGGCAGCAACGCGATCAGATAGTTGCGCCAGACTGCGGGGGTCATGTTGCCCGCGGCCGTGTGATTGGCGATGACCAGCACGTCGATGACCAGGAAGAAGCCCTGCAGGTTGCCGCGGAACTCCTCTGGCGGCCAACGCTTGCAGTGGCCATAGATCACCACCGGCGGGCCGGCAGTGTTGTAGGCCCCACCCAGTAGGCCGGAGAGAAAGCCCGCGCCATAGGCCCAAAGGTTGCTCTCCAGCCTGGGCAGCCGCAGACGCAGCAGGCCATAGACCGCATAGCCGGTGATCACCACCCCCAACACCGTCAGCACGATCTCCTCGTCGATGCGCTGGATGGCCAACACCCCCAGCGGGATGCCGATCACAGCCGCGGCAATCAGCCGCCAGATCACCGTCAGGCTGACGCTTTGGCGGTAATAGGCCAGCATGGCGATCTCCAACGTCAGCCCCAGCAGGGCGATCAGCGGGGAGGAGGTCTGGATGCCCAGCACGCCGACCATCAGCGGCATGCCGACCATGGCCGTGCCGAAGCCGACCACGCTCTGGGTGAAGGAGGAGAAAAAGACGATGGCCGCCACGGCCAGGGTGAGCAGAGAGATCAGATCTGATGAAGGGTGTGACAAGGATCGTAACCCGCGATGAGGATGACATGGCCAGCAGCGGCCTGGACAGATGCCATTGTACGTCCATGGCCTCATGCCTGCCAAGTTAGAAAAGGACTCGTCGCCGCCAGTCAGCACTGTCAGTCCTGTGCGACGCACGCCCGATAGGTTGCGATTTTGCCCCTCTGATGGTATCATGGGCCTGTTTTTGCAGCTTCATGGCGCCGTTTCCCACCCCGCCGGCCGCTCAGCCGGAGGAGGAAACGGAGTTTATTTCAACTGCTCGGAGGTCCATCTATGACAAACGGAAAATCCTACAAGGGCACCATCGGCATCCTGACTGGCGGCGGCGACGTACCTGGCCTCAACCCTGCCATCCGCGGGGTCACCATCCGCGCGCTGCGCGAGGGCTATCAGGTCATCGGCATCCGCCGCGGCTGGAAGGGCGCCATCGAGATCGTGCGCGAAAAAGATTATGACAACCATGAAAACTTCCAGGTGCTGACCGAGGATGTGGTCAACCGCGCCGGACGCACCGGCGGCACCTTTCTGCACTCCTCCCGCACCCGCCCCAGCCATGTCAAGGCCGACGATGTGCCGCTGCACCTGCGCGACAAGTACACCGACAAGGTCAACGATCTGACGCCGGAGGTGCTGGCCAACCTGGAATGGCTGGGCATCGACTACATGATCCCCATCGGCGGCGATGACACGCTCAGCTATGGCGTGCACCTGGCGAAGCAGGGCTTCAAGGTGGTGGCCATCCCCAAGACCATGGACAACGACGTGCCCGGCACCGACTACTGCATCGGCTTCAGCACCTGCGTCTCACGCACCATCGCCCTGACCAACAACCTGCGCACCTCGGCCGGCTCCCACGAGCGCTTCCTGGTGCTGGAGGTCTTCGGTCGCTACGCCGGTTTCACGGCCATGCTGCCCACCATGGCCGGCGCAGCCAACCGCTGCGTCATCCCGGAGCACCGCTTCGACATCGAAAAGCTGACGGAGCTGCTGGTGGCGGACCGCAATCGCAACCCCAGCAAATACTCCATCGTCATGGTCTCGGAAGGGGCCATGTTCTCCGGCGGCGAGATGGTCTTCCAGAGCCAGACCACCGACGCCTATGGCCACAAGAAGCTGGGCGGCATCGGCGATCTGATCTCGCAGGAGCTGCAGGCGCGCTCTTCTACCTACAACAACGGCAAACCGATCAACGTCATCAACCAACGGCTGGGCTATCTGGTGCGCGGCGGCGACCCCGATGCCATCGACTCCATCGTGCCCATGGCCTACGGCAACCTGGCGCTGGATCTGATCCTGAATGGCCTGCATGGCCGGCTGGTGGTGCTCAAGAACGGTCGCTACGACGATGTGCCCATCGAGGTGGTCACCAGCAGCAAGAAGGTGGTGAATGTGGAGAACTTCTACGACACCGAACGCTATCGCCCGCATTACCGCAAGTTCGCCATGAAGCCGCTGTTCATCATGACCAGCGAGCTGTGAGCGGGCGCTCGGCGATGGAACGCCAGGCGATGGAACGCCAGACAATGGAATTGTCTGGCTGACAGCACAAAACGCCCTCAGGCTCTGGGAACTGTCGGATTGCAGACGCCCGTTCGATATGGATCGAACGGGCGTCTGTGGTTCCTGGCGTGCCCCGGCGTCAGACCGGTGTGTCGGGTGGGCTGGCGGCCGTGCCCGAAGGTCAGGCCGGTGCGCCGGAGGGCTGGCGGCCGGCCTTGCCGGTGCGCGGCGGGTAGTTGGGCGACAGGCGCAGCAGATGCCGCCGGATCAGCGGTCGCAGTGCGATCACGGCCGGCCGCCGCAGGCCGAGGGTCGCCCGCACGTCGGCCAGATAGTCGTCCAGGGTGTGACGCTGGAAGCGCAACACCTGCTGGCTCTCGGTCGTATCCAGCCAGTCCACGGCGAATGGCTCGCTGCGAAAGGCCCAATCGGGCAACATGCCGACGCCGAAGGCATCCAGCACCCGCGCGGCCAGGTCGCGGTAGATGTACTGACAGGCCGCCCCGCCGCCGATGTGCCAGGTGCGCCCCCAGGCCGCCTCAGTTTGCAGGGTGTTGGCCATGGCCAGCGCCACATCGCGGCCATGCACGTACTCGATGCGGTTGTCCAGCGGCACGTCGAACACCCCCGAATCGACGATCAGCCGGATGGGCATGGCCGCGGCCAGGCGCAGGATGGCCCAACGCAGGCCCGCATCCCTGACCATCTCCTCGCAGGCCACCTTGTGCCGGGCGTAGTGCTCCACCGGCTGGGGCTTGTCGCTGACGCGGCGCGGCGGCGGCAGGTGCTGCGTGGGGCCATAGATGTGCAGCGACGAGGCGAAGACAAAGGCGGGGCGCTGCGGGCTGGCCACGGCCGCCTCCAGCAGATTGCGGGTGCCCCCCACGTTGACCTGGTGCGCAAAGTCGGGGCGCTCCTCGCTGCGAACGCCGGTCACTGAGAGGTTGGGGATCACGAAAGCCAGGTGAACGATGGCCTCCTGGCCCTGCACCGCGGCCGCCACCTCATCCGGCTTGCGCAGATCGCCCCAAACCACCTCGAAAGGGCCGGGGATCTGTTGGGCGCGGCGCTGGTTTTCCTTGGTGGCCACATCGAAGCAGCGCACGGTGTGGCCCTGCGCCAGCAACTCGCGCAGGGTGTGCGAGCCGATGTTGCCAAACGCGCCGGTAAGCAGTACTTGCATCTTGGTTTGCTCCTGTTTTTCTTGAATTTATGTCGTCTCGACGGCTACTCGACCCTCGGGGTCGCGTCGAGACCAGTTTCTGTTGTTGCGACCTGGACAGTCGCGGCTGGGCTGAGCAGTCCTGTCAGAAAGAGATCGACGCCCAGTTGCGCCGAACGCTCCCAGTCGCTGCCAGAGGAGTCCAGCGCGCTCTGCAAGATCATGCCCACGGCCATAGAGACAAGGGTGCGCGCCGCCTCCTGCGCGTCGCAGGGCCGCAGCGAGCCGTCGGCGATGCCCTGCTCGATCAACTGAGCCAGCAACGCGCGGTAGCGCTGAAAGGGCGCGATCGTGGCCTGCCAGAGGCTCTCGTCGCGCGCGGCCTGACGCCAGAACTCCAGGTAGATCATCAGGTGCCCGCTGGCGTCACGGAACACCCGCTGCAAGAGGCCGGCCAACGCCTGCAAGCTCTCGGCGGCCGGGGCCGAAGGGGCGGCCAGCCGCGTCATCTCATGTTCCAGGGTTGCCAGCCACTGATCCAGCAGCGCCAGGAAGAGCGCTTGCTTGCTGACAAAATGATAGTAGAACGCGCCCTTGCTGACGCCGGCCCGCTGGCAGATCTCTGCCACGCCGGTCGCGTCGTAGCCGCGCTCGGCAAAACAGGCCAACGCGGCCTCCATCAGGCGCGTCTTGGTTTCTTCGCTGCGGGGTTGTGTGCTCATCGTTGCCTCAAAACATACCGACTGGTCGGTTTTATCCAATTCTACAGCAGTTGCGCCAGAATGCAAGAATGACAGATGCGCCGATTGACACAAGCCTGCAAAAGCGTTACTATAGCGGCATGATCAGCTATCTGGTGCACCTGGTTCGCCGCCGCTGGCCTGGCTTCGAGCAGTTGACAGACCGGGAACGCGCGCTTCTGATCTCCGATATCGCGCTGGTGTCGCTCAGCCTGCCGCTGGGCGTGCTGGCGCTGGCCGTGTTGGCGGCCGTCTCCAGCCCCGCGCTGATGCGCAGCCAGTGGCCGGCCGCCCTGATAATCCTGACCCTCGGCGTTTCGCTCACGCACATCGGCTTCTTTCAGATCCTCGGCGCGCGCGCCGGCGAGTACAGCTACACCGGCGCCACGTTGCTGCCGGTGCTGGCAAATGCGGCCCTGCTGCTCTTCGGTCCCAGCTCGATCTGGCTGATCCTGGCGCTGGACATCCCGTTCTACTTCCCCCGCCTGCGCCATGCCCAGAGCGCGCCCCAGCGCTGGACCCTCGCGCGCAACTGGCTGTACAGCGTGTGGAACGTCCCCCTGAGCATGCTGCTGGCGCTGCTGGTTTACCGGCTGGCCGGCGGCGTCATTCCCCTGCCCGACCTGTCCTGGCGCTCAACTCTTCCCGGTTTTCTGGCCGTGCTGGCGTCGCTGGTCTGCCAGATGGCCTCCCTGATCCTGCTGATGGCGATCCACCAGCGCTCGCTGCGGGCGCTCGATCAGCCGGCAACGCCGCGCCGCCGTTGGCTGACGCTCCGCTTCTCGCTGATCGCCGAAATCTCCGCCTTCTTCGGCATCATGGCTGCCGCGCTTTACTCGCAGAACGGCGTATGGGGCTTTCTCTTCTTCATGCTGGGCGTCCACCTGGTCAGCCTGCTGGCGCGGCGGCTGAGCAAGGCCGCCATGCTCAGCCAGGAGCAGTCGCGCGAGGTGACGCAGTTGGAGCGGCTGGGGCGGGCGATCATCGCCGCACCCCCCGGCGCGCTGGACCTGCCCGCGCTGCTGGCCGAGTATGTCCCGGCCATGTTCCGCTATCGCCAGATCGAGATCCGCCTCTTCCCCGACCAGACTTTGCTGCACCTGCCCGAGGGCCAGCCGGCGCCAGCGCGCGCAGCCTGGGAGTGGCTGGCTGCCCACGCTGAGTACTGCGACATCAAGGTGCGCCAGACTGCCCCCTGGGAGGACCGGCCAGCCCGTGACCGCCTGGTGCTCTGCCCGATTATGACCAGCGACACCGGCCAACCGCTGGGCGGCATCTGCCTGACGGAGGAGACCAACATCTTCGAGGATCTCGCCATCGACCTGCAGCCGCCCATGCAAACGCTGGCCGCGCAGATCGCCTCCGCCCTGCACAGCGTCGAGGCCTACCGGCGCGACCTGCAACACCAGCGGGTGGCGCAGGAGCTGGCTGTGGCCGGCCAAATCCAGGCCACCTTCCTGCCGCCCAGCCTGCCGGCGCTGTCCGGCTGGCAACTGGTCGCAGATCTGCAGCCGGCGCGCGAGACTTCGGGGGATTTCTACGACGCGTTCGATCTGCCGGGGGGCAAGCTGGGCTTTTTGGTGGCCGACGTCTCCGACAAGGGCATGGGCGCGGCGCTGGTCATGGCGCTCAGCCGCACCCTTCTGCGGACCTACGCCTACGAATACCACGCGCAGCCCGATGACGTGCTGCGCATCGCCAACCGGCGCATCCTGGCCGACACCCAGTCTGGCCTCTTCGTCAGCGCGTTCTACGGCGTGATCGACCCCGGCGCGGGGATAGTCACCTATGCCAACGCCGGCCACAACCCGCCCTACCTGCTGCGCAACCACGGCTCGGCCAGCACGGCCGCGCTGACCCAGACCGGGATGGTGCTGGGGGTGCTGGACGACGTCGAGTGGGAGTCTGTCACCATCGCCATGCAGCCCGGCGACATGTTGGTGATCTACTCGGACGGCGTCAGCGACGCGCTGAACGAGGCCGACGAGTTTTTCGGCGAGGAGCGGCTGCGGGCCCTGGTCGAGCAACACCGCAGCGCGTCCGCCCAACAGATGCTCGACGCGATTGTCGAGACGCAGCGCCGCTTCGTGGGCCGCCGCCCATGGTTCGACGACGCCACGCTGATGGTCCTCAAACGAGAATAGGCCTGTACCTATCGTCAATCAGGAGTCGAGCCTTCTGGCGCTCGGCCCACCCACCTCCCACCGCCGGACCTGCCGCAGCCCCACCTTGGCGCCCATTCAGGAGAAACCCATGTCCCAACAGATACTCATCACCACCCACGACGCCGTTGTGCGCATTCAGATCAACCGGCCGGAGAAGAAGAACGCCCTGACCCTGGCCATGTACGACGCCATGACCGAGGCCCTGCTGGCGGCCGAAGCCGACCCGGCCGTGCGCGTGATCCTTTTTGCCGGCGCCGACACCTGCTTCACGGCCGGCAACGACCTGGGGGACTTCCTCGACAACCCGCCCAGCGGCGATGACAGCCCCGTTTTCCGCTTTCTCAAGACGCTGATCGCGGCGCAGAAGCCGGTGCTGGCGGCTGTGCACGGCGTGGCTGTGGGCATCGGCACCACCATGCTGCTGCACTGCGACCTGGTCTGGGCCGGCCCCAGCGCGCGCTTCCAACTGCCCTTCGTCAACCTGGGATTGACCCCCGAGGCCGCATCCAGCCTGCTCCTGCCGCAGCTCATGGGCCACCGCCGCGCGGCCGAGCTGTTGTTGCTGGGCGAGACCTTCGACGCCGAGACTGCCCTGGCCGTGGGGCTGGTCAACGGCCTGCGCGCCGACAGCGAGCTGGACGACTACGTGCTGCACAAGGCGCGGGCGCTGGCCGCCAAGCCGCCCACGGCTGTGCGGCTGAGCAAGCAGTTGATGAAGCGCTGGCCGGCCGAGGCGGTGCGCCAGACCATGGCCGCCGAGGGGGAGATCTTCATCGCCCGCCTGCATTCCCCCGAGGCCCGCGAGGCCATGACCGCCTTCTTCGAGCGTCGCCAGCCTGATTTCTCACGGGTGGTGGATGATGTGATGTGAACTGCTCGTTGGGTCAAACGCACAGAAAGACAATCAGCAATTCCAAATATGGTGGCTGCCATGCCGGAGTCGAGCCTTCAGGCGGGTCAGCACGCCCGACTCACGTCGGCCAGACCCGGCTGAAGCCTCGACTCCTCGCCATGTTTGATGGCTGCCACGCCGGAGTCGAGCCTTCAGGCGGGTCAGCACGCCCGACTCACGTCGGCAAGACCCGGCTGAAGCCTCGACTCCTCGCCATATTTGGAATTGCTGGGCATTGCTTCACATTGGTGCAAGAGCCTTATGCCGGCAGCGGCGCGATGTGCCTGGGCCCATGCCCGGTCGGCGATGCCGGCGCGGTGAGAGCGTCGATCTCGGCCTGGCGGCGGAACTGGCTCATGTAGAGCTCATAGTAGAAGCCCTTCTGCGCCAGCAGCTCCTCGTGCCGGCCGCGCTCGACGATCTGGCCCTGGTCCAGCACCAGCACCTCATCGGCGTTGCGGATGGTGCTCAGCCGGTGGGCGATGACGAAGCTGGTGCGTCCTTGCAGCAGCTCGTTGAGCGCCTTCTGGATCAGCCGCTCGGTGCGGGTGTCTACGCTGGAGGTGGCCTCGTCCAGGATCAGAATGGCCGGATTGGCCAGCGCGGCGCGCGCGATGCTGATCAACTGGCGCTGGCCCTGGCTCAGGCCGCCGCCCCGCTCGCCCAGCACGGTGTTGTAGCCCTCAGGCAGGCGGTCGACGAAGGTGTCCACGCTGGCCAGCCTGGCCGCGGCGATCACCTCCTCGTCGCTGGCGTCGGGCCGGCCAAAGCGGATGTTCTCCATCACCGAGGTGCTGAAGAGGAAGGAGTCTTGCAGGACGATGCCGATCTGACTGCGCAGCGACTGGGCCGTCACCGTGCGCACGTCGATGCCGTCGATCAACAGCTCGCCGCTGGACACATCCCAGAAGCGCGGGATCAGGTTGATGATGGTCGTCTTGCCGGCGCCGGTGGGGCCGACGATGGCGATGGTCTTGCCCGGCTCAGCCGTGAAGCTGATGCCATTCAGCACCGACACATCCTTTTTGTACTCGGCATGCACCTCGCGGAACTCGACCTTGCCCACGATGGGGGGCATGGCCACCGCGTTGGGCGCCTCCTGCACCGTGGGGATCTCATCCATCAGGCCGAAGATCCGCTCCATGCCCGCGAGCGCGTTCTGGATGTTGGTCCAGAGGATGGCGATCTGCTGGATCGGCTGGTTGAAGCGCTGCACGTAGGTGATGAAGGTGATCACCAGGCCGACGGAGATGGTCGCGCCGAAGAGGGTCTGATTGCGCAGCAGGGCCAGGCCGCCCACGCCGGCCACGATGGCCAACGCCGCGTAGCCCAGCGCCTCCAGGGAAGGGGCCAGCGCGCTGGTGTAGCTGACAGCCTTGATGTTGGCGTCGCGGTTGGCCGCGTTGGTGACCATGAACTGCTGGATGTTCTCCTCCTCGCGGCCGAAAGCCTGCACCTCACGCACAGCCGCGATGCCCTCTTGCAGCTCGGCGTTGACGTTGCCCAGGTCCTGGCGCGCCTTGCGGAAGGCCTTGCGCGCCTGGCCGGAGAGCCAGAAAGTCACCAGCAACATGGCCGGCACCGCCACCAGGCTGATCAAGGCATAGGGCACGCTGAGCGTCAGCATCTTGTAGCTGATCCACACCAGCAGCAACATGCCGCCCAGCACCTGCAACAGCGCGAAGTTGATGGCCTGCGAGATGGTCTCCGTGTCGTTGGTGATGCGGCTCATCAGGTCGCCGGCCTCATGCTCGACGTAGTAGCCCATGGAGAGCTGATGCATGTGGGCGAAGAGCTTCTCGCGCAGGTTGCGCAGCACGTGCTGGCCCGACCAGGTCATCAGAAAGAACTGCGCGCCCGATGAGAGGGAGATGAACACGTAGAGGCCCAGAATGGTGAGGGTCATCCGGGCCAGGCCGGCCAGCCGCTGGTCCGCGGTCAGGCGGGTTGGGTCGCTTTCCAGAGTGCAGGACTGCTGGCCGCCTTGCTGCATATCGCCCAGGAAAGAGGACAAGGCCGAGCCGGCCGGATCGCCGGTGGTCGCGGGGGAGACCGTCACCAGGTAGCAGTCCACCGTCGAGCCCAGCAGCTCGGGGATGGTGATCTGCGCCCAGGTCGAGGTGATCAACAGAGTGGCGATGATCAACAGCACCCACCAGTAGGGCTTGAAAAAGCCGGCCATCCGGCCCAGGGTTTCACGCGTTTTCTTCGGTTTAAGATTGTCCTGGCCCATCATGCGGGCCATGCCAGAGGGTCCACCAAACATCAGGCCACCTCCTCATCGAGTTCCACGTCGCTGACCAGCTGCGAGGTGTAGATTTCGGCGTAGATTTCGCTGCTCTCCATCAGTTCCGCGTGCTGGCCGCGGGCCGCCACACGTCCCTTGTCCAGCACCAGGATCTGGTCGGCGTGCATCACCGTGCTGATGCGCTGGGCGATGACGAAGCTGGTGCGCCCCTTCATCAGACGATCCAGCGCCTGCTGGATGTGATACTCGGTCTCCAGATCCACCGCGCTGGTGGAGTCGTCCAGGATCAGAATGTGGGGATCCAGCAGCAGGGCGCGGGCGATGGCGATGCGCTGTTTCTGGCCGCCGCTGAGGGTGGCGCCGCGCTCTCCCACCGGCGTGTCATAGCCCTGGGGGAAGGAGAGGATGAAGTCATGGGCCGCGGCGGCCTTGGCCGCCGTCTCGATCTCTTCCTGGGAGGCATCAGGCCGGCCAAAGGCGATGTTGTCCCGGATGGTGCCGGTGAAGAGGGTGGTCTCCTGCAACACGATGCCGATGGAGGCGCGCAGCGATTCCAGCGTCACCTCGCGCAGGTCGTGCTGGTCGATCAGCACGCGGCCCTCGCTGGGGTCGTAGAAGCGGGGGATCAGATTGATGATGGTGGTCTTGCCGGAGCCAGTGGCGCCCAGCAGGGCGATGGTTTGGCCCGGCTCAGCCGTGAAGCTGACCTCAGAGAGCACCGGATCGCCGCCGGCGTAGTAGCGGAAGGTGACATTCTCGAAGGTCACCCGTCCCTGCACCTCCGGCAGCGCGCTGGCGCCTGGCATGTCAGTCACGTCGCTGGTGGTGTCGAGAATCTCGAAGATGCGGGTGGCCGAGGCCGAGGCCTGCGACATCTGCGAGATGATGAAGCCCAACTGTGCCAGCGGGATGAAGATGAAGATCAGGTAAAGGCTGAACTCCTGATACTGCCCCAGGGTCAGCGTGTTGTTGATAATCTGGCGGCCGCCGAAGTAGAGCACCAGCGCCTGGCCCACGTTGGCGATCAGGAAGACCAGCGGAAAGAGGAAGGAGAGGACGCGCGAGACGGTGATCTGTTGCCGCATCAGCGCGTCGGCCGCGACGCCGAACTTCTGCTCCTCGCTCTGCTCGCGGGTGAAAGCCTTGACCACCTTGATGCCGGCCAGGTTTTCCTGCAAGACGGTGTTCAGCGCCGAGATGCGCTGCTGCACCCGGACGAAAAGGGGCTGGCTGAGCGCGCCGAAGGCCAGGAAGATGACCAGCGAAAGGGGCAGGATGGGCAACACCACCAGGGTCAGTTGTGGGTTGGTGCTGATCAGGATGATCAGCGTGCCGACCAGCAAGACCAGCGCGCCCACCGCCTGCAACAGGCCCTGGCCGATGAACAGCCGCACCTTCTCCACATCGTCGGTGGCGCGGATCATCAACTGGCCGGTCTGATTGCGGTCGTGGTAGGAGAAGGAGAGCTTAGAGATCTTGGCATACAGGTCGTTGCGCATGTCGAAGGCGATCCCCTGCGAGTTGCGCTCGGCCCAGTAGGTCTGCAAGAAGGAAAAGATGCCGCGCACCGCGGCAAAGACCACGATGGCCACGCCGGCCGTGATCAGCATCTGCTCGGCGTTGGTGTAAAGGGTCTGCAGCTCCTCCGGCGTATAGCCCAATTGTTGGTAGAGCAGCGGGAGGAACTGTTCCGGGATCACGTCCAGCTTCGGCGCCACGTTTTGGGCGATGACGCCGCCGGTGACCGCGTCGATGATCCGCCCCAACAGCTTGGGCACCGCCAACTGCGACAGCACAGCGATGACCAGGAAGATGTAGGGCAACAGCGCCTGGGTCCGATAACGGGCCAGGTAGCGGATGGCGCGTCCCAGCGCGCCGCGATTCATGCCGCGCCGTCCACGCGCGGGGCTTGATATCTGTGCTTGCAAAGTCAATGCTCCTTATCTAAATCGGGATGATCAGCACTGAGACTTGGGCGTCTGGCTGTCCGGGTCAAGCCGCAGCGCCACGTCGATCAACGCCTCCAACGCGGTCGCGATGGCTGATTGTTCCTCCGCAGAGAGGGCCGTGGTCAGCTCAGTCATCCAGTGAACGCGCGCCTCGATGCCATCCTGGATCAGCCGCCGGCCGGCCGGGGAGAGGTCCACCTGTTTGACGCGGCGATCGTTGGGATCCTCGTTGCGCGCCAGCCAGCCCTGCTGCACCAGCCGTTCGACGGCCTGGCTGGCCGCGGCGTTGCTCACGGCCAGGTGGCTGGCGATGTCGCTCACGCCGCACTGACCCCGATAGTACAGACGGAAGAGCAACGAGACCTGCGACATCGAAAGTTCATGATCACGCATGAACGAGACGAAATCGCGCATCGACCGGCTCATGGAGAGCTCGGTCCAGCGCCGCAGCACTTGGTTGAACGGTGTAGTGGTTGTCATAGTTAACCATCCTAAGAAGTTAATACAGATGAAATATTAAGCATTCTTATGCATTTGTCAAGTATGCCGCGCTCCCATTGGCCGTTGCTGTTGCCAGGGGTCTGACATTGCACAGAACGGCAGTCAATGATACACTATGGCTCATTATCCACCCCCACTTTTCCATGTTGCTTAGGAAGGTTCCCACCATGGCGACACCCACCGACCACAAACGTGTCAACGACATCCTGCTGGGTCCCATCGAGCGCCCGGCCTTGCAGTGGCTGGCGGCCCATGCGCCGGCCTGGATGACCCCCGACAAGCTGACCGCGATTGGCACGGCCGGCGCGTTTCTGATCTTCTTCAGCTATCTGGCCACCCGCATCCACCCCGGTTTCCTCTGGCTGGCCAGCCTGGGCTACCTGATCAACTGGTACGGCGACAGCCTGGACGGCACCCTGGCCCGCTATCGCAAGATCCAGCGGCCCAAATATGGCTTCTTCATCGACCACACGGTGGACGCCTTCAACGAGATGCTGGTGGTGTTGGGGCTGGGCCTCTCCATCTACGTCACCTTCGATGTGGCGGCCATGGCGTTGATCGGCTACCTGATGCTATCGGTTTTCGTCTACGTGCGCACCTTCGTGGACGGCGTCTTCCAGATCTCCTACGGCAAGCTGGGGCCGACCGAGGTGCGGGTGATCCTGGTGATTCTCAACACGGCTATGTTTTTCTTTGGCGTTCCCAGGATCACCCTGCCCTTTGGCCAGTTCACGGTCTACGACATCCCGGTGGCGCTGCTCGCCCTGATTCTCGTCGTGATCTTCGTGGTTTCCTCCTGGACCAAGGCGCGCGAGCTGGCGGCCATCGACCGGCCGCCAGCTCCTGGTTCCGCGCCATGAACCCGCCGATCAACCTGGCGACCGGTTGATCAGGGATCCCAGCCAGGGTTGACGCGCATGTCGTCAAGGGCGACTACAGTGCAGTAGGGCACAAAGCCGGCCGCGCGTGCCCGGGTGTAGGCGTCGGCGATGTTGGCCGATCGGTTGGCGTAGTCGACTGCCAGCACCAGCTTGCCGGCGCTGGCCACCGCGGCGGCCTCGGCGCGGTTTTCGGCGCACCAGCTCTGGGTGCAGGCCCGATCGGTGGCCCGATAGTACAGCTCCTCCATGCCCAGCCCATCGATGGCCGGCAGATATTTCGGCCAACTGCGCAGCTCAGGCGCATTCTGGGGCACGACCTTGAAATCGGAATCGATGGACTTGGCATAGTCCGAGATCTGATCGATCAGGTCCACCATCTTGCTGGCCAGGTCGGCGCGGTTGGTGCCGGCCGAGTTGGCGGGGATCTCCTCATAGGTCACGATCATGTCCAGGTAGGCGCCGTCGAAACCGGCGGCGATGGCCTGATCGATGCGGCCGCGCACGATGGGCCACCAGCGCGGATCCCAATATTTGACGTATTGTTCGCCCGGCCAGCCATTGACCGGCCCCAGCTTCATGTCCGCCGGCACCTGCGGCCACTCTGGCCGGTAGTTCTCGATCGCGCCGATCTCGAAATAGGCCAGCACGAACTTGCCGCTGGCCTTCACCGCCGCGACCTCGCTGGCCGTGAAGTAATCGCCGGAGCCGTCACGCGCCAGATCGACCACGGCCAGTTGGAAGTTGGAGCCGGCGATCTGGTTCAGGCTGTCGCTGGGATAGCCGGTCAACTGATAGACCCAACTGCTGACCGCCAGCCATTGACCGCCGCCGGTGTTGCCAGGAACGCACAGCCCCAGCTCTGTTTGCCAGGCGCCGGCTACGCTGCTCAGGTCCACAAGATTCACCTGGCCATCGCCGTTGACGTCGTAGCCGGGCAGGTAGCCGGGATCAGTGACGTGTCCAGCCACCTGCTGGACGTCGATGATGTTGATCAGGCCATCGCCATTGATGTCATGACAATCTGATCGCCGGCTGATTGCGGCCGCGCTGTGCGGCGTGAGCAAGGTCGCCAGGACCAGAAACGACAGAATCGCTGCTTGCTTCTTGAAATTCATGGTACTCCGCAGGCGCCGGACGCCGCAGAGGCCGGGCCGCAGAGGGCTGGCCGCCTGGCAATCCGGCAAGTGTGATGCGTGAGTATACCACGTTGCTGCACCTGCCGAAAGCACGCTCAACCTGTGAACAGCCGACGCCAGCCCTACGGGCGCTGAAAATCGAGCCGTCAGCGCCCATCATCCTGCCTGAAGCCCGCCATGATTCCACTGTCCATCGACCGCTTTGCCTGTTACTACGGCCCCGGTCGCCTGGCCGACCTGGCCGCATTCGACCTGCTCATCTTGCAGCACGGTCACTACACCCTGGCCCAGACCAGCCATTTGCAGCAGGCCGGCTGCACCTGCCTGGCCTATCTCTCGCTGGGCGAGCTACCTGAGCCGGAGGCCAGCCCGTCCTGGCTTCTGCGCCACCCTGAGACTGGCCAGAAGCTGGTCAACCCCCGGTGGCGCACGGCGTACCTGGACTGCCGGCTGCCCGCCTGGCAGGATGACGTGGTGCTGCGCCAGGTTCCCGCCATCCTGGCCCGCGGCTTCGCCGGCCTCTTCCTGGACACCGTGGACGTTCAGGAGCTTTTCCCTGCCACGCGTCCAGGTGTTGCGCATCTGATCGGGCGGCTGCGGGCCAGCTTCCCGGCCGCCCGGCTGATGGTCAACCGCGGCTTCTCCCTGCTGCCGCAGATCATGCCGGCGCTGGACGGCGTCCTCTTCGAGGCCTTCACCACCCACTGCCAGGATGGGTCCTACGTCGCCTGGGCCGGCCCCGACCTGCTCTGGACCGAGGGCAAGGCGGCCGAGCTGCGGGCGCTCTGCGGCGATCGGCCCATCCTGGCACTGGATTATGCCGCGCCGGACGACGACAGCCTGCGCCAGTTGGCGCAGGCGCGCGCCGCCCGGCATGGCTTTGCCTCCTTCGTCTCGACGCGCTACCTGGACTGGCTGCCGGCCAGAACAGGCGCCGCGTGACCGTTGCTCCTGGGCGGGCGCACCGTGTCGATGGTCAGCGTGGCCGCGTTGATCAGGTACTCGTAGTTCTCCACGGCCATCATGTAGTCCTGCGGGCGACCGATATCGACCCAATCGCCGTGGAAGACACGCCCGACAACCTTCTCGCCATGGCTCAGCAACGTCTTGATCAGGTCGGGGATGTCGCAGCGCTGGCCGGTGGGCAGATAGTCCAACACCCGGGGAGAGAACACGTAGATGCCCATGCTGGCCAGGTAGGAATAGTTGGGCTTCTCCTGGTAGCTGACCACCTCCGATCGCTCGTCCACCTCCAGCACGCCCAGGCTGATCTCCACCGTCTTGGGGTACAGGCTGACGGTGGCCGTCGCGCCATGTTCCAGGTGATAGGCGTAGAGTGCGTCGAAGTCCAGGTTGGTCAGCACATCGCCGTTCATCACCAGGAAAGGCTCATCCAGTCCATCAATCAGCGACAGCGGGCCGGCGGTGCCCAGCGGTTGATCCTCGTAGGAGTACTCGATTTGCACCCCCAGGCGCTCGCCATGCTCGAAGTAGGCCTCCAGCAGATGGCGCAGGTAGCCCACGGCCATGGTGATGTCCGTGAAGCCATGCTTCTTGAGCTGGCACAGGATGATCTCCAGCACCGGGTGATTGCCCAAAGGCATCAGCGGCTTAGGTAGAATGGTGGTGTAGGGCGCCAGACGTGTTCCCCGGCCGCCCGCCAGAATTACTGCCTTCATAGTCTTGCCTCCGGAAACTTTCAACGTCATCGACTTGCACAATACGCCGGTCGATTGGACCTGGTGGATCTCGAATACTCGCTCCACCGGGCCGGATCGGGACCTGTCTTGCGCAGGTTCGGTCTAGAACGAAGCGTAGTAGTAATAGTCAACCTGTCGCAGAACCTGCTGCAAATTGCGTCGGGCGGCCAGGGCAAAGGCCAGGCTGCCGCAGACGACGCCCAGCGCGCTGTAGGGATAGTAGGTCAACTGACCGGCCAGCGCGCCCACGATCAGCGTGCAGGCGATCCCGATCACCACAGCCTCGGTGGCCATGCCCGGTCGGGACAGCGTGATCAGAAACATGCACTGAAAGACCCCCAGCGCCATGATGCCGTAGCCGACCAGGCCCAACGCCATGATGAACTGCGTCTCCGCGGTCCAGGGCAGGATGGTCGCGCCGCGGCCAGAGGTCGCGGCCTGGAAGATCAGCAGCAACGCCGCCACCAGCGCGCTGCACAGCGCCAGAACCACGCCATAGCGCAGAATCTCGCGTCGGAAAAAGGTCTGGATCAGGCGGGAGAACTCAGCCGGCTGCGCGGGCGAGACCTTGAGCTGATAGCTCTTGATCAGCCGCCAGAAGCGCGCCACGGTGCGTTCAGCCACCCCGCCCGCCAGGATGACGCCGCCCAGCGCGATGGTCAAGCCGACCTCCGTCGCCGTCACGGCCATCATGCGACCCGCGCCGCCCGGCGCTGCGCCCAGCCAGCCGCTGATATGCCCGCTGAGCACCAGCACCACATAGAGCACGCCATAGGCGAAGTAGGGCGCCAGATTGACCAGCAGATGCGGCGTGGCCGGCAGCACCACCGCCTGCGAGCTGACGGGCGAGAGCGCTGCACGGCGCGCCAGCGTGCGCCGCGCAGCCAGGTACATCACCGCCAGGGCGCCGCTGAAGCCGACGAAGGTGGCCGCCAGCATCGCCCAGGAGCGTTCACCCACCCAGGCGGTCAGGCCATGCAACACGGCCGCGATCAGGGTCACACCGACCGCCAGGCCGAGGCCGAACCAGATCACCTGGCCCAGGAGAAAGAGGACGCCGGCCGCCAGCCAGAGGCAGGAGAGCACCAGAAAGGAAACGCCCATGGTGACCACCACCTCGGTGGGAGGGGCCAGATAGCGCAGCACCGCGGCCACCAGCGCCCCGCCCACGATGCAGGCCGCGAGCAGGCCGGCGCCCATGATGATGCTGACGATGCGGCGGGCGGCCACGATGTAGCCCTGGCTGAGATAGCTGGAGCCCTTGCGGCTGGCGGCCTGCACGAAGCCGCTGGTGACCAACAGGCTGGTCACCACCGACAGGCTGAAGGCCAGCACCTGCGCCGAGGACCACTCGCCATAGGACTGGTAGACCATGATCACGGCCGACAGCAGTACCATGGGCAGCAGGGTCAGGGGACCGCGCAGGTAGTCCATGGCCGCCTGCCAGCGCAGCTCCGGCGCGGCCGGGGTCAGGGCCGCAGCCGATGAGACGGCCGGCTGCGGAGTGATGCGCCGCGTCACGCTTTCAGCCAGGTCGAAGACCGAGACATGGCCGTAGCGCAGCATGGCGCTGTTGTCGGTGATGCCGGCTGTCTCCAGCAGCGCAGCCACTTGCAGCACATCGATCGGCTGCACGCAGACACACTGCACCTCGTCGGCCAGCCGATCGAGGGTGGCGTCAGGCGCCGGCGCCGGCCCGGGCAGGTCAATGGTACCCCAGGTTGCACTCATCCTTCACCTCCGATCTCCAGCCAGGCGCCGGCAGGCGCTGGCGTCGCAGCGCGCTGGCCGGCCGTTGCCTGCCTGGCGGCCAACTCCACCTCGGCCCGTCGGACGCGGGCCTCGGTGGCCAGATGTTGAAAGACCGCCAGATAGGCGGCGTTGCATTGCTGCAAGCTGAAGCGTTCCAGCGCCTTGGCCCGGGCCCGCAGCCCCAGCTCCCGGCACAGCGCCGGGTCATCCAGCAGTTGCAGACAGGCAGCCGCCATCTGCTCCGGATTGCGCGGCTCCACCACCAGCCCGCACCCTTCCAGCGCCTCGCTGACGCCGCCCACGTCCGCGCCGACCACCGTTCGGGCGCACATCATGGCCTCAACCACGCTGTAGGGAAAGCCTTCGCTGATGCTCGACAGCAGCACGAAGTCGCCCTCGTTGTAGGCGGCGGCCGCGCTGGCGGCAAAGCCGGCGAAGATCACGGCGTGCTGCAGGCCCAACGCATCGCGCAGCTTGACGCAACGTTCGTAGTACCATTCATTGCCGCGCGGCGCCTTGCCGTAGAGAACAAAGCGCACGTGCGGCATCTGGCCATGGACGATGGAGGCCGCCCGGATCAGCGTCTCCAGATCCTTGAGCGGGTCGATGCGCCCCAGCCAGACCACCGTGGGCGGCTCGCCGGCCGGCCGCGGCTGCAAGACGGGGGTGAACTCGCTCGGATCTGGCCCGTTGTAGATGGTCTGGATCCGCTCAGGCGCCGCGCCGTTGCGCAGCTCCCAGCGGTGATTGTAGTTGCTGCCCGGCGCGATGCGGTCGGCGAAGTAGTAGCTGGCCTCGGTCAGGCGCTGGGCAAACCGACTTTGGAAGACCTGGTCGAAGAGGCTGCCGGCCTCGGCCCGGCTCAACGCCAGCAGCCGTTCCCGCAGGTAGACGCCATGCTCGGTCAGCAGGAAGGCCGCGTCCTGATTGTGACGGGCCAGGATGCCGGGCGCCGCACAGAGGCCGGCCGCGGCGGCATGCACCACATCCACCTGCGGCAGCGAGATGGTCAGGAGGGTCAGCCAGCGGTACAGCAGGCGCATGCCGTCGGTGGCGTCCAGCAGGCTGGCGCTGGCCGGCGCGCCGATGGCGCTGCAGAACTGCTGGAAGCCGCGGGCGCTCTCAGCCAGGAAGCATTTCCAGACCGGCCGTGACTTGAGCGTCTGATCGAAGTCGCGGCGCTGGAAATAGGCCGCCATGCCGTGCAACACCTGGCCAAACAGCGCGGGCTGGGCTGTGGCGCTCCAGAACAGGCGCATGAAACGCTGGAACAGGGGCAGGAACTCACGCTCCACCGCCCATTCGGGCGCGCTGCGCTTGCGCCGGATGATGGCCGCCAGACCCAGATCGCGCTGAATCTCCAACACCTCGCCGGTGCCCCAGAGCGGCACTGTGATCAGCCGTTCGACGTTGGATGGCAACTCGAAGACCGGCCGCACGCTGGGATTGGCGGTCAGGCTGATCAGGGTGAAGCGCACCTCTGGCAGGCCGCGCACCAGCATGTCGCACCAGGTGCTGACCCCACCGGTATAGTGGGGATAGCTGCCCTCAGCCACCAGGCAAACGCGCAACGGTGCGGTGTCAGGTTCATTGATTTGGCTGCGGTCTCGCGCCGCAGCCGCGCTGGATGCCTTGTGACGCCAGGCTGTCATTTTTTCCCTTGTGCCTTCCAGGCCGCGGCGGCCAGGCTGGCCAGCGCCAGCAAGGCCGCCATGAGACTGCCGCCGCCAGCGGCGCCGGGCTGAGCCGTCAAAGCGACCAGACCGACCGCGGTCGGCGCGCCGTCGAAGTAGACGCTGACCGGGCCGTGCTCTTCTGGCTGCCCTGCCAGGTCGATGCTCTCCAACAGATAGTAGTAGGTGGCGCCGGGCGTTACCTCCCGGTCCAGAAAGTCATAGCTGTAGCCCATGGTGCTGCCTGGCGCCTGGCTGGGGATCAGCAGATCGTTCAACTGGGTCCAGGGGCCATCGGCCGCCAGGCCGCGGTAGAGGTTGAAGCCTTGCAGATCGATCTCGCTGGCCGTCTCCCACGCCGCCAGCACCGCATCCTCCTGCGCCGTGGCCGTGAAGGAGTTGAGCGTGACCGCCAGCGGGTTCATCACCTCGCAGCCGCCGCCCTGCTGGTAGCTGAAGGTTCCCGTCGGGATGGCGGCCGATGGGAAGAAGATCTCGACCGGCATGAGCACGGAGATATCAACCTGGATGCCAGGCGTGCCGCGTCCATTGGCGCCGACGATCACCGAACAGGAAACCACATCGGGCGCGTAGGGATCGGGCACGTTGAACACCCGCAGCACCAGGCTGTAATGCCCGGGAGCGAGGCCGGTGTTGGCCACCACCCTGCCGGCTCGCGGCGTGACATAGCCATCGCCGATGTGCGCCGTGGCCAGCGGAGCAACGCCGTTCTCATGCCACAGCTCCACCAGCGCGCCCACCGGAACCAGTTGGCCGCCGTTGTTATCGTCGGTGATGGTTGCCACGGGGTTCGACCAGGGGTCTGTGCCCCACTGCAACGTTCCCTGGTCAGCCAGGGCCGGCGTCGCCAGGCCCAGCAGACTGCACAGCATAATCAAGGCAATTGCGATCTGTTTCATCTCAGAACCTCTTTCACCACAAGCCACCCAACAAGGCTGCTGCCCAAGTCGCAGGTCGCCCCGGTCAACCTCAGGGCAGCGGATAGTTCCAGTAGAATGGGTTGTTCGGCGTCCGGTTGTGGAACCAGTAGCCCCGGCCCGGCTCCAACGTCAGAGCGCTGGGGTTGGGGTAGTTTTGTCCATCGGCCCAGACGCCGCCATCGATCAGCACGGCCAGCGCGTCATAGGCCTGTGCGTCGGGGCCGAAGCGCAGGAGGCGGTCTCCGGTGTCTGCGCTGTCGCCGCCGTTGGCGCCGCTCTGCCACAGGTTCGTATCGGCCAGGGGCAGAGGGCCCACAGCGCCGCTGCCGATGATCTGATAGGGGCCGGCGCCGATGGTCAGCCCACGCTCCGCGGGCGTGGCCGTCCGGCCCAGCGCCACCACCGTGCGCTGATCGTTGAAGCGGTGCTGCAGCCAGAAGCCGGCGTGCAGCTCCAGCGTGATGCCCGACGGCTGGCCGGGAAAGCCGGCCACATCGTGCCACTGTCCATCCAGCGGCGTGCCCGTGCCGTCGATGTAGACCGCGCTCTGGTCATAGCTCTGCGTGGCCGGGTTGAAGCTCAGCATCCGGTCGCCGCTGTCGAGGCTCTCGCCGCCGCTCAGTTGCGTGCCCAACACAGCCTGGATCGCCGGATCGGCCGCGATCAGCGGCATGGAGAGCAGGTTGTAGCCAGGTTTGATCAGCCAGACCGCCTTGGCCAGCCGTGCGGACTCGGCCGACTCGCGCTTCCAGCAGTTGTCGCCCACGGCCGTCACCACGTATGTGTAGATGGCGGGGCCGGTCGCCGCGTTCAGATGAGTGAAGGAAGGAACGGCGACCTCGGCCAGGCGGGTGAACTGGTCCAGCGTTACCCCGGCCGCATCGCCGGCATAGCCGTAGACCCGATAGCGCAGCGCGCTCAGCGGCTGGCCGGCCGTGTCCTGGCTGGTCGGATCCCAGCTCAGCGTCACATCGTCCCCGCTGCGCAGGGCGGTGAGGCCAGTGACGGCCGCGGGCACGCTGGCCGCGGCGCCGGGGATCACCGTCACGCCGTTGGCCGCCATGGCCACATGCGAGATCGACTGGCCGGCGTAGCTTTCCACGTTGCCGCCGAAGCCGACGCCCGTGACGGGAATCGTGGCGGCGTTGACGGTGCGCAGCGTGATCTCGCCGCCGCAGCGCAGCTCGCCGCTGACGCCTGAGGCGTCATAGGCCATGCGATCCCACATGCGCTGGCCGATCTCCTGGGTGCGCAGGCTGAGCACCGGCACGTTGCTGTTGATGTAGCTGTTGAGCTTGGCATAGAGCATCTCGATGTAGTCGGTCATCAGCGTCTGCCCGCCGCCGTAGTCATCCAGGTTGTTCATGTGGAACATGGTCGGGTTGACGCTGAAATCCAGCAGAAAGCCCAGCGCCTGGTTGGTCACGCTCTCCATGATCGCCTCATAGGTGAAGCACGGGATCGGATTGCCCGGATAGCCAGGGCAGTAGATCACGTTGTAGAGGTCGGTCTGCTGGGCCGGCGTGCTGGCGGCGTAGAAGATGTTGTTGGCGTAGCGCGGTATCTGCAAGATCGCCGTCTGATCGGGATGTGGAATGCCGGTGTTGGGCGTCGGATTGTAGAACATCGGGTCCGATGCGTTGACCAGGATATAGCGCACACCCAAAGCATAGGCGGCCGGCGCCAGCGCCGTGTTGCGCGGCGTGGGCGGATTGATGCTGCGGCCCATGCCGCTGTAGTCGCCGGTCAGCAGCGTGGACTGGCTATAATCAGTCCAGCCGAAGATGCCTGCGGCCCCGTTGTTCTCAGAGATCTCAGCGCTGATCACGCTGGGGCTGGCCGCATCCAGGTCAGCATGGCTGTAGGTGTGATTGAGCCAGGTGAACTGCCCCTGAAGCTGCACCGCCTTGGCCGCCAGCGTGCCGGGCACCACCTGGCCATTGACCACCTCCGGCGGATTGCCCTCGAAGACCTCCTCCGAGTTGAAGGGCATCTCGATGCGGAAACCGGCGGCGTTGGGCACGGTGGCCTTGAACGTGTTCTGCCAGGCCGCCAGGTTGTCCAGGTCGTGAGGCTCGTTGCGGTAGCAGGTGTCCAGAATGTAGACGTGATTGATCGGGTCCCAGCAGTCGCCCCAGCCCAGCACGTCATCGGGCTGCGGTGCGAAGTAGAGGTGGCGTTGGCCCAGGAACACCCCGCGCAGCGCCCAGTTGATCATGCCATAGGGCAGCAGCCGGGCATGGATGTTCGACGGCGGAATGGCGGGGTAGAAAGAAGACATGGTGAAGACCATCTGCTCCCGTCCATCGCCCGGCCGGAACACCGCCAGCAGCGTCTTGGCCGCCGGGTCCTGCAACAGCGTCGTGACATCGGCCCCGCCGGCCGGCTGCGCCAGATAGCCATAGACCTCGTTCAGGTGGAATGGGATCGTGACGTCCGGGCGCAGGTAGCTGAACACCCCCTGCCCGCCGCTGCTCAGCGTCGCGTTCAGCGGCAGCGACGCCACGTTGACCAGGTCCAGCCCATATTCAGCCGCATTGGGATAGGCGTAGAGTGTCACCTGGCGCACGCCAAACGCGCGCTCATAGGCCTCGATCAGGCTGCGCTCCGCGGCGTCCAGATGGCTCGCCCAGACGTTGCTGGTGGTGATGAAAATCGCCTGGTAGTGGCCGCGGTTGACGCCATCCCACAGGTCGCCCTCCTCCACAGTCCCAGCCGGGGCGGCCGCAGCGGTGTCGATGACGTCGAAGGGGATGCCCAGAATCTGGAGATAGGCGCTGATGGTCGCGTACACCCCGCCCGCGTCCCCCGCGGCGTGCAACACCAACGCCCTCATCTCGATCACCGGGTCGCTGATGATGCCGCCCAGATCCTCCGGCGCGTGTGCGCGCGGCAGCCCTGCCGCCGGAAGGGGTTTCAGCGCGGGGGCTGACGCCTGAGGCGCCGGCCCGGCCGAGGGCGCTTCAGGCACATTGGGATCTGCGTAACCGGGGCCCGCCGCCAGGATCAGCATGGCAAGAACAAGCAACAATGCGCAGGTAACACGAAGATTCCGTCCATGTACCAACATCTGGTACCTCCCGATTTGATTTCGTCAGTGGTCCCGATCGACCGTCACGAGATATGAATATCCACCTCTCGTGACATCACGAAAAGAACGCAGCGAATAGCCATTCACCACGTTCACGGAAGACTGCCTTGTCGAAAGGAGAAGCTCGGAAGGGCCCTGCGATGAAGACGACGATGACTTGCGCTTATCCCTCAACACCCGTGACACACCCTCGGGCCCGGCCTGCCCACCCACAGCCTCTATGCTGCCAGGCGTGCGGCCTGCCGGCCGCTTGACCGCAGGTCACCCAACTGTCCTGCGGCGCTGTCATAGCCATGATTACATGGGTTGTTCCACTCTGATAGCACTGTATCACACAAATTTTCAGTCGTCAACGGGGATTCCCGCCCAGCGACAGAACTGTCAAATGAGTTTTTGAAATTGTCACACTATCCTGACAGCATCCTTGTAAGGCATGGGCAGGGCTGACGACGCCCAGCCCGCCTGGAATTGCCGGCGCTATTGGCCGGCGCCGTCAGTCCTCGCCAAAGGCTTGGCGCAATGCGCCAGTGAGGGTATAATGACGGGCATCGAGTTCATGACACGCGATACGAGGCAGGCAATGAACGAACCCAACGACCTTCTGCAACTGTGGCAACGGCCTGAGACCGACGAAACCTATATGCTGGCCGGCTGGCGCCAATGGGCCGACGCGGGCAACACCTCCTCCGGCCTGGTCCAGTACCTGGTCGAGCAGACCGGCGCGCCGCGCATCGGCCTGATCAAGCCCACCCACTTCTATCTCTTCCAGGCGCCCGGCACGCACCACTTTCTGCGGCCGGACGTGGCGCTGGAGGAGGGCTTGATCAAGTCCCACGACATCCGCCGCAACGAGTTTCACTATTGGCGCAACGGTCACAAAGGGATGGTGTTCTTCCTGGGCGATGAGCCGCACCTCAACGCTGAGCTCTACGCCGATATCTGGCTGGACGCGGTCGAGGCGCTGGGCGTCAGGCGCGTCATCTGCCTGGGCGGGGTCTATGGCTCCATGCCCTACGACCGGGAGCGCGAGATCCACGCCATCTACAGCCTGCCGCGGCTCAAGCCTGAACTCGACCACTACGCCGTCAAATACAGCAACTACGAGGGCGGATCCACCATCGGCGCCTACCTGGCCTTCCGCGCCGGGCAGCGCGGCATCGAGCTGGTCGATCTCTACGCCTTCGTGCCAGCCTATGACTTCTCCCAGGTCTCCAACCAGGTGCAGGGGCTGCGCATCGAAAACGACTTCCAGGCCTGGTTCGACGTCATGCGCCGCATCCGGCACATGTTCGAGCTGGAGATCGACCTGAGCGATCTGGAAACGCGCGGCCTGGAGATGGCCTCCTCCATGGACAGCCAGGTGGAGGAGCTCAGCCGCCGCTACCCCAAGCTCAAGGTGCGGGAACTGATGCAACAGCTCTCCGATTCCTTCGAGGAGACGCCCTTCATGCCGCTGGATGATCTTCTGGCGCGCGAGCTGGGCGATCTGCTGGATGACCTGGGTTGAGCGCCTTCACGACAGCCATGCAACGGCCCGACACAAACCAATTCCTTGCCTTGCACCCCGATGACAGCCGCGCCGCGGCCGCGTTCTTCGACGCGGCCGTGACTGCCCAACTGGCCGTGGCCCTTTGGCGCCCGCCAGGGGAACAAGCCACCCAGGGCGTCGTGGATCTGGGCGCATCGGCCCAGCCCGCGGCCATCGATTTCCACGCCGGCGAGCCAGCCTTCATCTTCTCCCCCTTCTACAGCGCCGCTGGCCAGCCGCCGCTGCGCATCCGGGCCGACGTGCAACTGACGCCCCAGGGCCTGCGCACCCATCAGACCCCCTGGAACGGCCAGCGCCAGCGCTACGAGCGCTTCTACGGCCAGTTTCTGGCCCGGCTGGCCGGCCAGCCGCCGGCCGCCCTGCGCGGCTGGCCCACCCCGCAGCCGCCCCAGCCCCTGCACTGCAGCGGCTACGCTGAATACTGCACCCTGGTCGACTCGGCCATCGATTTCATCGTCGCCAGCGGCATCAAAAAGGTCGTCGTCTCACGCGCCGCCTCTACCCACCTGGCGGTCGGCTTCGATCCGGCGACCACCTTCCAGGCGCTCTGCCGACGCTACCCCGCGGCCTTCGTCTCGCTGGTGGCCATTCCCGGCGTCGGGACCTGGATCGGCGCCAGCCCTGAGCTGCTGCTGGCCACCGATGGCCGCGCCCTGCACACCATGGCCCTGGCCAGCACCCAGGCCCTCCCTCCCGACCGCCCGCTGCACGCGGTGCGCTGGGCTGCCAAGGAGATCGAGGAGCAGGCGCTGGTGGGCGACTACATCCGCGACTTCTTCGGCCGCGCCGGCGCCCAGCAGGTGCAGGAGGTCGGGCCGCGCACCGTGGCCGCGGGCAATGTGGTGCATCTGCAGAGCGATTTCACCGTCGAAGCGCCCCGCGACCAACTGATGACCCTGGCCAACCGGGTGCTGCACGAGCTGCACCCCACCTCGGCCGTCTGCGGCATGCCCAAGGACAAGGCGCTGGCCTTCATCCTGCAACACGAGGGCTACGACCGCAGCTTCTACAGCGGCTATCTGGGCCCGGTACACATCGATGGCCAGTCCCAGCTTTATGTCAATTTACGCTGTATGCAGTTGGGGGAAACTCACGCCTACCTCTACGTCGGCGGCGGCGTCACCGCCGATTCCTCCCCTGACGCGGAGTGGCGCGAGACCGAGCTGAAGGCCGACACCCTGCTGGCCGTGTTGCAGGCGGCCATCGACGCGCCGGCGCTGCCCAGCCTGGCGTAGCCGCGCGGCCTTTTCCCCCCGCTCCCCCGGCAATGGCTGCCCAAGACGCCCCTGTTTCCCACCGTCAAACGCTGTTGCAGGCCATCGCCCGCCTGTGCGTCGATCACGGACTGACCGATTTCATCGTCGCGCCCGGCTCCCGTTCAGCGCCGCTGAGCATCGCCCTGGCCCGGCAGCCGGGCCTGCGCTGCCGCGTGGTCTACGATGAGCGCGCGGCCGGCCACCTGGCGCTGGGGCTGGCGCAGCAAAGCGGCCGGCCGGTGGGGCTGGTCTGCACCTCGGGCACCGCGGCCCTCAACCTGGCGCCGGCGCTGGCCGAGGCCTTCTACCAACAGGTTCCCCTCCTGGCGCTGACGGCCGACCGGCCGCCGGAGTGGATCGATCAACAGGACAATCAGGCGATCCATCAGCGCGGACTCTACGAACCCCACGTGCGCGCCAGCTATGAGCTGCCGGTGGACTATGGACACCCCGATGCGGCCTGGCACGCGCTGCGCACCATGCACGAGGCGATCCAGCGCGCGACCGCGCCGCTGCCAGGTCCGGTGCATGTCAACGTGCCGCTGCGGGAGCCGCTCTATCCGGCGACGCCGCAGACTGCGGCGTCTGTTGCGGGGCTGCCGGGGCCCTGGCTTTCCAGGAAGGCGCTGCCGGCCCGGCCGCAGCTCACCGGTCCGGCCTGGGAGGAGCTGCTGGCCACATGGCGTTCGACTACGCGCAAGCTGATCGTGGCCGGCCTGCACCCGCGCTGCGACCCGCTGCGCCGCGCCCTGGGCAAGCTCAGCGCCCGGCCTGACGTGGCGGTCATCGCCGATGTGACCGCCAATCTCTTCCCCGACGGCACGCCGCTGCACCATGGCGATGCCATCCTGGGCGTGCAGGACCCGGCCGCGCTGCGCGACCTGCAACCGGAGCTGGTGATCAGCTTCGGCGGACCGGCGACCTCGAAATATCTCAAACAGTTCCTGCGCGGCCTGCCGCCGCACGCCCACTGGCGCGTTCAACCGGCCGGCGACGCGCCCGACACCTATCAGACGTTGACGCATCTGCTGCCGATGTGGCCGGACGATTTCTTCGCCGAGCTGGCGCGCCGCGTCGCCCCCCTGCCCCAACCGGGCGACTACGCCGCCCACTGGCTGCGGCTGGAGACCAGCGCCGGCCAGCTTCTGGAGCGTTTTCTGGCCCAGGCCGATTTCGGCGAGTTCCAGGCCATCTGGCGGGTGTTGCAGGCGCTGCCCGCGGGGAGTCGCTTGCAGATCGGCAGCAGCATGCCTGTTCGCTACGCGAACCTGATCGGACACGCCAGTCCCGGCGCGCTGCTCAGCGTCCACAGCAACCGCGGCGTCAGCGGCATCGACGGCGCGGTCAGCACCGCCGTGGGCGCGGCCCTGGCCGGCGAGGCGCTGACCACGCTGATCGTGGGCGATCTGAGCTTTTTCTACGACCGCAACGGGCTCTGGCATGCCCATGTGCCGCCCAACCTGCGCATCGTGCTGCTCAACAACCACGGCGGCGGCATCTTCGACATCATCGACGGCCCCGACCGCCTGCCGCCCGACCTGCGTCGCACCTATTTCCTGACGCCGCAGCCGCTGACCGCCCAGCGCACGGCCGCAGATCATGGCCTGGACTACCTGCACGCGGCCGACGCCCCGAGCCTGGATGCGGCGCTGGCCAGCTTTTTTACAGCGCGCCCGCGCGCCGCGCTGCTGGAGATCGAAAGCGCCATGGCGGTCAACAGCCAGGTGTTCCGCCAGTTTAAGGCGCTGCTGGCCCAGCTCGCCTAGCCCACACGTCGCAGGACGCGCTGCTGAGCGCGCCGCCTTGCGATTATTCCCCGCCAAGGAGCAAACACCGTGACCGAAACCTTCCCGTGGCAGACCATCAAAGAGTACGAGGAGATCCTTTTCCAGTTCTACGACGGCATCGCCAAGATCACCATCAACCGACCGGAGCGGCGCAACGCCTTCACCCCGCTGACGGTGCAGGAGATGATCGACGCCATGATCATCTGCCGCGAGGACCCCACCATCGACGTGATCATCTTCACCGGCGCGGGCGATCTGGCCTTCTGCAGCGGCGGCGACCAGACCGTGCGCGGCGTGGGCGGCTACGTGGGCAAGGACCAGGTGCCGCGGCTCAACGTGCTGGACCTGCAAAAGCTGATCCGCTCGATTCCCAAGGCGGTGATCGCCATGGTGGCCGGCTATGCCATCGGCGGCGGGCATGTGCTGCACGTGGTCTGCGACCTGACCATCGCGGCCGAGAATGCCCGCTTCGGGCAGACCGGCCCCAAGGTGGGCAGCTTCGACGGCGGCTTCGGCGCCTCCTACCTGGCGCGCATCGTCGGCCAGAAGAAGGCGCGCGAGATTTGGTATCTGTGCGACCAGTACGACGCGCAGGAGGCCTTGCAGATGGGGCTGGTCAACAAGGTTGTGCCGCTGGAGCAGCTCGAGGCTGTCACCGTGGAGTGGTGTCGCAAGATCCAGCAGAAGAGCCCGCTCTCCATCCGCATGCTCAAATCCTCCTTCAACGCCGAGCTGGACGGCCAGGCCGGCATCCAGGAGCTGGCCGGCAACGCCACCCTGCTCTACTACCTTTCGGAGGAGGCGCAGGAGGGACGCAACGCCTACGTGGAGAAGCGCACGCCGGACTTCGACAAGTTCCCCAAGTTCCCGTGATCCACGCCGGCGACCATGCCCAAAGTCACGCTACATCCCTATTCGCTGCACTTCAAGCGCCCTGCGGCCACCTCGCGGGGCGCGTTGCGCGTGCGGCCGGTGATCTTTCTGCGGGCTGAGCAGGATGGCGCGGTGGGCTGGGGCGAGTGCGGGACTGTGCCGGGCCTCAGCCGCGATGACCGGGCCGATTACGCCGATGCAGTCGCGGCGGTCTGCGCCCAGATCAACCGCGGCGCAACGCCGGCCGAGCTGGAGCTGGCCGACCTGCCCAGCGTGGCCTTCGGGCTGGAAACTGCCCTGCTGGACCTGGCCGGCGGCGGCCAACAACGGCTCTTCGACACCCCCTTCAGCCGCGGCCAGGCCGCGCTGCCGCTGCACGGGCTGATCTGGATGGATGCGCCGGCCGGCATGTGGGCGCAGATCGAGGCCAAGGTGGGCCAGGGCTGCCGGGTGATCAAGCTCAAAGTGGGCGCGCTGCCCTTCGACGCCGAGCTGGCGCTGTTGACTGAGCTGCGGCGGCGCTGGCCGGCCAGCCAGGTAGAGCTGCGCCTGGACGCCAACGGCGCCTGGCAGCCCGCCGAGGCGTTGCACTGCCTGCAACGGCTGGCGGAGCTGGAGGTGGCCTTCCTGGAACAGCCCATCGCGCCCGGCCGGACGCAGGAGATGGCCGCGCTCTGTGCAGATTCCCCCATCCCCATTGCCCTGGACGAGGAGCTGATCCACGCCGCCGCCCCTGCATCCCTGCTGGCCGCCATCGGGCCGCAGCATGTGGTGCTCAAGCCGACGCTGCTGGGCGGGCTGGCCGCCTGCCAGGCCTGGATCGACGCGGCCGAGCGGCTGGGGGTGCAGTGGTGGATCAACTCGCTGCTGGAGTCCAACGTCGGCCTGAACGCCATCGCCCAGTGGACCAGCAGCCTGAACGATGACCGCGTGCATGGCCTGGGCACGGGCCAGCTTTTCGCCGACAACCTGCCGTCGCCGCTGCGGCTGGAGGGGTGTGGACTGCGGCTGGAGCAAGGTTTCACCTGGGATTTTGCGCGGTTCGCCGGCTGATCTGTGCAGATTTCGGGGCGCGGTTGCGTTGAACTGCTTGTGTCATCCTTGCTGTGCATTGCCGGGGTGGCTCGCTGGAGATCCGAGATGCGCAATGCGTAACCCGTAACCCGTAACCCGGAAAGGCGTGTGTTGGCTGGGATGCACAGGAGCTGCATCTCGCGCCGAGGCCAGCGACCACCCTCATCCGGTTACGCAATACGCATTACGCAGCATCGAGCGACAAGTCGTTGTCACGCGCTGCGTGACCGGTCCACCACCAGGTCCCAACCCGTGGGAACCTGAACACGATCCCCAACAGGAGAACACTTGCCATGACTCTCGCCGCCCGCATATCCGTCGCAATCTCATTCCTGGGGCTGCTGCTGTTCACCGGCACGGCCTTTGCCCAAGAGACGCCTCTGGCCGGCCCGTGCGCCCCGGGCGTTGTCTACGCTTCGGCCTGCGACGTTGACCACGATGGCGACATCGACATCTTCGATATTCAGCTCATCGCTGGACGCTGGAGCCAGACCGGCGTGTGGACCAGCGACAACGAGCACAACCACCTGGGCCAGACGTGGACCGGCGCCAACAATCCGCTCACCATCGGCGGATCGTTCGGCGCGACCGGCTGGGCGCCGCTGGTGCTGAGCAACAGCGCCCCCGGCGGCGACGGACTCCGAATCCAATCGTCCGGCGGCGACGGCGTCAGCGTGACCTCGGCCACCTTCGCCGGTTTTTACGTGGAGTCGACCGGTGGGGTTGGTTTTCAGGTCAACTCGGCCGGCACCTACGGCGTGGCCACCAGCAACACGGAGTACGACGGCGTGCGGGTGCGGCTGGCGGGACAACACGGCGTCTCCGCCGAGTCCACCTCAGCCACCCACTACGGCGGCCTGTTCTACAACATAGCGAACGGCGGCGCGGGGCTGTACGCGCGCGGCGGCAGCACCCTGGCCCCTGACGTGGTGCTGGGCGGCAACAGCGCCTCCAACGACGACGGTCGGATCATGTCGCAGCCCAGCTACGCCGGCAGCGACATCATGCTGCACAGCAACGACGAGATTTGGCTGTATCTGGACGACGACGCCGACGCCGACGCCGGCAATTTCGTCATCTTCAACAGCGCCAACGCCTCCGTCTTCACGGTCGCCGAAAACGGCAACATGACCGCGACCGGAACCAAGTCGGCCGTGGTCGAGACGGAGTCGCACGGACCGCGGCTGCTGTACGCCATGGAAAGCCCGCAGAACTGGTTCGAGGACTTCGGCGGCGGCCAGTTGACCGCGGGACAAGCCACCATTGCCTTCGATCCGGTCTTCGCCGAGACCGTCAACCTGGAAGAACCGTACCGCGTCTTCCTGACTCCGATGGGAGACTGCCAGCTCTACGTCGCCGGGAAGACCGCGGCCTCGTTCACCGTGCGCGCGATGGGCGGCCAGACCTGCGACATCGCCTTCGACTACCGCGTCGTCGCCCTGCGCAAAGGCTACGAGCAGCTCAGGCTGGAAACGCCAGAGGTGATCGAGGACTAGCACGCGCCGGCGCGCATGATTCACCGTCGCAACTGCGCAGCCAGCCGCTGGCCCACCGGCTGCGCAATCACCACCCATCCGGAGTCAAGGCTTCAGCCGGGTCCCGCCCAGGTCGGAGTCAAGGCTTCAGCCGGGTCCCGCCCAGGTCGGAGTCAAGGCTTCAGCCGGGTCCCGCCCAGGTCGGAGTCAAGGCTTCAGCCGGGTCCCATCCAGGTCGGAGTCAAGGCTTCAGCCGGGTCCCGCCCAGGTCGGAGTCGAGGCTTCAGCCGGGTCCCGTCCAGGTCGGAGTCGAGGCTTCAGCCGGGTCCCGTCCAGGTCGGAGTCGAGGCTTCAGCCGGGTCCCGTCCAGGTCGGAGTCAAGGCTTCAGCCGGGTCTTCAGCGCCAACGCCGGCTGAAGCCTCAACTCCCACCAGCAAAGGTCCTCGCGCCTCGATGCAGCAGACAGGTTCCCTTCCCCGCCGCCCCGCATGACCACAACCCTAACGATCAACTCCCGCGTCTACACCGCAAGCGAGCTCCTGGCCGGGATCCCGGACCATGGTGCGCTCGGCGACAACGCGCGCGCCGCCCTGGACTTCTGCCGCCGCTGGCTGTCCGGCCAGGTCGAGTTCACCGTCCACACCTCCGGCTCCACCGGCGCGCCCAAGCCGATCGCCCTGCACCGGGAGCAGATGGAGGCCAGCGCGCGGGCCACGGGCCAGGCGCTGGGCCTGCGGCCGGGCATGGCCGCGCTGGTCTGCCTGCCGCTGCGCGCCATCGCCGGCCAGATGATGCTGGTGCGCGGCCTGACGCTGGGGCTGGCCATGACGCTGGTCGAGCCATCGGGCGATCCCCTGGCCGACCTGCCCGCCGCCGCGGTTGACTTCACAGCGGTCGTGCCGTTGCAGTTGCAGACCCTGTTGGATGGCCCCCCTGGCTATCGGGAACGGCTGGATCGGATGCAGGCCATTCTGGTCGGCGGCGCGCCGGTCAGCGCGGCGCTGGAGCAGCGTTTGCAAACCGTGGTCGCGCCCCTTTGGCACACCTACGGCATGACCGAGACCGCCACCCATGTCGCGCTGCGCCGGCTGAACGGCCCGGAGACGTCGCCCTGGTTCCATCCGCTGCCGGGCGTGGAATTGGCCGTGGACGACCGCGGCTGTCTGCGCGTCAGGGGGCCGATGACCCTCGACCGGTGGGTGCAGACCAACGACCTGGTGGAACTGGCCTCCCTGCCGCCGGGCCGGGCCGCCTTCCGCTGGCTGGGCCGTTGGGACCACGTGATCAACAGCGGCGGGGTGAAAGTCACGGTGGAGATGGTCGAGGCGGCCGTGGAGCGGGCCTGGCCGGCGAGCGGGCTGGAAGCGCGGCGTTTCTTCGTGGCCGGCCTGCCCGATGAACGGCTGGGGGAAGCTGTGACGCTGGTGATCGAAGGGGAACCGCTGGGCGAGGCCGGCGAGAGCGCGCTGCGCGACGCAAGCATGCGCGGCCTGGAGCGCTATCAGGCGCCGCGGCGCATCGTCTACCGGCCGCGGTTCATCGAGACCGAGACCGGCAAGATCGACCGCGCGGCCACTCTCGCCGCAGTTGAGGACCCGTCCGCGCTGCCCAGCGCGCGCCCGTGATCCCCTCACAGCCGTGGCCGGTTGCCCCGCCAATCAAGTTGCCAATTTTTCCGAAAGTTGGCAACTTTGGCGCTACCTGCGCCGTGAGCGACCGCCGCGGCGGTTGCCGCGGCGCGGGCCGCCTGAAGATGCGGCGGCCGGCGGGCGGGGGGGCGTGGGGAGCGCGCCCGGCTGCACAGCCGGCGCGTGCAGCATCTGCTGGTAGGTGTCATCCAGCAGCATGGTGATCAGCGGCAGCTCGTCCTCGGCCTCGGCCAGGGCACGCGCCAGGGGGACGAAGCGACGGCTGCGCTCCCCTTGCAGCTTGTCCCGGTCGCGCAACCGCGCTTCCAGCAGCGTCACCAGCCGCTCGGCCACCACCGCCTCCACATCGGCATCGCTGGGCATCTGGCGCTCGATCATCTCGATCTCGTAATGCTTGGCGATGCGGTTGAAGGCCATGCGCTCGCCGGCGCTGACCAGGCTGATGGCCGTTCCGGCTGCGCCGGCGCGCCCCGTCCGTCCCGCGCGGTGGATGTAGCTCTCCACATCCTCCGGCGTCTCGTACTGGATCACATGCGACAGGTCGGGGATGTCCAGCCCGCGCGCGGCCACGTCGGTGGCCACCAGGAAGCGCAGCGTGCCCAGCCGCACCCGCTCCAGCACCTGCTCGCGCTCCTTCTGCCCCAGGTCGGCGCTCAGCTCGTCGGCGTCGTAGCCGAAACGCTGCAAGACCGCCGTGACATAGTGTACCTTGACCTTGGTGTTACAGAAGATGATGGCTGAGCTGGGGTTCTCCACCTCGATCAGCCGCACCAGGGCCCGGTCCTTGTCCATGCCGGGCACGGTGTAGAAGATGTGCTCGGTGTCGGTGACGTGGACATGATCGCTGCTCAGGCTGATGAACTGCGGATCGCGCAGGAAATCCTGGGCCAGGCGCATAACATAGCTGGGGAAGGTGGCCGAAAACATGCTGGTATGGACGCGGCGCTCCGGCAGGTAGCGCTGCACCCGCACCATGTCGGGGTAGAAGCCCATGGAAAGCATGCGGTCGGCCTCGTCGAAGACCAACATGCGCAGGCCGTCCAGCGAGAGGGTGCGGCGCAAGAGGTGATCCAGCACGCGGCCGGGGGTGCCGATCACGATCTGAGCGCCCTGCTTGAGCGCGTCGATCTGGCTGCCGTAGCCGACGCCGCCGTAGACTGCGACGGTGCGCAGGCCAGCCGCGCCGCAGAGAGTCTCAGCCTCGCGCCAGACCTGGCGGGCCAGCTCGCGGGTGGGCACAAGAATCAGCGCCTGGCAGGCGTCGCGCCGGGGATCCAGGCGCTCCAGCATGGGCAAGAGAAATGCGCCGGTCTTGCCGCTGCCGGTGCGGGCCTGGGCCATGATATCCTGGCCGGCCAGCAGATAGGGGATGGCCCGCGCCTGAACGGGCATCAGCGCCGGCCAGCCGGCGCGGGCCACGGCTGCCGCCAGGCTGGCCGGCAGGCTCTCCAGGGCGATCTCAGGCAACTGATCGGCAGCTTCGGATGGGGTAGATTGGTCGGATGTAGTCAAGCTAGGCACCACTGATCGAAATCTGGGTCAAACTGACGAAAAACGCCCCCAGGGCCGATGCTCTGGGGGCGCTGCTGTCTGACGATGAGCCGCGGTTATTCGGCGTTGGCGATGACGAAGCTGGTGATGTACTCGCTGTAGTTCTGCTTGGGGTTGGTCACCACACGCAGGCTGAAGCCGTACTCGCCGTTGGGGAAGTTGGTGGTGTCCACATCGACGCTGAACTCGCCAGCCTCGCTGCCGGTGGCAACCCAGGACATGGCGTCCTCATTGCCAGCCGGGAAGATGAACAGGTCCCAGCGGCGGAAGTTCGGGTCGTCGGCATAGCCGGTGACGGTGGCCGTGCCGCTGAGGGAGGCGCCTTCCTCCAGATCGAAGCCGTTGGCGCGCACTTCGGCGGCCGGGGCCTCGACCGCGGCCGGAGCCTCGGCTTCCACGGTCTCGGTGGTGGTCTCGGTAGCAGCGACCTCTTCGACGACCGGCTCGGCGGCGGCGTTGGCAATCGCGAAGTCAGCCGTGTACTCGCTGTAGTTCTGCTTGGGGTTGGTCACCACACGCAGGTTGAAGGTGTAGTCGCCATCGGGGAAGTTGGTGGTGTCCACATCGACGCTGAACTCGCCAGCCTCGTCGCCGGTGGCAACCCAGGACATGGCGTCCTCATTGCCGGCGGGGTAGATGAACAGGTCCCAGCGGCGGAAGTTCGGGTCGTCGGCATAGCCGGTGACGGTGGCCGTGCCGCTGAGGGAAGCGTCTTCCTTCAGATCGAAGCCGTTGGCAGGGGCAGCAGGCTCTTCAGCCGGGGCCGGAGCGGCCACTTCGGCCTCTTCAGCCTCTTCGGCCTCTTCCTCAACCTCAGCCGGAGCGGCCGCGGCAGGAGCGTCGCCGTTGGCAATGGTGAAGCTGGTCAGGTACTCACTGTAGTTCCGCTGGGGGTTGGTCACCACACGCAGGCTGAGGACATGCTCGCCATCGGCGAAGTTGGTGGTTTCCAGATCAGCGCTGAACTCGCCGGCCGAGCTGCCCGAAGCAATCCAGGCCCTGGCATTCTCATCGCCGCCGGGGAAGATGAACAGATCCCAGCGATAGAAATTCGGGTCGTCGGCATAGCCGGTGACAGTGACAGTGCCGCTGACGGTGGCGCCTTCGGCGGGTACGGTGATGCCGTTGTCGGTCTGAGCGCTGACGAAGAGCGGCGCAGCGATCAGCGACGCCAGAATGGTCAACACCAACGCGACTCTAAACCATGCTTTTCGGAACATAAGTCTTTGCCTCCTTGTGTTTGGCTGTAATAGTGTTCCTAGTTCGAAAATTGACAATGAACACGGCCTGCTGGATGGATATTTCAGCAGACCGTGCGTGTTCACAACGCCCTGTTTATAACACAGTCCCGCCGATTTGTCAATCCAAGAAAGGACTGAGCAGCAAGCTCAAGGCAGTCAAGAGGTCGGCGTGCGGAGATGCAGCACAATTCGTCGCCGCCGCAGATTTGGCGCTCCTCCCCCCCTGTGGTAAAATCCCTGGCGTCACTGGGGTGTCGTCTAATTGGCAGGACAGCTGACTCTGGATCAGTAAGTTGGGGTTCGAGTCCCTGCACCCCAGCCAGTAACCGAAGAAGCGACTAGCTGATTGTGAATCGGCTGGTCGCTTTTGCGTTGGCGGCGGGGAAGTGTTCGACAGCCATTGGCGCTGCCGCTTCAGTTCAGGCGCTGGCATCGAGCATTCTCCACCAATATGTGGAAGGCGCGCTGCGCGAAAGTAGTTAGGCCCAGCGCTTCGGGCGGATGGGCTGCTATGGCCGTTGGGCCATCGGCCGAAATCCGATTCCGGTGATTCCGCGCGAGGCCGAGACTGCACTATACTCTGACTGCTGGCGCCCGTTGGACAGTCTTCCTCTCCCCGCCACTGTCTCAGCGGGCGTTGTCGCGTCCGGTACCCGGTTCCGCGAGCTGCCCCCGCGCCTCAGCGCATCCCCGCTCCTCGTCGATCAATTGTAAAGGATGTACCGGTCGGTGCAGATCTGGCGCTCGTGCATCTGTTGTGGGCCATGGTCAATAGGCTTTACGGCGGGGACGGCTGATCACGCTGGCAGGTTTTCGATGATTATCCCCGGCAGCTCGTCGGCCGGCGTGATTCCCAGCACCTGGGCGTAGAAGGCCAGTTCTGCCTGCCGCGCGTGGATGACGTTCTCGGCGCGGCGGAAGCCGTGGCCTTCGCCTTCATAGGCGATGTATGCCACGGGGATTCCTTTCTTGCGCAGCACATCCACCATCATCTCCGCCTGGTTAGGCAACACGATCTTGTCATCCAATCCCTGGAAAAAGATCACCGGGCTGCTAAGCTTGTCGGCGTGCGTCAGCGCCGAACGCTCCAGGTAGAGGTCGCGGCGTTCCGGGTAGGGACCGATCAGCCAGTCGAGGTAGCGCGACTCGAACTTGTGCGTTTCCAGCGCCAGCGCCTCGGCATCGCTCACACCGAAGTAGCTGGCGCCGGCGGCGAAGGCATCGGAGGAAACAAGCGCCATCAACGTGGTGTAGCCCCCCGCGCTTCCCCCGCGAATCAACAAGCGGCCGCCGTCGATGCGCCTCTGGCTTGCCAGCCAGCGCGCACCGGCGATGCAATCCTCGACGTCCGCGATGCCCCACTGACCGTTGAGCAGCTCCCGATAGCGCCGCCCATAGCCGGTGCTGCCGCGGTAATTGACATCAAGCACGCCAAAGCCGCGACTCGTCCAGTACTGAACTCCCAATTGGAGGGCGCCATCAGTGGCGCCGGTTGGTCCACCGTGGCTGAAGACAATCAAAGGCGGCAGTTCGTCCGCGGGCGCCTGATAGAAGGGATTCAACGGCGGGTAGTAGAAGGCATGGACGATGACGTTGTCACTGGTGGGGAAACTCACCACTTCGGGCGCGGAGAGAAAGGCCGGATCGACCTGCAATGTCGAACCGGAGTAGAGCATATGCAGTGAACGGTCTGCAAGATTGAGATGCATGACCGCTTCGTGCTCGGTCGCCGCACCGGCGATGAAGATGGCGTGCGCGAGGTGAACGTGCAGGCTATACGCATTCGCAAAGGTACATAACGGCTCCAGCGCCCCGCCCACCAGGTCAAGACGGGCAACTGTCATGCTGCCATCGCGCAGATATGTGCAGACTGCGGTGTCGGCGTCGACGAAGCCATAGGTTGTCATACCCAGGTGCCATTGGGGCATACCAAACTCGGCATCCAGCGGCGCCAGCGCCTCCGCGCCATGCGGCGTCCAGCGGTATAGATTCCACCAGTCGGTACGATCCGACACGAAGTAGAGCTGGCCATCCGGGGCCCACATGGGTTGAAAGATCGACTCGCCGCCCCGCTCACCCTCAACACAGCGGGCATTGCTCAGCCGGCCATCGGAGGCTATGTCGCCCAACCAGAGCTCGGTAGCCGTCCATGGCATGTTGGGATGGCGCCACGCCAGCCAGCAAAGCTGCCTGCCATCCGGGCTGATCTGAGGAGTCGAGTAGAAGTCGTGGCCCGACGCCAACACTTCACCCGCGCCGCCGGCCACATAATCGATTGCGACCAGTGTGTTGACCGCCTCCTGCCCTGCGGCGGTGTGATCTTCACGCACACAGATGATACGGTTGCGCGCTCGGTCGATCACGCCATCCGCGTAGCGGTAGTCAGGCGGAGTCAGTGGAACGGGCGCTTCATCCGGCATCTGGCGATAAAGAATCTGGTCAGCGAAATTGACGAAGTAGATCACGCCTGCATCAACCCAATACGAGCCGCCGCCATATTCATGCACCCGTGTGCGCGCGTTGAAGTCAGGCGGCGTCACATCTACCGCGCCCGTCGCCGCGGTCCAGCGCACAATCACAGAGCGTCCCTTTTCGGCCGGGCGCATCTCCACCCAGTAGATGGCATCGCCATCGCCCCTCACATCGTCCAGAAAGGCGACGCCTTCCGCCAGCATCTCCGCCGTGATCGGCGATCGCCAAGAGCCGTAGTTGGAAATGAGTCGATCTGCCATGCTGTTCTCCTCAAACTGTTTCACCAAACGTCAGGTGGTCTCTGTCATCAACTTCCCTTCATTGACCATCCGCCGCTCCGGCCACCGACCGCGCATCCAGCGCCACGACCGCGCGCACCACGCCGGCCCGCGGGTGCCGGGCCAATAGCCTGACCACGCCCCCCTGCGGCGCGGTCACCACCCATTCCACCTTCAGCCGATCGTCGGTGACATCGGCCGTCCAGCCCAGCGGCGCGGCGGGCAGATAGGCGCGTCCCTCCAACTGGCCCAGTTCCTCGCGCACTTTGCCGGTGGCCAGCGCGGCCCCCTCAGGCAGCTCGATCTCGGCCACCACGCCGCGCACGGCCTTGCGCTCCATGGCCTTCTTGGTGATGTAGCTCGGCAGCCAGCCGCTGTTCTGCACCACCAGTCGCACGCGGTGCGCGCCGTCGCCCAGCGGCTCGGCGCTGGCCTCCAACAGCTCCAGCCGCGGCGAGATGGCCAGATGCCAGAGCAGCCAGCGGGGAAAGAGGGCCAGCTCCTCCTCCAACAGGTGCGGCGGCGGGTTGCGGAAGACCAACTGCCCATCCCAGCCGCCCAGCTCCACCGGCCCCAACTGCGGATGCACGAAGGGGTACCAGTCCACGTAGCCCTGACCCCCCAGCTTCTCATCGCTCCAGGCCAGCAGCTTCAGATCGTCCGCGAAGGGGTGCTCACGGAACCAATCGATGAACTTGTAGTCGGCGATGCCCGCCTGGCGCTGCGGGCTCCAGATCTCCACCGTCCACGCGTAGACGCCCACATGGTCGTACAGCCAGTCGTCCAGCGCGCCGGTGATGACCTCCTTGGGATGATAGCGGAAGTCGTGGTAGACCGAAACCGCCGGATAGCCGGTCAGTTCCTTGCCCTTCTCGCCGATCTTCTGGAAGGTCCACAGGTCTTCGGCCGGCATGTCGTCGTCAGGATGGGTGCTGAAGGGGCGCAACAGCACGCCGCCGAAGGTGTGAAAGGCTACCCCGCCGGTGATGTTGGGGTGGGAGGCGATAAAATGGACCACCGCGCGCACCTCTGGCTCCGAGGCGGGGAAGGGCCCCGCGCCTGGCTGCTCCCCTTCGGTGCGCCACTCCATGGGGAAGTTCCGGTTCAGGTCCAGCCCCTCCTTGGGGCGCTGCAACCGGATGGTGACGCCGTCGTAGCTCTCGATGCGCCCCTCCGGCAGCACGCGGTAATACTGGCCGTCGCTTTCGTCCGGCTCGCGGCGCACCAACAGCCGCGGTTCGTCGGGCGACGCCTTCCAGCCGCCGTTGGCATCGGGGATGCGCATGAACAGCAGGCGGCCATCGCCGTCCATGTCCTCCTGCGCCAGCCCATCGATGGGATCCTCGCCATAGGGATAGGGCCGCGTGCTGGAACGAATGAGCTTGGGCCGGTCGGCCAGCGCCCATTCAGCCCCGTCCGGGTTGACCCGCGGGCAGATGTAGAAGACGCGGCTGTCCAGCGTCTGGGTGATGGCCGCGTCCTGGCCGTGGCCCTTGGTCAGCCAGTCGATGAAATAGAGGCAGGCGCTGGCTGGGGAGACCTCGGTGGCGTGGATGTTGCCGTCGATCCAGAGCGCCGGCTTTTCAGCGGCCGGGCCGCTGGCCGTGTTGGTCACCGTGGCCAGCCAGATGGCGCGGCCCTCGTGGCTCTGGCCGATGCTCTCCACCTGCACCAACTGGGGATACTCCGCGGCGTAAGCGTGCAGCAGCCGGGTCAGATCGTCGTAGCGGTAGTAGCGGTCGAAGTGTATGGTGGGCATGGGATCCTCTTGTGCGCATGGGTTCACAGCAGACTGCGCCCATTATACACCCCCGAAACGAAAATGGCAGCTTCAGAAGGGGCTGAGGCCCTGCGACGCCACGCTTTGAGCCGGATCGGTCGGGCGACGCCGCCGCTCGGCCAGCGCGGCCCGCACCGCTTTGGCTGCCCCCCAGAGCAGCGCCGGATGCAGCAGGCGCAAGAGGATCTGCCGGTAGGAGCCGCTGCCGGTGTACATGTCCCATTGCACCGCGCTCATGCGGCGCAGCGGGCCGGGCTGCCCCTGCTCGTCCAGGATCATCTGCATCACCACGCTGCGGGCGAAGCGCCGGGCGCGCATCTGGCTGACCGCGGCGAAGATCAGCCGGCCCGCCTGGTTGTCCTGCTCGATGGCCTGGCAGGCGGGCAGGTAGTGGCGACGGAAGTCCTCGGCCCCCACGCCATGCTCCATGGCCGCGGCCGCGGCCGCCCGCGCCGTGCGGTAGGCTGAGCCGATGCCATCCTTGAACAGCCGCGTCGAGGCGCTGTCGCCGATGAAGACCACCCGGTCGCCGTAGGGCTGGGTTGCCCCCAGGGTGTTGATGCGCGGCGCGCACTGGCAGGAGGGCTTTTCCAGCGTCATGCCCGGCGGCAGGCAGCGGCGCACCTCCGGCGCGGCCAGAAAGGCCTGCAACAGCTCGTTGTCGACCTCCTCCCCCAACAGGCAGAGGGTGATGTATTCCCCCTTGGGGATCAACATGCCAAACTCCAGCCGCGGGATGTCCAGCAGAAAGACCTGGATCGCGTTGCCCAGCGTTTGGTCCACCGTGGCCGCGCCCAGGAAATACTCGCGCACGAAGGTCTTGCTGGTCTGGGGGGGCTGATAGCCGGGGACGATCTCGCTGAACAGCTTGAGCGCCGCGCTGTTGACCCCTGCGGTGACGGCCAGCAGCTCGTAGGGCTGGGCGTCGTCGGCGCGGGTGCTGACCGTGGGCCGCCCATCCGCCCAGGCCACCTCGCTCACCCGTTGAGGGATCACCTGGGCGCCGCGCGCCGTGGCCAGCCCCAACACGTGGGCATCCAGCCCGGTCCAGGTGGCCTGGCGCAGGTCACGCGGGCCGGCCCCGCGGTGCACCGCGGCGATGCGCATGCCTGGCCGCGGCGGGGTGATGTGCGCGCTGCCCGCGTCCATGTGGATGACGTAGGAATCGATCTCCCGCTGCACCACGCTGGCCGGCAGCTCGATCCCCTCCTGGGCCAGCAGTTGCACCAGGCTCTCGGAGACGATGCCGGCGCAGCCGTTGCAGCCCTGCGCGCCGACCTGGGTGAAATCGCGCGGCTCGTAGATGTCTACCGCGATGCGACGGCCAGATTCGGCCGCCATCTCCAACAGAAACCAGGCAAAGAACGCGCCAGCCGGCCCGCCGCCGATCACCGCCACGCGGGCGCCGTCCTGCAGTCGATAAGGATGCTTGTCAGTCATGATGGTTGCCTCCAGACACAGCCGGCCAATCGCGGGAAGACAGGCTGCGGCGGCGACGGTTTCCTGGTGCATCCTTGCCCAGGGCGCCCGGCTTCGGTTCCGCTGATTGCGAAATGAACTGCGTACAAGCCACATACGAGCGCCATTCTAGCACAGCACAGCGCGATCTGGCAAGAGGCCGCGCGCGTCCACAGCGCTTCCAACTGCGGCGCGGAGTCGAGGCTTTAGCCGGGCCTGGCCGGCGCGTCATTATGTCATGCTGAGCCGTCTGCGGCGAAGCATCCCCCTGGCGGTGTGAGTGCGCGGGGATGCTTCACTGGCGTTGGGTGCGCCTAAGCCGGTCAGCCGCTGGAGAACGTTGTGTCCGCCAAGAACCTTGGCCGTTCGACCCGTTCAGCATGACGGGTATCAGTCGCTTTGCGTGCCGATCCTCCCCCGCTGTGCGGGTTCTCAGGACGACATCCTGAGCAGGTTGGTTGCGCCGGCCTGAACGACGGCGGCCATGATGGAGGGACGCATGGAGTGGGCGACGACCTCGCGGTAGGAGGAGTGGGCCGACACCGCGTCGAACAGGGCGGTGCGCAGCGCAGGCTGCCGGCGCGCCGCATCCAGCACCGCGTCCAACTGATTGGTGCGGCTGAGCAGCATGGTCAGCCGGCGCATGGCCTGGCCATAGGGCATGTCGGCGATGATGTCCTGGTTGGCCGGGCGGAAATGCTCGGCGAAGGCCTGCTGAGAGATGCCGGCCAGGAGCATGGTGCGCGCGGCCCGGATGCCGGTCAACACCGCTGAGGTGACCCCCTTGCCCTTGAAGGCGCGCAACAGCCCGCCCGCATCGCCGATCAGCACGTAGCGGTCGCCGTAGAAGCGGTGGGCCAAGGCGCAGGGAAAACGCCCCTTGAAGATGCGCAGATCGTTGGGCTGGTGGCGCCCGGTGTCGTGCAGCCCCGGCAGGCAGGCGCGCACCTCGGGCAGGTCCAGAAATGCCTGCATGGTCGGCGCATCCACCGAGCTGCCGGCGATGTTGATGGTCAGATGATTGCCCTTCGGGGTGATCGCACCGAACTCAACGCGGCGCACGGGGGGCAGAAAGGTGTGGATTCGCAGGCCGAAGTTGTCCATGGCCTCCTGCCCCGGGTGATATTTGGTGACCACCGAGCTGAGAAAGCTGGGCATCCGATAGCCGACAGCGCGCGAGAAAAGCGCGCCGGTGCCTTCGTCCAGGCCAAAGGCGCCGACCACCACATCCCCCTCCAGCGGCGCGTTCTCGCTGTACACCACCACCTTGTCGGCGTGCAGCTCCAGGTCCACGGCCCGCGCCGGCCAGGTCTTGATGCCGCGCTGCCGCGCCTGCTCCAGCATGTAGTCATCGAACTGCACCCGGCGCAGCGCGATGGAGGGCTCGCCCGTTTCGGGCAGGTCCAAGGCCTGGCGCCGGCTGTGCAGCACGTAGCCATCGATTGCGCCGCGGCTCAGGTGCTGGGGAAACGCTACCTCCAGCTCCTCGGCCATGAGGCGGGGCAGGGGAGGCGACAGCACGCCGGCGCACTGGTTGTAGTGCCGCTCGCTGTGAAAATCCTTGCCCTCCAGAATGGTGATCTGCACGCGGCGGCCCAGTTGTGCGGCCTGACGCTGCAAGGCCAGCGCGCAGGCTGCGCCGCCAGGCCCGCCGCCGATGATGATGACGTGCGCCTGGTCGGCCAGCGGCCCCAGGCTTCCAGCAGTGGGTGTTTTCATGGCGTAAGTCCAGGCTGAGGAGATGCGATGGTCGGATGGGTGTGTGACGCTTGTGCGGCGCTGATTCTAGCATGGAACGCCGCGCGGCGCAAAGTCAGATCGCCAAAACCGCGGGCCTCTGCCCGGCTCTTGGTTTCGTCCCGAATGTGGTACAATGCCGGCCATGAACAGATCCCCTGCCAATGCTACCCTTGCCGCCGGCGCGTGGTGCTGGCACGATGCCTACTACGCCGGCCGCTGGTCGCTGTTGGATCAGCCGGCCGGGGCGCAGGCCGCCGGCCTGGCAACCATCGAGTGCAACGACTTCATGCTGCCGCCGCCGCGGCTCAGCCGGGTGCGCCAGCCGCTGATCGGCCTGCTGCCGGGCGCGCCGCCGGAGCTCTGGCGCTACAGCCGGGCCAGCCTGCGCCAGCTCCAGGCCAACGCCCAGGCTCAGGGCGTCCAGATCCTGACCTGGGCCATCAACAGCGATCTTACCGTGACCGGCAGCGCCTGGCCGGCCCAGCAGCTCTACCTGCGCCGCGGGCTGGCCGCGGCCCGTCAACTGGCCACCCCCCTGCTGCGCGTCACCCTGGGCGGCAGCACGGAGACGCCACAAGCGCTCGATGGACAGATCGCCCAACGACTGGCGGCGCTGGCGCAGGCCAGCCCCTGCCCGGTCACTCTGGAAAATCACTGGGGGCTGAGCGGGGAGATCGAGCGCCACCTGGCGATCTTCGACGCGGCCCGCGCGGCCCTGCCGGTTGGCGCGCACGCCCGCCTGGGCTGCTGCTTCGACCCGGGCAACGTGCCTGAAGGGCCGCAGCAGGCGCGCTGGTGGGCTGAGCTGGCCCGCCGCGCCAACCACTTCCACCTCAAGACCGTCGCCTTCGACGCCGCGGGGGAGGAGACGCACCTGCCCCACGCCGAGATCTACGCGCTGCTGGCCGAGGCCGGCTACCGCGGCCCCACGACCATCGAGTACGCCGGCGACGGGGATCCGGTGGCCGGTCTGCGGCAGAGCGTGGCCCTGCACCAACGCCTGGCGGCCGCGCCGTAGCCCGGCCAGCCAGCAGATGATATCTCAGATGCCACCTTGGCGAGCATCGAAGCAGCTCCCCCATGCAGCTTGACGATTGTTTTCCACCCTCTGCGGAGATCGGGCAGCGGCTGAAGGCTGCGCTGGCGACCATGGCCAGCGAGCAGGCCAAAGCCGCGCAGGCCGCCGCGCTGGCGGCCTATGAGCAGGCCCGGCTGGATGGTCTGTGCGACGAGGGGGCGTGGGAGTGCGCGCTGGAGGCCGCGCGGCGGGCGCAGGCGTAGCCCAGGATCGATCACTCCACCCGATAGAGCGCGTCGACGATGCGCTTGAGCAGCTCCTCCACCAGCCCGTGCATCGGCAGGGTGGCTGCAATGCCGTAGACCGGCGCCATGCCCCCCTTGCTGGCCGGCTGCAGTCTGACCTCCGCCACGGCCTCCGCCAGGTCCTCCAGAAAACGTTGCGCCACGCCCGGCTCGGTGTGGCGCAGGGTGACGCAGAGGTGAATGGCCGCGGGACGATGCAGGCCGTTGAGACTCCAGCCGCGCGCGGTCATGGCGTCCAGCACCCGGTAGATATCCAGCGTGGGGGATGCCAGGGCGATCACGAAGAGCGGGTCGCCCAGCACCACCAGATCGGGCATGCGCTCGATGGAGCGGCGGATGAAGTGCGCCGTGGCCAGGATCTTGGCAGCCGCCGCGCGGTAGCCGCTCTCGCCCATGCTGACCATGGCCGCCCAGCAGGTGGCGCTCAACGCGCCGGCGCGACTGCCGGCCAGCGTGGGGGAGAAGTACAGGCCGCCCGGCCAGTCCGCCGCCGCGTAATATTGATAGCGCCGCAGCGCCTCGCCCCGGTAGAGCACCACCGACGTGCCCTTGGCCGCATAGCCGTACTTGTGCGTGTCTGCGGACATGGAGGTGACGCCGGGCAGGCGAAAATCGAAATCGGGCATGTCGTAGCCCAATTCGCGGGCAAAGGGCAGCACGAAGCCGCCCAGGCAGGCGTCCACGTGCAGCCCGACCCCCCTCGCCTGCGCCAGCTCCGCCAGCGCCGGGATCGGGTCGACGATGCCGTGGGGGAAGGAGGGGGTGGAGCCGACGATGGCCACCGTGTTGCGGTCGATGGCGGCTGCCATGGCCGCGACATCGGCGCGATAGCCGGCATCCACTGCCACGCGCACCAGCTCGATGCCGAAGGATTGGGCGGCCTTGTCGAAGGCGGCGTGCGCGGTCGTCGGCGCCACGATGCGCGGCTGGGCGATGCCGCGCTCGCTGCGCCCGCGATCGCGGTAGCTGCGCATGGCCAACAGGATGCTTTCCGTGCCGCCGGAGGTCACCGTGCCCACAATCGGCTCCGGCGACGCGCCGGCGCCCAACAGATGGGCAGTCATGGCGACGATTTCCGCCTCGTATTTCACCGTGCTGGGCCAGAGGTCGAAGTGCAGCGGGTTGCTCTGCGAATTGAGCGCGTAGACGGCGTTGAGAAAGTCGATGTGCCCGTGGTCGCCGTGATAGACCGCGCCGGAGACGAAGCCATCGCGCCAGCGCACCTGCTCTGCCTCCTGCAGGGCCGTCATCTCGTCCAGGATGTCGGCGCGGGAGCGACCCTGGGCGGGCAGACGGGTGTAGCCCGCCAGCCGGCCGCGATAGGGATGCAGCGAGGCGTCGAGATCGGCCACCAGCGCGTCGTACTGGCGGTCAAGCTGGCGCCGCAGCGCGGGGGAGCGATGGAGCGCGCCTTCGACAAAACGGAGCGCGGCAGGCGGCAGCTTGTTGAGCAGATCGAGGAACGCGGTCATGGTTCAGGACTCGCTTTCATGGCCGCGGTTGAGGCGGCGATAGATGGGATGCGTCTTGCGGTAGATGGCGACGAACTCGGCAAAGAGAGTATCGTAGAGCGCGGCCAATGCGGGGCGCGGTTCATAGCGGCGGGCGACAGGCGTATGGGCGGCCAGGTCCTCCAGGCGCAGATAGCCCAGCCCGATCGCGGCCAGGAAGGCCGCGCCGCGCGTGCTGACGTGTACCGGATCGGCGATCTGCAAGACCGGGCGCTGCAAGATGTCGGCGTGAAGCTGGCACCAGAGTTCGGAACGGGCGCCGCCCCCCACCAGGCGCACCTCCTCCAGCGGGCGACCGATGAATTTCTCGACGTAGACCTGCAGCCAGCGCGTGTTGAGCGCCACACCTTCGTAGACGCTGCGCACCAGATCGCCGCGGGTCGTGCGCAGGGAGAGGTTGTGCCAGCCGGCGCGCACCGTGTGATCGTCGATGGGCGCGCGTTCGCCGTTGAGCCAGGGGGTGAAGATCACACGCTGGCTGGCGGGCGGCGCGGCCGCGGCCAGGGCCTCGAGCCGGTCGAAGAGATCGTCGGGCGGGGGATGGCTGGCCAGCGCATCGTCGTCGAAAAAGACGCGATCGCGCAGAAAATTCAGCGCCGCGCCGGCTATCTCCTGCTCGTTGATCAGCAGATAGCGGCCGGGCAGCGCCGAAGGCAGCGCCGCCATGTTGTGCATCAGGTCAGTGCGCTTGAAGGGCACGTGACAACTGAGCCACGACGAGGTGCCGAGGTAAGCATGGGCGGCATAGTCCGCCACCGCGCCGGAGCCGATGGCGGTGGCGTGAATGTCGGGCGCGCCGCCCACGACCCTGACCTGCCGGCTCAGCCCCAGATCGGCGGCCGCGGCCGGCGTCAGCGTCCCCAACACATCCACGGAGCGCAGCAGCTCGTCGGGCAGCTTGGCGCGGTCAAGGCCAGCCAGCCGCAGCAGCTCGTCGTCGTACTGAATGGCGTCGATGGCGCGGTTGTCGGTGACCCAGTGCAAGGTCATCGTCTCGCCGGTGGAGGCGATGCGCCCGGTCAGCTTGTAGTTGATGTAGTCCTTGGGCTCGAGAAATTTGGCCGCGGCTGCGTAGCGCTCAGGCTGCTCGTGGCGCAGAAAGAGGATATGGGCGACGGAATCTTTGCCTGAATGGGCGGGTATGCCGCCGGACTTGCGGATCCAGGTCCACAGCTTGCGGGCGCCGTAGCCGGAGATGGCGGGAAAGCCGCCGGTGACCCGGCGAATGTAGCGGGCGCCGCGGGCATCCATCCAGATGATGGCGTTGCCCAACGGCTGGCCATCGGCGCCGACCGGCGTCGTGCCCGACCACTGGGTCGTCACGCCGATGCCGGTCACGCGGGCGGCGGCGCCATCCACCTGGGCCAGCGCGCGCCGCGCGGCCGTGCAGATCGCCTCCCACCAGGCGGCCGGGGACTGTTCGACGCCGCCGTGGGGGGTGAAGATCAAGGGCGTCGGCGCGTCGGCGCCGGCCAACAGCTCGCCCTCCACCGTGTAGAGGGCAACTTTCGGGCCGGACGTGCCCAGGTCGATAGCCAGTAGGAGTGGACTGTTCATGGTCACCTTGTCTGCGTATGAGGGTCGCGCGGGGATTGTACCAGATCATGCGACTGGCACCAAGTAGCGGGCGCCTGTGGCTGATTCGTTGCCCCCTGTGGTATAATGCCGGCCATGAACCAACCCATCGCGAGATGCGCCGTGCGAGCTGCGCGCCGCGCCCTGGCGGCCGAGGAAAGCGACGAAGAGTAAACAGGCATGGCAGACGGCCCATCACTGACCGCGGCTATCGCCGACAGCGTGCAGCAGAGCCCCCTCTTTCGCGAGCTGAGCGCGGCGCAGATCGGGGAGATGCTGCGCGCCGGCCGGCCGCGCAAGGTCGCGCGCGATGCCTTCCTCTTTCAACAGGGCGAGCCGGCCGCGGCGCTCTATCTGCTGTTGACCGGCCGAATGCGCATCCAGCAGGTGACGCCCGAAGGTCAACAGGTGCTGCTGCGGGTCATCACCCCGGGCGAGATGTTCGGCGGCATCACGCTGTTGAAGGAGGCCCTTTTTCCCGCCTCGGCGCGGGCTGTTGAGGAATGCACCGCGCTGGGCTGGGATTTGGATACCATGATCCAGTTGATGGAGCAACACCCACGGCTGGCGCTGAACGCGCTGGGCCTGCTGGCCGCCCGCCTGGAAACGCTGCAAGAACGCTACCGCGAGCTGGCCACGGAGCGGGTGGAACGCCGGGTGGCGCGCACGCTGCTGCGGCTAACCCGCCAGACAGGCCGCCGGGTCGCAGAAGGGGTGCTGATCGACTTCCCCCTCTCGCGCGAGGACCTGGCCGAGATGACCGGCGCCACTCTCTACACCGTCAGCCGCATTCTCAGCGGCTGGGAACGCCAGGGCCTGATCGAATCGGGTCGCCAGCGCATTCTCATCCGCCGCCCGCACGGGCTGGTCTCCATCGCCGAGGATCTGCCCACCGACCGGCCGCTGAAGGGGCCTGGTCAATAGCTGGGAAATGCAGGATAGGAGGAGATCCCGGCGCCGGTGATGTACCGCTCCAGGTTGGTGATGGTGAATTCCTGTTGAGCGATGACCGCCTTGACCACATCGCCGATGGAGACGAGGCCGGCCAGATGGCCGGCGTCGTCCAGCACAGGCAGATGCCGGACACGTTTTTCGGTCATCAGCGCCATGCACTCCGCCACAGTCTGTCGGACGCGCACGCAGAGGACGCGCGCCGTCATGATCTCAGAGACCGCGGTCTCCCTGGAGCTCTTGCCCATCAGAATCACCCTGCGTGCATAATCGCGCTCGGACATGATGCCCACCAGCCTGCCATCGTCCAGCACCAGCACCGCGCCGATGTTCTTCTCGGCCATCAGCTCGAGCGCCTCGAACACCGTCGCGTCTGGCCTGACGGCCCACACAGCAGTCCCTTTTTCCCGCAACAGGTCGCTAACCGTCATCATGATCGTTTCTCCTCTTTGAGCATGAACGAACCAGCGCAACCGAAAGTTCAACTTGTGTGTTGATTGTACACTACATGTGCGCTCTCTCCAAACGACACGCAGCCGTCTAGATGGAGACTCCCATGGAAGAAGCTGTGTTGACCGAACTGACTGTGGCCGAGCTGCTGACGCGCTGGCCGCAGGCGATCCCCCTGTTTCTGCACCATCAGATGGCCTGTGTGGGGTGTACCATGTCGCCCTTCGAGACCCTGGCCGACGTCGCCGCGGTCTACGACATCCCGTTTGCGCAGCTCATCGGCGAGCTGCAAGAGACGATTCTCCCGCACGCAACGCACCAAGCGTAACAAGACGCCCCGGAACAGCGGCTGGCAGGGACAGCCGCTGTTCCGGGTTGCGGCGCGGAGGCGAGGCTTCAGCCGGGTCTGGCCCATGCGAAGCGGACGCCCGGCGACCGTGAAAGACGCGGCGCTCGCCATGACCGCATCGGCTGGCGTCATGGCGAGCGCCCCCCTTCTGCCGACTCAGGCCGGTCCAGCCGCCAGCAGCTCCCGTTCCAGCCGGATAGCCTTGGGGAAGAGGATGTTGTTCTCCAAATGAACATGCTTCTTGGTGGCGGCGTCGAACTGGGCCAACAGCGCATAGAGGGTGCGATAGGTGGTGCAGGCGTCGGCCGGCGGGGTATGGCCGCCGCTCAGGCGTGCGATCTCGGCCAGCTCATCGCCGGTGGCGTCGTGCTCCTCCTCCAGCGTGTCGATCAGATCCGCCAGCGTGCCGCTGGGCAGCGGCTTGGGCGCGGCCCCCTCCTCCTGGCTGCGGGCCAGACGCTTGATGTAGGGGAAGACCAGCAGTTCCTCCCGCTGGGTGTGCATGCCCATCTCCCCCTGCACGCGCGGCCAGAGCTCGGCGATGGCCACCGTCTCGGGGTGGGCCGCGCCATGGACCGCCGCCACGGTGGCCGCGTAGTCGGCGATCTGGGGCATGATCTGGCGGCCGGGGTTGTGGAACTGGTTGACGATGTAGTCGGCCAGAAAGTCCAGCGCCCATTGATCGTACTGCTCGCCGCCGTTGGCGGTGGCGGTCACCTGTCGGGTCTCAGCCAGCAGCGTCTCCAGGTCGACCCCCTGCTCGGCGCAGGCCTGGGCCAGCGGCTTGTCGCCGCCGCAGCAAAAGTCGATGCCGTTGCGCTCGAACAGCGCCGCCAGCCGGTAATCGGCCGTGACCCAGGCGCCGACGCTTTGATCAGGGCTCAGGGTGGATACACGTTCTGATGTGGTCATGAAGTTCCTCGTGATATGGTGATTCGGACGCTTCCGAAGCTGGGCTTGATGCACGTTCCGTTCTCCGAGCATACCCCAATGGCCGAGCGTCCGTCTTTGCGCTGGCGCAAGTCCCACCCTCCGCCTCCGCCGATCGCTGACAGGCGGCGGGCTCGGTCAGGAGACCGGCCCGAGCGGGGCAGAACGGCGGGCTCGGTCGGGAGACCGGCCCGAGCGGCGTGCGGCGTGAAATGGCGGGCTCGGTCGGGAGACCGGTCCGAGCGGGGCAAAACGGCGGGCTCGGTCAGGAGACCGGCCTGAGCGGCGAAAAACGGCTGGCTCGGTCAGGAGACCGGCCTGAGCGGGGCAAAACGGCGGGCTCGGTCGGGAGACCGGCCTGAGCGGCGTGCGGCGTGAAATGCGGGATCGGTCGGGAGACCGGCCCGAGCGGCGCTTTTCAGGTCAGATGCGTCTTTGCCAGCCGCGACCTTGCTTTGGCGCAAAGACAACCGCCGTTGGATGTCGTATCCTGAGCTGGCGCTGTCGCCGGTTCGGGAACTGGCGCCAAAACAGAACCAAGGAGTGGACCATGCAATCATACAAATACCTGATTGTCGGAGGCGGCATGACCGCCGATGCAGCGGTGCGCGGCATTCGCCAGCTCGACCCGGACGGCGCCATCGGTTTGATCGGCGCTGAGCCTGACATGCCCTACAGCCGGCCGCCGCTCTCCAAAGGCATGTGGAAGGGCCGCCCGCTGGAGAAGATCTGGCGCGGGACCGATCAGCTCAACGTCGCTTTTCACCTGGGGCGCACAGCGGTCGCGCTGGATCCAACGACGCAACGGGTGCGCGATGACCAGGGCGCGGAGTACGCCTACGACCGGCTGCTGCTGGCCACCGGCGGAACGCCCGTTCACCTGCCGTTCGGAGATGAGAGCATCATCTACTACCGCACGCTGCGCGACTATAGCCGTCTGCGCAGCTTGACGGAACAGGGGCAGCGTTTCCTGGTGATCGGCGCCGGTTTCATCGGTTCCGAGATTGCGGCCGCGCTGGCTATGCAGGGCAAACAGGTGACCATGGTTTTCCCGGAGAACCTGGTCGGCGAGCGGATCTTTCCACCTGATCTTGCGCAGTTCATCAGTGAGGCCTACAGCCAAGAAGGGGTGGCGCTGGTCCCTGGCGACAGAGCGGCCAGCGTCGAAAAGAGTCCGGAGGGCCTCACGGTCCAGACGGAAAACGGGCGCGTCTTCACCGTGGATGGCGTGGTGGCGGGGCTTGGGATCCGCCCCAACGTCGAGCTGGCCCAGGCCGCGGGCTTGAGCGTCGGCAACGGCATCGTGGTCGATGAGCACCTGCGCACCTCCGCGCCTCACGTCTACGCGGCCGGCGATGTGGCGCTCTTCCCCCACGCCACGCTGGGCAAGCTGATGCGCGTCGAACATGAGGACAACGCCCTGGTCATGGGCCGGCAGGCTGGCCGCAACATGGCCGGCGCGGACGAGCCCTACACCCACACGCCCTACTTCTACGCAGACCTGTTCCAGTACGGCTATGAGGCTGTCGGCCAACTGAGCAGCAAGATGCAGATGGTTGCAGACTGGCAGGAGCCGCATCGGCAGGGCGTGGTCTACTATCTCGACGGCGGCCGCGTGCGCGGCGTGCTGCTGTGGAACGTGTGGGACAAGGTCAAGGATGCGACGGCCCTGCTGGCTGAGACCGGCCCCTTCGAAGCAGCAGAGCTGATCGGCAGAATTCGCGCGGCATAGCCAACAAGGAGTTCCAATGACAACAAATATCCCCGAGCTGTGGGAATGGGCTGAGTATTATTGCCCCTGGTGCTACGTGGCGGCGGTTCGCCTGGCCAAGATCGCGCCCGAATACCGGGGGCGCGTTCGCCTGGTCACCCGGGCCTTTCCCCTGGAGGTCTACGGCGGAGGGCCGCCTGACCGGACGGAGCTGGAGCTGGAGATCTGGCTGGCGGCCTTGCAGGAGCCGGAGGCCACCTTCAAGCCCTTTGGCAGCCAATGGCCCACGACGACGCTGCCCGCCTTCGAGGCCGCCTGGTGCGCCTTCCAGCAGGGGGAAGAGGTGGGCCTGGACTTCGACCTGCGCATCCGCCGCGCCTTCTTCGCCGAAGCGCGCAACATCGGGCAGCGGGAGGTCATGCTGGAGCTGGCCCGCGAGGCTGGCCTCGACCTGGAGCGTTTCGCCCGCGACTTCGCCAGCGATGCACCACGCGCCGCGGTGCTGGAAGAGGGACGGCTGGGCAAGGAACGCTACCATGTGCGCGGCACCCCGACCATCATGCTCAGCGACGGCACGCGCTTTCGTCACCCGCTGGCCTACCCGCAGATCAGCGATGGCCAGATCGTCTCGGTGGGAAAGCTGCCCTGCTGCGGCGAAGGCTGCTACGATGCGACCCGCGCCATGTTCGAGAGCGCACTCGCGACCTGAGAGCTCCCAAGTCGCCGCACGTTCGGGCGCTTGATCTAGCGCAAAGACAGCGCGGCGCGCTTGCAGTATGCTGAAGCCATGAAACGCCTGACCAGCCCGGCAGCTAACCTCTACACGCCGCCCGGCTTCTCCCATCGTGGGGAGATGACCGCCGGTCAGCTTGCCGGCTATCAAACAGTTGCAGAAGGTGAGATCATGAGCGCTGTTTCTTCCTCCGTGCCCGCCACGGCCTCCACGAACCTGCTGGACAAGTACATGCTGCCCAAGGTGGCGTTGACGGTCATCACCATCGCCTCCCTGGTGGGCACGTGGCTGACCATGACCACCCACGGCGCCGGCGCGCTGGGGCCGGTGGCCGTGCGTTGGCTCCACCTGATCAGCTTCGCCGCCCTGACCGGCGGCTTCATGTGGATGGGCCTGTTCATTCGCCCCGCTGAGAAGCCTGCCCAGGCGCCCTACTTCGCCAACTTCGCGACCGCCTCCGAGGCGCGCTTCCGGCGCATCGTTCAGGCCGCGCTGCCCCTCTTCCTGCTGACCGCGTTGCTGGACCTGCGCCGCTTCGGTGCATGGGGCGTCGGCTGGCTGGTCTGGCTCGAGGCTGCCCTGCTGATCGGGATCGGGCTGGCGGTTGGCTGGTTCGCCTATGGCCGCCGCGTCCAGGATCCCTACCGTCAACAGCCGCTGGCCCGCCTGGCGCTGGGGCTGCTGTTGCTGGACGCGCTGGTGCAGGCCGCCTTCGACGTGACGCTGGCCCAGGGCGGTCAACCGCTGCCGCTGGCCGTGCGCTGGCTGCACCTGGCCGCCTTTGGGCTCTGGTTCGGCGGCGCGATGTGGAACATCTTCATCGCCGTGCCCTCGGCCCGCGGCATGGTCTCGCTTCCGGTGGTGGTGGCCTCCAGCCAGCAGTTGGAGCGCTTTCGGGTGGCCGTGCGCATCATCCTGCCCACGTTGATCATCACCGGCCTGATCCAGGCCTACCCCTATGTCGGCCTCAACCCCAGCGCGCTGCTGACCTCGCCCTTTGGCCGGCTGATCTTGGTCAAGCTCCTGCTCATCGTCGTGTTGGTGGTCGTCTTCATCACCTGTCCCATGTGGCGGGCCTGCTCGCCCATCGCCGGCATGTGCAACCTGGACGATCTCTACACGCCCCAGAACAGCCCGGAGGCAAGCTCATGACCACAACCGTGATCGATGCGCCGACCAAGACCCTGGACAATCGCGGCAGCAACTGCGCCGCCGGCTTCGTGCAACTGTTGGAGATGATGGAGAGCCTGGCCCCCGGCGAGACCCTGGCCATCCTCAGCACCGACGCCGCCTCCCAGCGGGAGCTGCGGGAGTGGTCCAACCGCTCCGGCAACACCCTGGTGCAGGCCACCACCAACGGCCCCTTCTGGCGCCGCGAGTACCACTACCTAATTCGCAAGGCAGCCGCCATCTCGTAAACCCTTACCCTTCACCGTTCACCGTATACCGTATACCGTTCACCGTTCACAGTTCACCCGTCACCCTTCACCGAATCCAAAAGCCAACCCACATCAACTCTGGGTTACGGGTTACGAGTTACGCATTACGAGTCACGCATTACGAGTTACGCAATCGAAAGCCACGGCGCCTGTACGGCCTGCCTGAGCTTCCGAAAAACCACATCTTTCAAGGAGTTCATTTCACATGAGCAACGATTCGACGCTGGACATCCGCACCATCCCCCCCATGTACCGCCATCCCTTGATCTTCGACAAGTTCGCGGCCCTGGGGCCAGGCGAGGCTTTCGAGTTGGTCAACGACCACAACCCCAAGCCGCTCTATTACCAGTTCCAGGCCGAGCTGGCCGGTCAGTTCACCTGGGAGTATCTGGAGGAGGGCCCGGAGGCATGGCGGGTACGCATCGGCCGTCCGGCGGCCTGATTCGCATCAAGCGCGCCTATGACGCGGTCGAGGCGTCCGACGGGGAGCGTTTCCTCGTGGACCGCCTCTGGCCGCGCGGGGTGAAGAAAGAGGCGCTGCATCTGACCGGCTGGCAGCGCGACGTCGCACCCAGCACCGAGCTGCGCCAATGGTTCGGCCATGACCCGGCGCGCTGGGCCGAATTCCAGCAGCGCTACCAGGCCGAGCTGGACCAGAAACCGGAAAGCTGGCAGCCGCTGCTGGAAGCGGCCGTCCGCGGCGATGTCACCCTGGTCTACGGGGCCAAAGACACGCAACACAACGACGCCGTGGTCCTCAAAGCCTACCTGGAAACGCGGCTGACCAACGCATAGCCGCCGCTCTGGCCGGTCTCCTGACCGAGCCAGCGCCATCGCCGCTCTGGCCGGTCTCCTGACCGAGCCAGCGCCGTGCCGCTCTGGCCAATCTCCCGACCAAGCCACCCCAGGTCGTCGCTCTGGCCAATCTCCTGACCGAGCCAGCTCCGTCGCCGCTCTGGCCGGTCTCCCGACCGAGCCAGCCCGCGCGACACCACAAGGCCGGCGCACCGACAGCGTGTGCGCCGGCCTTGTTGCTTCCCACCATCAAACGCGGAGTCGAGGCTTTAGCCAGGTTTGACGGACCCAGCTAGAGCCTCGACTCCGCGTCGACTCGTCTGCCGCTGCGCGTTGACCAACCCCTCCCCGCGGTGCTATAATCCCCGAACCCGTTCGGGCGCCTGGCGCGCCACAGAAATCTCGTTGTCATTGGGCGGGCCGCGCAGCAACCGGCCGTCCAGAGGAGTTCAGCATGGACCTCGGCGCGTTCTCCATCAGCCTGGCCGTCAAGGATATCCAGGCCTCCAGATCGTTTTATGACAAGCTCGGCTTCGTGGCCGTCATGGGCGATCCCTCGCAGAACTGGTTGATCCTGAAGAATGGCCAGCATGTGATCGGCCTCTTTCAGGGAATGTTCGAGCGAAACATCCTGACCTTCAACCCTGGCTGGGACCAAGGCGCGGCCAAACTCCCTGCGTTCACCGATGTGCGCGACTTGCAGCGCCAGCTAATGGCGCAAGGGGTCACGTTCCAGAGCGCAGCCGACGAGACCACCACCGGCCCTGCCAGCTTCCTCATCGTTGACCCTGACGGAAACCCGATTCTGGTGGATCAGCACGTCTGAACGGGCGCCGTGGTCATGTCAAACCGCCTGTCCCGCCATCCCATGCCTGAGGTCCCGTTGTGAGCAAAAACCACGAAAAAACCGACCAGGAGCTGATCGACGCCTGCCGCGCGGGGCGTTCGGACGCCTGGCAGGAGGTGCTCACCCGCTACGAGCGCCTCGTCTTCTCCATTCCGCTCACCTACGGCCTGAGCCGCGCCGATGCGGCCGACATCGCCCAACTCACCTTCTGCGCGCTGGTCGAGCGCCTGGACCACCTGCGGCCCGACAGCAACCTGGCCGCCTGGCTGGCCACCGTGGCCCGCCGTCACGCCTTCCGCCTGCTGCGCCAACAGCAGCGCCAGCCGCTGGGTCAGGAGGAGGACATCGGCGACAGCCTGCTGCTGATGAAGGACCCCGCCCCCCCGCCCGCGGCCGCCTGGGAGCGGGTCGAATGGCTCAACCAGGGGCTGCGCCTGCTGGATCAGCGCTGCCAGAAGCTGCTGCTGCGGCTCTATTTCTCCGAGGAACCGCCGGCCTATGAGGTGGTCGCGGCCGAATTGGGGCTGCGCGTCGGCAGCATTGGCCCAATTCGCGGCCGCTGCCTGGAGCGGTTGCGGCTGATCCTGCTGGAGCGCAGCGCCTAAACAAAGTCACGGCAAAGAGCTGTATTTTTCGGGCCGCTGGCGGCTTTTGTCTGATGACCGACGCGATATTTCAGGCTTCGACAAAGGGTATGCACATGACCGGGACACCGACACCCAGCACTGCACAGTTGCTGGATTGGCTGGAAAATCGACTGCCAGCAGCCGATGCCGAGGCGCTGGCCCAGGCCGTTCAGGCCGATGCCCAGCTCCAGGCCACCGCGGCCTGGCTGAGCGATTTCCTGCACCTCAGCGCCGGCGTCGTGCTGGCCGATCCGCCCCCCCAGGTGCACCGCGCGGCCAGCGCGGCCTTTGCCGCCTACGCCCAGAGCAAACGGCCGCCCGGCATCGTGCAGACGCTCAGCGCCCTGCTCAGCTCCGACAGTTGGCAGCGCCTCTCCCTGGCCGGCGTGCGCCACGTGACCCTCTCCACCGCCCCCCGCCAGTTGATCTACAGCAGCGACGCGGCCGATGTGGCGCTCAACATCCGCGCCCAGCGCGACGGGCAGGGCATCGACCTGGAGGGGCAGATCTTCCCCCTGGACGAGACCGACCCGGCCGCCTTCGTGGTGCAACTGCTGCAAGAGGGCATCGAACGACGCCTGACCGCCAGCGACGCGGGAGGCAAGTTCAGCCTGGCCGGGCTGCCCGCGGGCCAGTACGAGCTGGTGATCGGCGGCGACCGGGCCGAGATCGAGATCGGCCCCCTGGAGCTGGCCTGAGCCGTGACCACGCCCACCGCCGCCCTGACGCCGGAGCAGATCGCTGACCTGCTGGCCCAGCCCGACCCCGAGGCGCAGCGCCGCTGGCTGCACGCGGCCCAGCTTTGGCACGAGGCCGGCCTGGCCAGCCTGCTGGAGGCCGGCGACCAACTGGTCAACCATGATCTGGCCCAGGCGCGCCGGCTGCTGGACCTGTGCGTCGAGCTGGCCCCCACACTGTCCCCATCGCTGCAACCGCAGGCGCGCTACCTGCGCGCCCAGACCTTCGCCCTGGCCGGCGACTTCGACCAGGCGCTGGCGGAGATCGCCGCGGCGCGCGCCGGCTACCTGGCCAGCGGCCAGACCGTGGCCGCGCTGCGCACCGATGTCGGCCTGCTGCACGTGCTGATCCACCTGGGACGCCACCAGGAAGCGCTGGCCACGGCCGCGGCCAGCCTGGAGGCGATTGCGCAGGAGGCCGACCACCTGCCGCCGGAGAGCGCGGCCCGGCTGACCGCCCTTGTGCAGCAGAACCGGGGCATCTGCTACAAGAACATGGGGCGCTACGCCGAGGCGCTGGAGGCCTACCGCGTCGCCCAGAGCCACTTCGAGGCGCTGGATCAGGCCGAGGACGCGGCCACCATCCGCATGAACCAGGGGGTCATCCTGGCCGAGCTGGGCCGCGGCGGGGAGGCGTTGGCCGCCTACGAGGCCGCGGGCGCGGTTTTCCAGCAGACGGGCAACCGCCTGCGCCAGGCGCAGATCCTGGAAAACCTGGGGGAGCTGCACCAACTGCTGGGCAACTACAGCCAGAGCCTGGCCGTGCTGGCCGAGGCGCGCACGGCCTTCGCCGCGCTGGACGCGCCCATCGAACAACAGATCCTGGAGCGGCTGACGGCCGACGCCTACCTGGCCCTCAACCTCCTGCCCGAAGCCGTCGCCGCCTACCGCGCCGCCAGCGCCGGCCTGGAGGCCAGCGACATGCCCTACGACCTGGCCTGGGCGCTGTGGGGGTTGGGCGCGGCGCTGCTGCGTCAACAGCGGCTGGGCGAGGCCGACGACGCGCTGCGCCAGGCCGCCGCGCTCTTCACCGCGGCCGGCAACGAGCACCTGCGTTCGGCCGTGCTGCTGGAGCAGGCCGCGCTGGCCGGGGCGCGCGGCGACCGGGCGGCCGCGCTGGCGCAGACCCAGCAGGCGCTGGCGTTAATCGGCGAGCAGGACTGGCCGGTGCAGCGCATCTACGCCCACCTGCGGCTGGCCGACCTGCTGCTGCCCGACGCGCCCGACGCGCCCGACGCTGACGCGGCCGAGGCTGAAGCGCTGCTGCTGGCGGCTCAGGGCTGGGCCGCTGCGCTGCCGCTGCCCACCCTGCGCATCCAGGTGGCGCAGCGGTTGGGCCGGCTTTTCCGGCTGCAGGGCCGCGCTGCCGAGGCCGAGGCGGTGCTGACCGCGGCCACCGGCGAGATCGAGCGCCTGCGCGGCGCGCTGGCCCGCGAGAACCTGCGCGCCTCCTTCCTGCATGACAAGAGCGCCCCCTTCGAGGAGCTGATCCGGCTGTATCTGGCGCGGGGCGACCAGGCCAGCCTGCACGCGGCCTTCGCCGTCGCCGAGCAGGCCAAGTCGCGCACCTTGGTGGACCTGCTCAGCGGGGCGGCGGCGGGCGAAACGGCGCTGGACCCGGCCCTGGCTGCACGGCTGCACGCGCTGCACGCCGAGCTGAACGCCCTCTACAACCAGGCGCTGGATGCCGGCCCGCAGGGAGACCGCAACCTGCGCCTGGCCGAGCTGAACGCCCGCGCCGTCGATCTGGAGCAGGAGATCAGCCGCCTGCGCCTGCATGCGGGCGGGTCGGACGAGCCGGCCGCGCTGGCCCGGCCCACCTCGCTGGCCGGCCTGCGCCAGACGCTGCCGGCCGATCTGACGTTGGTGGCCTATCACCTGCTGGGCGACGAGCTGATGGCCTTCGTCTACCGGGCCGGCGCGCTGCACGTGGTGCGCGGGCTGGCCGACGCGCGCGCCGTGAGCCGGGGCCTGGCCGAGCTGGAGATCGAGTGGCAGCGTTTCGAGGCCGGGCCGGCCTTCGTGCAACGCCACCTGGCGCGGCTGACCCGCTCCACGCAGCAGGTGTTGCAGGGACTACACGCCCTGCTGATCGCACCGCTGGACGGGCTGCTGGCAGAGAGCCGGCGGCTGGCCATCGTTCCCCACGGCGCGCTGCATCACCTGCCCTTCGCCGCGCTGCACGACGGTCAGTCCTACCTGATCGACCGCTGCCAGTTGACCGTGGCCCCCAGCGCCACGGTGTTGAGCCTGGTGGGGCGGCGGGCCGCCCCGCCGGCGCGCCAGGCGGCCATCTTCGCCGTCGCCGACCCGCTGATCCCCTTCGCCCAGCAGGAGGCCGCGGCCGTGGGCCGGCATCTGCCCCAGGCGCGCCTGCACCTGGGCCGGCAGGCCACCCTGGAACGGCTGCGCGCGGCCAGCGCCGGCAGCGACCTGCTACACCTGGCCTGCCATGGCGTCTTCCGCCGCGACAACCCCCTCTTCTCCAGCCTCAAGCTGCACGACGGCTGGCTGACGGCCGGCGACGTGCTGCACCTGCCGCTGGCCGGCGCGTTCGTGACCCTCAGCGCCTGCGAGTCGGGGCGCAGCCAGGTGTTGGGGGGCGATGAGCTGCTGGGCCTGCCCTACGCGTTTCTGGGCGCCGGGGCCGCGGGGCTGCTGGTCAGCCTGTGGCTGGTGGAGGACGAGGCGACGGCCGCGCTGATGCCGGCCTTCTACCAGCAGTTGGCGCACGGAGCCAGCTATCCAGCCGCCCTGCGCCAGGCCCAGCTCGAGCTCAGAGCCACCCATCCCCACCCCTACTACTGGGCGCCCTTCGTCCTCATCGGCCGCTACGCCTGATCACTTGTCCGGGCAACTGCCAAACCCGCGCCCGCGCGCACGTGGATTGAGTAGGCCGCCGTATCGAAATCACGTGCCCGCACCCGCGCGCACGTGGATTGAGTAGGCCGCCGTATCGAAATCACGTGCGCCCACCGCGTTGGGCCACCGCTCATTGACGGTTGCCGTCGGTTTGCAGGCGGTAGCTGGCGACGTCGGCGTAGTCGTCCCGGCGCGTGAACGTGTTCTCGAACGGGCTGCTTTGACCAGGATTGAGCGACGATGGGTTGGCCAGGGCGGCATCGCAGTCGAGCGCCGCGCCGGTGGCGCTGTGCAGGGTGGCGATGACCTCGGCGCCGGTGACCCGCACGGAATCGTCGTTGCGCACGCGGCCGGTGATCTTGTACCAACCGAACTGGTTGATCGAAGCGTTCACGTCGGTGGTGGCCAGCACAGGCCCGGTCGAGGATGTGGCCACATAGGTGGGCGTCTCGAACTCGTAGCGCGTCCAGGCGGCCGGATCGATCAGTTGCAGGTTGAAACAGGTGCGTTCGCCGGGCGGAAGATATTTCAGGAAGGTATAGACCGCTTCGGTTTTCACCACCTGCCCGCTGGCATTGATGAGATTGACGGTGACCAGCACCGCTGTGACGGTCTGGCTGCCGTTGTTTTGCACCTCGCCGATGACCCGGACCGTCGAGGAACCGGCCTGATACCATGAGCTGTTGGGGAGCACGACTACGGCCGGCGCAGGGGAGGTCGCTGTCGCCGTCGGAGCCGCGCTGTTGCGGAGAGCCAACGGCAGGTGAACATCGAACGGGCCATTGCCGGCAGCCATCAGAGTCAGTGAACCGATGGCCAACACGAAGACGATCCATGTAGCCTTGATCTGGGGACGCATATTCCACCGCCTTTCGAATCAAACAAAGCCGGCCAACAGTCGATCAACTGGCGCGGACGGGTGATGGATGGGAGCGGAAGGGCGACGACGGCGATGACAACGGCCACGTCGGGGCAACTGGGGAAAAGCCCCGGTGAGCCGAATTCGTGCGACGGAGAGACAACCAAAGTCGGGGGCGAGGGGGGTGCGCCTTGGAGGTCCGAGCTCACAGGCCCGGACCGTGCGTGCTGCCACGCCACGCCCCGCCAGCCACTGACGACGGGATTATAGCGCGCGTTCACGTTGTGGCAAAATGACAGTCGGTTGGGGGATTTTGCCGGCATGTTCTGGTGTATTTTCACCGCCGCGCGGGGTATAACTCTATACATGGACAATCCCTGGAAACGCCTGACCCGTGGAGCGGACGGCAACGTGGCCTGACCCTGCCTGCGATACCGGTCGAACTGCCAACTTCCTATCCAATCCCTCTGAACTGCCATCGATTGTGGAGACCAAGATGCTGAAACCAAAACCCAACGTAAGCCAGGTTGTTGTGTTGCTGATCGCCCTGACGCTGGCGACCACGGCCGTTCCCGCGGCCCGCGCCTCCGATCCGGACAACGCGGTCTTTCTGCCGGTGATCGCCTTGGGGCGGCCCGCCCAGTCTGCCCTGGACGAGCTGATCGTCAAGCTGAACGCCGCGCAGCCCGGGGCCACCGCGGCGGCCATCAACCAGAGCTATGGCACCACGACCCTGCGCGTGCTGGCGCCCAGCCGGGCCCTCTACCTGCTGGAGGCGCCGGCCGGCGTCGACCCGGAAGACCTGGCAGAGGCGATGGCCGACGACCCACGCATCCTCTACGTTGAGCTGAACCGCGTCACCGATGCGCCCGAGGCCATCGGACGCTCCGGCTTCGCCTGGGGCGGCTATGACCCGGCCCCCTACAACTCGCAGTACCCGCAGCAGATGCTGGGCCTGCCGGCGGCCCACGCCATCAGCCAGGGCGCGGGGGTGACGGTGGCGGTGATCGACACCGGCGTGCAGTTGACGCACCCGGAGCTGGCCGGCCACCTGAGCGCGGCGGGCATCGACTTCGTGGACGGCGACAACAGGCCGGAGGACGAGTTCAGCGGCGGCGCAAACTACGGCGCCGGCCACGGCACCCACGTGGCCGGGATCATCCACCTGGTGGCGCCGCAGGCGCAGATCATGCCGATCCGCGTGCTGGACACCGACGGCCGTGGCTACTCCGCCGTCATCGGCGAGGCCATTCTGTACGCGCTGGAGAACGGCGCACAGGTCATCAACCTCAGCCTGGGCATGCCGGAGAACGCCTCCGACTACCTGGAGGAGATCGTGGAAGAGGCGGCCCGGCAGGGCGTGCTGGTGGTGGCGGCCGCCGGCAACCTGAACAACACGCAGCAGCAGTACCCCGCGGCCGCGGACTGCGCCCTGGGCGTGACGGCCATCGACCCCGACCGCGTCAAGGCCACTTTCGCCAGCTACGGCGACTGGGTCTCGCTGGCCGCGCCCGGCGTGGGCATCCACAGCACCCTGCCGGTGGACGGCTACGGCAGTTGGAGCGGCACCTCCATGGCGGCGCCCTTTGCCGCCGGCCAGGCCGCGCTGCTGCTCAGCCTGAACCCCAGCCTGAGCGTGGTGCAGTTGGCCGACCTGATGGGGGGCACGGCGGTGAACCTCAACCCCACCAACCCCGGCTACGTCAACCAGTTGGGCGCCGGCCAGATCGACGTGCTGGCCAGCCTGCTGGCGCTGCAAACCGGCGTCATTCCCGACCTGGGGCTGCTGGACGACGACTGCGACCGGGGCCACAGCGACCACGGCCTGCACAGGGGGCCGGGAGGCGAGGCGACGCCATGAAAAAGCCGAAGATCCTGCTCTATTCCCACGACACCTACGGGCTGGGCCACCTGCGCCGCAGCCTGAGCATCGCCGGCCAGATCGCCCACGACCTGCCCCAGGCCAGCCAACTGCTGCTCACCGGCTCCATGGTGGCCGGCGCCTTCAGCCTGCCGCCGCGGCTGGACCTGATCAAGCTGCCGGCGCTGAGCAAGCGCAGCAGCGGCCGCTACAAGGCGCGCGCCCTGCCCCTCACCCTACGCCAGACCATCCTCTGGCGCCAGGAGATGATCCTGCACGCGGTGGACGCGTTCAAGCCTGACCTGGTGCTGGTGGACAAGGCCGCGGCCGGCGTGCAGGGGGAGATGCTGCCGGCGCTGCACCATCTGCGGGCCTGTGCGCCACAGACCCGGCTGGTGCTGGGCATGCGCGACATCGAGGACAGCCCCGAGGCCACCCGCCGCGAGTGGCAGGAGCAGGGGATCGCCCACCTGCACGCCCACACCTACGACGCCATCCTGCTCTACGGCGAGCGGGCCTTTTTCGACCCGGTGACGGCCTATGGGATGTCGGCCGCGGCCGCCGGCAAGCTGATCTCCTGCGGCTATCTGCGCCGCGCTGCGCCGGCCCGGCCGGCCGCCGAGGTGCGCCGCGAGCTGGGCATCGACGACCGGCCGCTGCACGTGGCCACGGTGGGCGGCGGCGGCGACGGCTTCGAGATCCTGAAAACCTACCTGGAGATGCTGGGCCAGGGCGCCCCCCCGCCCGTCCACAGCCTGCTGGTCACCGGGCCGATGATGGCCCAGGCCAAGCGTCAGGCGCTGCGCCGGCTGGCCGCCGGCCTGCCCGTCAGCTTCATGGAGTTCACCGCCGACCTGGACAGCTACCTGGCCGCGGCCGATCTGGTGATCAGCATGGCCGGCTACAACAGTGTGTGCGAGATCCTTTCGCTGGGCAAACGCAGCCTGCTCATCCCGCGCGGCCACACCCGCGCCGAGCAGCGTATACGGGCGACGCTGCTGGCCGAGCGCGGCCTGGCGCACCTGCTGCCGCCGGAGGCGCTCACCCCCGCCAACCTGCGCCAGGCCATCGACGCGGCGCAGCACGGCCCGCCGCCCGCGGCCACCCTCAACCTGAACGGCCTGGAGAACATCAGCCGCGCGATCAGCGGCCTGCTGCACCCGGAGGCGGTCTACCGTCCCCCCTCGCGCCTGCAGCGCGGCGTCGTCATGCAGGGCCTGAACGGCGCCGGCGCGGTTCAACCGGCGCCCGCCATCTGAACGGGCCGTCATTCAGCCAAGGAGCCGCACCATGACCCATATTGCCTACGTCCTCAAGATGTACCCCCGCTTCTCCGAAACCTTCGTCGTCAACGAGATCCTGGAGCTGGAGCGGCAGGGGGTAGACGTGCGCATCTACTCGCTGCGCAAGCCGGACGATGGCCGTTTCCACGCCAGCCTGGCGCGGGTCAAGGCCAACGTGGTCTACGTGCCGCAGTATCCGCAGGTGGAGCCGGAGCGGGTGCGCGCCGCGCATCTGGTCGTGGCCGCGGCCTGGCCCGACGCCTACGCCGAGCTGCGCGCCTACGCCGAGGGGCTGGAGCAGCCCTTTGGCCTGAAGCGTTTTTTGCAGGCCGGCGTCATCGCCGCGCACCTGCTGCGCCAGCCGGTGGACGCGCTGCACGCCCATTTCGCCTCCAGCGCCACCCGCGTCGCCGGCATGGTCGCCCGTCTGACCGGCATCCCCTACAGCTTCACCGCCCACGCCAAGGACATCTTCCATGACGACGTCAGCCCGGCCTCCCTGCGACACAAGATGGGCGCGGCCCGCTTTGTGGTCACCGTCAGCCGCTTCAACCAGGCCTATCTGCGCCAGATCCAGAACGGCGCGGGGGGCGACGTGCGCTGCCTGTACAACGGCATCGACCTGCGCACCTTCAAGCCCAACCCGCGCGTCGCCCGCCAGCCGGGGCTGATCCTGGCCGTGGGCCGGCTGGTGGAGAAGAAGGGCTTTGCGCAGCTGATCGAGGCCTGCGCGCTGTTGGCGCAGCGCGGCCTGGACTTCCGCTGTGAGATCGTCGGCGCCGGCGAGCAGCGGGCACGGCTGGCCAGCCTGATCGCCGATCTGCACCTGGAGGAACGCGTCGCCCTGGTGGGGCCTAAGCCGCAGGACGCGCTGCTGGCCGACTATCAGCGGGCCGCGCTCTTTGCCCTGCCCTGCATCGTGGCCCGCGACGGCAACCGCGACGGCCTGCCCACCGTGCTGCTGGAGGCGATGGCCTGCGGCCTGCCCGTGGTCGCCACCACCGTCACCGGCAATCCGGAGATCGTGGACCACGGCGTCAACGGCCTGCTGACGCAGCCCGAGGATGTGCCGGCGCTGGCCGACGCGCTGGCCCTGCTGCTGCACGACGACGCGCTGCGCCGGACGCTGGGCGCCAACGCGCGGCGCAAGGTGGAGCAGTGCTTCGACCTGCGCCGCAACGTCGGCCAACTGCGCGCCTGGCTGAGCGAGCCGGTCGCGCCGCCCCACCGGCCGGCCCGGTCCGGCGCGGACGCCGCCGCCGAACTGCTGCTGCCGGCCATGCCCGCGGTCGCGCCGCTGGAGGAGGTGCTGGCCTGATGCACATCCTCTACCTCTGCGCCGACCGCGGCATCCCCGTGCGCGGTCACAAGGGCGCCGCCGTACACGTGCGCGCCCTGACCGACGCCCTGGTGCAGGCCGGCCACACGGTGACCATCCTCACCCCCCGCCCTGGCCCGGAGGAGGGCCCAGCGCCGCGGGCCGAGGTCGTCGCCGTTCCGTCGGCCGACGCCGGGGCGTTGACCGCGGCCGCGCTGGACTGGCTGGCTGCCAACCCCTGCCAGCTCCTCTACGAGCGCTACTCGCTGTGGAGCGACGCCGGCGCGCGGCTGGCCGCGGCCGCCGGCCTGCCGCTGGTGCTGGAGGTCAACGCGCCGCTGCGCGCCGAGGCCGCGCGCCACCGCAGCCTGGAGGACGACGCGCTGGCCGGCCAGATCGAAGCGACCCAGTTTGCCGCCGCCGACCACCTGGCCGTGGTCTCGCAATCGCTGGCCGACTATGTGGTGCAGCGCGGGGCCGACCCTGGCCGGGTTCACGTCACGCCCAACGGCGTCGATCCGCAGCACTTCCACCCGGCCGTGCGCGGGGGCAGCGTGCGTCACCGCTGGGGTCTGCACGGGCGGATCGTGGTGGGTTTTGCCGGCCGGATGCGCCCCTGGCACGACGGCCCCACCCTGCTGCGCGCCTTCGCCCGCCTGCACGCGGCCGATCGGGCCTATCACCTGCTGCTGGTGGGAGAGATGGACCCAGCGCTGCTGGAGGCGGTCGCGCGGGATGGCCTGGCCGGCGCGGTCACCTGCACCGGCGCCGTGCCGCACAGCGAGGTGCCGGCGCACCTGGCCGCGATGGATGTGGCCGTCAGCCCGCACGCTGCGCCCGAGGTGGGCGAGGACTTCTACTTCTCGCCGCTCAAGCTGTTCGAGTACCTGGCCTGTGGCGTGCCCACCGTGGCCGCGGCCGTGGGCCAGCCGGCCCGCCTGATCCAGCCCGGCGTCAACGGCGCGCTCTACCCGCCCGGCGACGACGCGGCCCTGGCCGCGTCGATCAGCCGCCTGGTGCAGGAACCGGCGCACGCCCGCGCGCTGGCCTGGCAGGGCGCGGTGGATGTGTTGACGCGCCACACCTGGGCCGGCAACGCCCGCCAGGTGGTAGACTGGGTTCGGCCGGCCGGGAAAGACCAGGAGGCGCCGACGCCGGCCACAGCGGGGGGCGCGCCCGACCTGCCCATCCTCGACGCCAAGCTGCGCCAGCGGCTCTACCGGGCCACGCGGCCCGACCTGGCCGCGCCCCTGCTGGCCGAGGTTCTGGTGGAGGCCGGAGCCATGGATCGGCGGGACCTGTTGCACGTGGACGCCATCGAGGTGCTGAAATACAAGCCACAGCGGCGCTGCGTGCTGGCCTATCACCTGCACGGGCAGTCGGGGCTGTCCGCCGCGCCGCGCCAGGTGATCGGCAAGGTGTTCCGCGATGAGCGGGGCGGCCGGCTGCACGCCTTGCAGCAGCAGCTCTGGCGGGACGGCTTCGGGCCAGATGCCAGCGACCAGGTATGTGTGCCCCGCTCCCTGGGCTATGCGCCGGCGATGCGCATGCAGGTGCAGGCGCGCGCGCCGGGCGTCACGCTGAACGAGCTGGCCACCGGCGACCCGCTGGCGACGCCGGTGATGCGCTGCGGCCAGGCGCTGGCCAAGCTGCACCGGACCGCCCTGCCGGCCGCGGGGGAGGAGACCGCGCTGCACCCCTACCGCCTGGACGACGAAACCGAACGCCTGGACGCCTACCGCGCGACGATCCTGGCCGGGCGGCCCGATCAGGCGGCGCGCGTGCTGGCCCTGACCGCGGCGCTGGCGCACTGGGCCGCGGCGCTGCCCCAGCCGCCGGCGCTGACCGTGGTGCACCGCGATTTCTACTACAGCCAGGTGCTTTTTCACCGCGCCCGGCTGACGCTGATCGACTTCGACCTGCTCTCCCTGGGCGATCCGGCCATGGACGCGGCCAATTTCACCGCGCACCTGGCCTTTCTGGGGCTGGACCGCCTGGCCGACCTGGACGCGCTGGCCGCCGAGGGGCAGCAGTTCATGGCCAGCTACGCCCGGCACGCGGCCGTGGACGACGCCTTTCTGCGCCGCTGGGCCTGGTATCAGGCGGCCACCTTCTTCCGCCTGCTCAACGTGGTGGCCCCGCGGCCCGGCCTGGCGCACACCTTCGACCCGCTACTGGCGCGGGCCGAGTTGTGCCTGGAGCGGCAATCATGAAACCGCGCAGCCGAAAGATGCCGCTGCTGGGGATCGACGCGCGCTATCTGCGCTATCTGCGGGCCTTTTGGCCGCTGCTGCTGCTCTCCGCGCTGCTGATCCTGGCGGTCGCCGGCCTGGACATCCTCGCGCCCTGGCCGTTGAAGATCATCGTCGACAACGTGCTCGGCGGCCAGCCCATGTCCACCCCCTTCGGCCTCTGGCTGACCGACACCTTTGGCAGCGATCAGCGGGTGCTAACGGCGGTGCTGGGGCTGATGATGCTGGCGATCACCCTGGCCATGGGCGCGGCCAGCTTCGCCTTCGAGTATGTCAGCGGCCAGGTCCAGGTGCGCGCCACCTTTGCCCTGCGCTCCGACGTCTTCCGCCACGTGCAGCGCCTGCCGCTGCATTTCTTCGACCAGAGCCGCATCGGCGATGTGCTGAAGCGGGTCACCGACGACGCGGCCCGCATCATGGACGCGCTGGTGAACAGCCTGGGCGAGCTGGTGGTGGATACGGTCAAGTTCATCGGCTTCGCGGTGGTGATGTGGTTCGTCAACTGGCGCTTCTCCGTCATCGTGCTGGCCTACGTGCCGCTGATGCTCTTCCTCTACGTCAGCTTTCGCCAGAAGATCCGCGCGGCCGCCAAGGTGGCGCGCGACCAGGAAGGGGAGATGGCCAACCTGACCCTGGAGACGCTGAGCTCGATCCGCGAGGTCAAGGCCTTCGGCCGCGAGCCGCGGCAGCAGGCGGAGTTCGAGGCGCGCGGGCGGGACCGCATCAAGTCGGCGCTGCAGTCGATCCGCTGGGAAGCCTCCTTCAGCCCGGCGGTCGACTTCGTCCAGGCGACCAGCACCGCGGCGGTGATCTGGTACGGCGTGGCGCAGGTGCTGCTGGGCCAGTTCACCATCGGCGAGCTGCTGATCTTTATGGCCTACCTGCGGGACATCTACCGCCCGCTGCGCCACTTCAGCAAGATCACCGCCAACCTGCAGAAGGCCGCGGCCAGCGGCGAACGGCTGGCGACGGTGCTGGACGCCGACGTGGGCATCCACGACGCGCCCGATGCCGCGCCCTTGGGGCGCGCCCGCGGCGAGGTCGTCTTTCGCGGGGTGAACTTCGCCTATCCCAGCGCGCCGGACAAGCCGATCCTGCGCAACCTGAGCTTTCAGGCGCAGCCGGGGCAGGTGGTGGCCCTGGTGGGCGCGACCGGCGCGGGCAAGTCCACCATCGCCAGCGTGCTGCTGCGCTTCTACGACGTCAGCGGCGGCCAGGTTGTGCTGGACGGGGTCGATATTCGCCAGATCCGCCTGGACGACCTGCGCCGCCAGTTCGCCATCGTGCCGCAGGAGTCGGTGCTCTTTGCCCGTTCGGTGCGCGACAACATCGCCTATGGCCGGCCGGAGGCCAGCGAGGAGGAGATCCTCGCCGCGGCCGTAGCTGCCAACGCGCACGAGTTCATCGTGCGCCTGCCCCGCGGCTACGACACGGTGGTGGGAGAGCGCGGCAGCACCCTGTCGGGTGGGCAACGCCAGCGCATCGCCATCGCCCGCGCCCTGCTGCGCGATGCACCGATCCTGATCCTGGACGAACCGACCGCGGCGCTGGACGCCGAGTCGGAGGAGTTGGTGATGAGCGCGCTGGAGCGGCTGATGGCGGGCCACACCACCTTCGTCATCGCCCATCGCCTCTCCACCATCCGCAACGCCGATCAGATCGTGGTGCTGGAGCGCGGCGGCGTGGTCGAACAGGGCCGCCACGAGGAGCTGCTGCGCCGCAACGGGGTCTACGCGCGGCTGGTGCGGCTGCAAGGGGGCGGCGCTGAACAGCCCGCGCGGCCGGCC
>JAKQCW010000034.1 GCA_029558955.1 Chloroflexota bacterium
TCGCGCGCTCAACTGGCATCGCCCAGACCCGGCTAAAGCCTCGACTCCGCGCCTTGTCCCGACCCGGCTAAAGCCTCGACTCCGCGCTTTGTTTGGAATTGCTGCCAGCGGCGTTTGTGCCTGGCTTGCCCTGATGCTATAATGGCGCTTTGGTCTGAGCGGCGATCTGGCCCTGGTCGTCTGGCTGTCTGGACAGCCGGCGGCGCGCCGCATCGCCCATTTCTTTAGGCAATGGTTACTGCTCAGACGCCAGGCTGGCGCTCAGTGATCGGTGTGGCGTGACCTGGCCAGGGCCGCCGCCCACGCCGCATCAAACGCCCGGCGTCGATGTTCGAATAGTTGCCGTTGAGTGAGAGAAACATGAATTTGATTGGACAGGTCATAGATTTCATCCTGCACGTCGACACCTATCTGAGCGATATCATCGCTCAATATGGCGCGTGGACGCTGGCGGTGCTCTTTGCCATCATCTTCGTCGAGACCGGGGTGGTGGTGATGCCCTTTTTGCCGGGCGACTCGCTGATCTTTGCCGCAGGAACCTTTGCGGCGCGCGGCGCGCTCAATATCTGGGCCCTTTTCATCGTGCTCTCCCTCGCGGCCATCCTGGGCGACACCGTCAACTACTGGATCGGCCACCGCGTGGGGAGCAAGGCCTATTCAGGCGAGGTGAAATGGGTCAAGAAGGAGCACATGGAGCGCACCAACGCCTTCTTCGACAAACATGGCGGCAAGGCCATCTTCCTGGCCCGCTTCGTGCCCATCGTGCGCACCTTTGCCCCCTTTGTGGCCGGCGTCAGCCAGATGAACTACGGCTTTTTCCTGCGCTGGAACATCATCGGCGCCATCACGTGGGTCGGCATCTTTGCTGCGCTGGGCTATTTCTTCGGCAACATCCCCTTCGTGCAGCGCAATTTTGAGTTGGTCATCGTGGCCATTGTGGTGATCTCGGTCATCCCGGCCGTGCTCGAGGCGCTGAAAGCCCGCCGCGGGTTCCACAAGCCAGCATTAAAGAGCGAAGCCTAAAACAACCGTTGCGTAGGAGGTTCCATGCTAGTCGGTGAACGCATGTCCCACCCTGTTCTGACTGTCTCCCCTGAGATGTCCGCGCTGGATGCTCAGGCCTTCATGCGACGCGAGCGCATCCGCCGCGCGCCGGTGATCCACGATGGCAAGCTGGTCGGCATCGTGACGGAAGGCGACCTGCTCAACGCCTCCCCCACCCAGGCCACCCTGCTCAGCGTCTGGGAGATCAACTACCTGGTCAGCAAGATCAAGGTCAGCCAGGTGATGACCAAGAAGGTGATGACCATCTCCGAGGACACCCCCATCGAGGAGGCGGCCCGGGTGATGATCGACAACAAGATCGGCGGCCTGCCGGTGGTGCGCGCGGGCAAGGTGGTCGGCATCATCACCGAAACCGATCTCTTCAAGATCATGCTGGAGATGCTGGGCGCCCGGCAGATGGGGGTGCGGGTCAGCGTCCTGGTGCCCAACCGCGCCGGCGAGATCGCCGAGCTGAGCAAGGCGATCTTCGAGGCTGGCGGGAACATCATCGCGCTGGGCACCTTCGCCGGCGAAGACCCCAGCACCTCTGAGCTGATGTTCAAGGTGGCCGGCCCCGATGACACGACGCTGCGCAACGTGCTGACCCCGCTGGCGTTGCAGGTGAAGGATGTGCGCGTCTGCTGAGGCGGGCGCATTCACCTATAGCCGCAGCAGCAGCCCCGCCGGCGGGCGCTAGGCCGCCGGCGCTTCGGCCCCAGGGCTGGCCGGCGCGCCGGCCGGGCTGCGCGTCAGCGTCACCTCCACCAACTGCACGATCTCGGTCGAGAGGTTCAGCACGCCCTGCGTGGTCTCCAGCAGCAGTCCGCCGTCGCCGGCGACCGCCAGCACCCTGAACGTCGCGCCGGGGCCGAGGCCACGGGTGCGCAGGAAATCGCGCACCTGGCCGTCGGCGTTGATCTGGCAGACCTGGGCCTGTTGGCCGGGGCTGAGCAGGCTGAGCGCCAGCCGCGGCCGGCGAACGGCCGCGCCGATGCTGGGGGGTATCGGCTCCATCTGCGGGCTGAGGGTGGGGTTGCCCAGGTAGCCGGAAAGCCGTTCGGCCAGCCCATCGGGGGTCACGTGCTCGAAGCGACAGGCGATCTCCTCGGCCTGTGTGGGCTCCAGCCCCAGCCGCTCCGCCAGAAACACCTCCCACAGTCGCCGCTTGCGCAAGACCCGCATGGCCACCGCCTCGCCGTGCAGGGTCAGTGTGACCCCCTTGTACGGCTCGTAGTGGACCATGCCGCGCTCCTCCAGCTTGCGGCACATCTGATTGGTGGAGACCGGCGACACGGCCATCTCTTCCGCCAGGGCCGAGATGGGCACTGGATGGTCGTCCTCCTGCAAGAGCGCGATGCGCAGGAGGTACATCTCGACGCTCTCACTCATGGATTCGGGGATGTTTGGGTCCATAGCTTGCGGCCTGTGATATCAGGGGTGTTCGGCGGCGGGCTCGGTCGGAGACCGGCCCGAGCGGCTCTGGGTTGACGGGCTCGGTCGGAGACCGGCCCGAGCGGTTTTGGGTTGGCGGGCTCGGTCGGAGACCGGCCCGTGCGGCTTTGGGTTGGCGGGCTCGGTCGGAGACCGGCCCGAGCGGCTTTGGAGTGGCGGGCTCGGTCGGAGACCGGCCCGAGCGGCTCTGGGTTGACGGGCTCGGTCGGAGAGCGGCCCGTGCGGCTTTGGGTTGGCGGGCTCGGTCGGAGACCGGCCCGAGCGGCTTTGGGTTGACGGACTCGGTCGGAGACCGGCCCGAGCGGTTTTCTGGGTTGGCGGGCTCGGTCGGAGACCGGCCCGAGCGGCTTTCTGGGAGATCGGCCCGAGCGGTTTTCTGGGAGACCGGCCCGCGCGGTTTTCGGGGTGAATGCTACGGGATGTCTTGCCAGACCACGGTGATGACTTCGCCGCGGCGGGCGAATTTCTCCAGGTGCCCGCCGACCACATCCTTGAGCTGCTCAAGCTGCTGGGCGTCGTCAGCCTGGACCTGCAAGAGCAGCGTTTCAGCATCGCCTGACAACTGGCAGAGGCCGTAGGGGAACTGAACGTTGCCCTGAGTGGCGTCAAACTGGGCGGTGACTTTGCGGCTGAAATGGTTGCACAGCACCTTGATGTAATGGGAGGCGTTGCCAGTGGCCACGCGCGCTTCTGCATTCATAGTCTCTTTTCCTTCTTGTGTCAAATCTCAGATTTGCCGGTGTCAGTGAACCCGGTCGTTCCCGGCCGGGATGATTTCCCGAGGGGCGTGGCCGCCGGCCGCGCCGCCGGCCGCGCCGTTGACCAAGCCGTTGGCTGAATAGTAGACGGCGATGCGATTGCCGTCCATGTCATGCACGGCGATGTCGATATCATAGACGCGGCGCAGGATCTCCGGCCGGATGATCTCCCGGGGGCTGCCCTGAAAGGCCACCTGCCCATCTTTCATGGCAATGATGTAGTCAGAGTAGCAGGAGGCGAAGTTGATGTCATGCAGCACCAACACGATGGTCTTGCCCAGCTCGTCGGCCGTGCGGCGCAGCAGTTGCATCATGGTGACCGCGTGCTTCATGTCCAGATTGTTCAGCGGCTCGTCCAGCAACACATAGTCGGTGTCCTGGCAGAGCACCATGGCCACGAAGGCCCGCTGCCGCTGCCCGCCGGAGAGCTCATCCAGAAAGCGGTCGGCCAAGCTGCCCAGGTTGAGATAGCCCAGCGCGGTGCGCACGTGGCCCATGTCCTCCGGCGTGGGGCGGCCCTTGGAGTAGGGATAGCGCCCAAAGGCGACCAGATCGCGCACCGTCAGCCGCGAGCCGATGTGGTTGTCCTGGCGCAGGATCGAGAGGCGGCGCGCCAGCGCATCGCTGGGCGTGGCGCTCACATCCAGCCCGGCCACGCGGGCGCGGCCGCGGTCCATGGGCAGCAGGCGGCTGACCATGGAGAGCAGGGTGGATTTGCCCGCGCCGTTGGGGCCGATGATCGAGGTGACGCCGCCCGCCGGGATCTGCAGCGTGACATTGTCGACCACCACCGTCTTGTCGTAGGCTTTGGTGATGCCCTGGGTTTCGATCATCGCGCGATCCCCCGGATGAGCAGCACAATGAACATGATTCCTCCGAAAAACTCAACGATGATGCTCAGACTGGTGTTGAACGCAAAGATCCGTTCCACGATCAACTGTCCGCCGATCAGGAAGATCAGCGCCAGCGCCACGGCGCAGGGCAGAATCCAACGGTGCTTGTGCGTGCCGATCAGCAGATAGGCCAGGTTGGCCACCAACAGCCCGAAGAAGGTCACCGGCCCCACCAGCGCCGTGGACACCGCCACCATGATGGTCACCACCACCAGGATGACCGACACCGTCCGTTGATAGTCCACGCCCAGGTTGATGGCCGTCTCTCGCCCCAAGGCCAGCACGTCGAAAGTATGCGCGATGCGCCATGCGGCCAGCGACGCGCCGCCGATCAGCAGGGCGGAAAGCAGCAGCAGTTGCCGGTCGAAGCTGTTGAAACTGGCGAAGAGCAGGTCTTGCAGGACGGAGAACTCGTTGGGGTCGATCATGCGCTGCATCATGCTGGTGGCGCTGCGGAAGAGCACGCCGAAGATGATGCCCACCAAAATCAACAGATGCAAGCTGCGGCGACTTTTGCCGAACAGCCAGCGATAGAGCAGCCCGGCAAAGGCGACCATGATGAACACCTCAGCCAGGAAGCGCACCTGGGGATGGATGGCGACCGCGCGCTGAGCGCCCAAAACGAAGATCAGCATGGTCTGGATCAGCACATAGAGCGCATCGAAGCCCATGATGGAGGGGGAGAGAATGCGGTTGTTGGAGGCGGTCTGGAACAGCACCGTCGAGACGGCGATGGCGTAGGCGACCAGGGCCATGGCCGCGATCTTTACGCCGCGGAAGCGCAAGACAAAGCCCCAGTTGCCTCGGGCATTCAGCGTCATGAAGAGAACAACCACGATCGCGACCAGCACCCCCAGAATCAGCATGCGCTTCAGCGGCCGCGAAAGGACGACGGTGCGCGGGGCAGCGACGATCCTGGAGGCAATTTCAAGCGACATGAGCATCCTTCCGCAGCAGGAGATAGAGGAAGAGCACACTGCCGACCACGCCGACCACCACACCCACCGGGATTTCATAGGGGTAGCGCAGGGTGCGCCCGATGATGTCACAGATCAGCATGAAACCGGCGCCGAAAACCACCACCCACGGCACCGAACGCCGCATGTTGTCGCCGAAAATGGTGCGCACGATGTTGGGCACCACCAGCCCCAAGAAAGGGATCATGCCCACCGTCACCACCACGACCGAGGTCACCAGCGCCACGATGATCAGCCCCAAGGCCCAGACCTGGTTGTAGTTCATGCCGAGGTTGGTGGTGAAGTCCTGTCCCATGCCGGCCACGGTGAAACGGTCGGCGGTGATGTATGCCACCACCATCATGACCAAGGAGAGCCACAGCAGCTCGTAGCGGCCGCGCAGGACGCCGGCGAAGCTGCCCGTCATCCAGGCATTCAGCGACTGCAACAGATCCAGGCGGTAGGCGAAAAAGGTGGTCACCGCGCCGATCACCCCGCCCAGCATGATGCCGATCAGCGGCGCCACCAGCACCGAGCGCAGCGGAACCATGCGCAGGATGCGCAGGAAGAGCACGGTGCCCGCCAGGGCAAAAAGGCTGGCCACCAGCATCTTGCCCATCAGCGGGATGCCGGGCGCCACGATGGCCACCGCCAACAGGCCCAGCGTCGCCGCCTCAACGGTGCCGGCCGTGGAGGGTTCGACGAAGTTGTTGCGCGCCAGAAGCTGCATGATCATCCCGACCACGGCCATGGAGCCGCCGGCCAGGAGAATGGCCAGAGTGCGGGGGATCCGGCTGACCAACAACACCTGGAGCGTGTGGCTATCCTCCGTGCGGGAGAGCAGCAGCGCGGGGGTGACATTGCTCACGCCGATGAACAGGCTGATGACCGCACATACTGCCACGACCGCGACGGCTATGCTGAACTGCTTTTGGGGAATGGTGTTGCGCAGGATGATGACGGCACACTCCTTCGACACACAACCAACGGGCCTCGGTCGGAGACCGGCCCGAGCAACGGACTATCTATCGACAGGCGCCCGGCATTGCGATGGATGAAACCAACGGGCCTCGGTCGGAGACCGGCCCGAGCAACGGATTATCTATCGACAGGCGCCCGGCATTGCGATGGATGAAACCAACGGGCCTCGGTCGGAGACCGGCCCGAGCGACGGACTGTTTCAAGAAAGTTCGGAGTCGAGGCTTCAGCCGGGTTCCGCACAGAACCTGACTGACGCCTCGACTCCGCCATGCCAGCAGCTACCGATCAACTGGCGCCGGTCTCTGCCAGGCCACGGCTTGGGGCATCACTTGGCCAACGCGCCGCCGATTTCGTCCACCATCTCCTGGATCGCGCCCAGGCCGCCGGTGACGATGTACCAGTTGGAGGGGTTGATGTAGATCACCTGGCCCTGCTGCCAGGCGGTGGTCTGCCCGACCAGCTCGTTGTCCAGCACGACGGCTGCGGCCTCAGCCTGCTCGCCGACGGCCACATCGCGGTCGATGACGATCAGCCAGTCAGGGTTGGCCTCCAGAATGAACTCGAAGGAGATGGCCTCGCCGTGGGTCGCCTGCTCGACATCCTCGACCGCCGGCGTGAAGCCCAGTTCATCGTGAATCCAGCCGAAGCGCGAGCCTGGGCCATAGGCCGTCACCTCGCCGCCGTTGACCATGACGATCAGCGCCGTGCCAGCCTCGGCCGTCTGCGCCTGAACCGCCTCAATGCTGGCCTGGATCTTGGCCTCCAGGTCGGCGACCTCTGCCTGCTTGCCGAAGAGCTGCCCCAGGATCTCGGCGTTGTGGAACTGGCTGGCCAGATACTGGGTGTTGTCGGCCGACAGGTCGATGGTCGGCGCGATCTCTGCCAACTGCGGGAAAACCGCAGCCGAACGCGCTGAGACGATGATCAGATCAGGGTCGGCGGCGCTGATCGCCTCGTAGTCTGGCTCGAACAGCGAACCGATCTTCAGATAGCGGTCGGACGCATACTGCGCCAACGAGTCGGGGAAGGCGAAGTCAGGCACACCGGCCACCTCCACACCCAGCGCGTTCAACGTGCTGAGGGAGGCCAGATCGAAGGTGAACACCTTGGCCGGGTTCAGGGAAACCGTGGTTTCCCCCTGATTGTGGGC
>JAKQCW010000036.1 GCA_029558955.1 Chloroflexota bacterium
CGCCATAGCATCACCCATTGGGCGGAATCGTCTGTGGGCGCGGCCACGTAGTCGCGCCGCAGGCTGTCCCACCACTGCTGCAAGTTGCCAGGCATGGCGAAGTAACGGTTGGGCGTTGGCTGCGTTTCGGCGCCGCGCGGCCAATACTCCACGGGCAGAATCACCACGGCCGGCGGCTCTTGCAGGAGCTGCTGCTCCAACTGAACCAGTTCAGCGCCCCCCGGCCGGATCATGCCGCCTAACACCACGTCGAAGCGGGTCCGATTGGCGCGCCCGGTGAGCAGGTACCAGGCCGCGCCCCAGCCGTGGGCAAAAAGCGCGTCGTCGGGCAACGCCTGAGCGGCGACGCTGGCCTGGAGCGCGGCCGCCTGCGCCGCGCCGGCCGGGTCGTCGATGGCGATGCCGCCCAGGCTGGTGGACAGCCAGGCCCGCTCGGCGCGCGCCGGCACGTCCGGCGTCAGCGCCTGCGCCAACAGGTTGAGGAGGGTCAGGGTCAGCAGAAGGGCCAGCGCGATGGGGCGCCACCCCCCTTGGCCGGCTGAACCTGGCTGCTGTTTTGCCGCATGGTGCGCGGCGGCCAGCCAGAAGAACAGCGCCAGGCTGGGGGCAATGGCCACACCGCTGCTGAAGCCCAGCAGCAACAGGCGCAGGTTGGCCAGCAGCGCAAAGGCCCACAGCGCCCACCAGGGGGGCGGCGCCTGATATCGCCGTCCCAACCAGGCTGCCGCCAGCAACGCCGGCGTCAACAGGGCCCAGGGCGCGGCCATCAGCCACTGGGCGATCCCGCTCAGCCACCAGCGCCAACTGATCTCTGACGCCATGGTCTGGGGAAAGCGCAGCACGACGATCGATGCCACCGCGACGACCCCTAAGCCCAGGCTGGCCACGCCGCCGGCATAGAGCAACCAGCGCCAGCGGTTTGCGCTGCGCCAGCCCAGCCAGAACAAGACCACGGCCAGCCAGAAGGCCGCCACGCTGACCAGCCAGCGCTTGGCGCCCAACTCGGAGCCCCAGAAGGCGCCCTGAGCGATCATGTCGTAGCCGCTATAGCCGCGCCACAACGCCTGCCAGCCGGACGCGCTGGCCTGCCAGGCGAGGCCCAGCGCCACGACCAGCCCAGCGGCCGCCAGCCAACCCAGCCAGGCGCGGATGGGAGCGCGGCTCCCCAGCAGCAGCACGGCCGTCACCACCATCGCCGTGACGCCGAACTCCAGCTTGGCCAGCCCGGCCAGTCCGGCGGCTGCGCCGGCCAGCAGCAGCCAGCGCTGGCGCTGCGTGCGATGCCAACGCAGCGCGGCGGCCAACGCGCCCAGGCTGGTCGCCATGCCCCACGATACCGACTGATTGTAGACCAGCAGATGCTGGTGGATCAGGTCGCCCGCCATGTGGCCGCCGGTCACGGCCGCAAAGGCGACCACGATCACAGCATCCAGCGGACGCAAGAGGCTGCGCACAACGGCATAGCTGAAGAGCAGCGAGGCCGCGGCCAACAGGCCGTTGATCAGCGTGGCCAGGCCGGCGTTGGGTCCCCCGAGCCGAAAAAGAGCCGCCAGCGCCTGGGCGGACAGAGGCCCATAGGCCCAGAGGACCTGGGAATAGAGCGTTTCCCCCTGGCTGAGACGCGTCGCGACCTGGAGGAACCAGCCCTGGTCGCCGATGAACATGGGGAAGTAGCGCCAGTAGCGGGCAGTCTGCCCAGCCGCCAAGGCCAGAAGCAAAGCGAGGACAAGGAGGACGAGGACGCAGGACTGACGGTCCTTGGGCGGACTGTCAGTCCTGGGAGGTCCCTGGCCATTCATAGGCGCCCGCTCAGAGATAGCAGGGCTGAGCGATGACGCAGCTCCAGCGGCTGGCGCTGAGCATCACATCGCGGATGTTGATGACATTGTCGGCGTTGACGTCGAAATGAGGGTCGTAGCAGGAATTGCCCAGCGCACAGTTCCAGCGGCTGGCCAGCGCCGTGATGTCCTGGCTGTCGATGACGAAGTCACAGATCACGTCGTACACCGAGCAGCCCCACGGCACCACCGGGTTGAGATTGGGATCATCCAGGTGTTGGTTCCAGACGTTGTTCATATCCTGGTCCTCGATCCAGTAGTAGTAGATCGTGCCGGGGACCAGGCCGGCGCTGTCCTGATAGGCATAGTAATAGCCCATAGCCGAGCCGGGGTGGGCGGGAATCACCGGGGTGGTGATCACCACGGCCTGAGCTGGATTGGGCGTCACGCCGCGCTTCAGGCGGAAGTTGGTCGTGGAGACCTCGCTGACCGATTGCCATTCCAGCAGGATGTAGTTGGGGTAGTGCGCCGCGCCGATGAAGTATTCCAGATCGACGGCATCGGGCGCGGGCGGCATGGCCGGTTCGGCCAAGGCGCCGGTGGGCAGACCGGCCAGCACAGCCAGCAGCAGCAGGGCCAGCAGGCCGCGGCCGGCCTGTTTTGTCATCAGTGTCATTGCTCAAACCTCCTGGTCGCTGGCCATGATGGCAGCGTATGTGATGAGAATCGGCGTCTCTCTGGCGGTCAGTTCCAGGCCTCGGCCGCCAGGATGATGTCCAACAGGTCGATGACGTCGTCGGCGTTCAGATCGTAGCGCGGATGGTAGGTGGGAGACCCGACCGGCGACACCCAACGCGCGCTGAGCTCCTGAATATCGGCCACGGTCACACTGCCGCTGCAGTTGACGTCGGGCACAGCCAGGTTGATGGCCACAGTCTGCGGCGTGGCCACATCCCGATAGCGCACCGCCGCCTCGACTTGAAGCGCGCCGCAGGCGGCCAACTGCGGGGAGATGACGCTGCTCCAGGCCAACGTCGTGGGAGCGCCGGCCGGCACAGCGCCGTTCCAGGTGATGGCATGGCTGTCTGGATGATAGACCAGGACGCCGGAGCTGGCCGCCAGCCAGGTGGGCTCGCCCAACTCTGTCGGCAGCGTCATGGTGGCCTGCACCCCCGGCGCCGGCAGGCTGTCGGTGTGAGAGATGGTCAGCGTGCCGGTGAAGGGGTAGCCGGGGGGCAGCCAGGCGCGGTTGCCCGTCAGACTCGACGTCACCGCATCGGGCTCGGTCAGGATCGTCGTCAACGCCTGCAAGGGGACACTGGGCGCCATCGAGCTGCTCACCACGCCCGGCATCACCAGATCGTAGTTCTCCAGCGCGGCCGCGGCATTGACCTGCACCGAGAAAAAGCGGCTCTGCTGGCTGCCCGGAGGCAGATCGGCCAGGCTCCAGGTCAGGGTGTCGCCGTTGTCCAGCCCGCCGCCGGCGTCGGTCAGCGTCACCAGATGCTGTGGATAGTCGATCACCACCGTGGGCTGCGTGGTGGTGAAGATGCTGCTGTTGCTGACCGTCGCCGTGTAGTTGAGGGAGGCGCCGGGCAGCGCCACGGCCTCGCTCACCTCCAGAGTCGAGGTGGAGAGGTCGCCGGTGGGGTAGCGCAGCTTCAGCGCGGGGTCGCCGAAGAAGATCATGGTGTCGATCACATCATGGTAGCCAAGGCTATTCTCGTAGAAATAGTACTTGGCGGCATCGACCACGTCGCCGGCCCGCTCGATCCGCTCCTGGAAGAGCTTGCTGTGCATGCCCTGTTGAAGGGTCAGCAGGGCGCTGCCGACGTGCAGGCCCGACGGCGACAGGTCGGCGATGGAGCTGCGCTGGGGCGCCAGCACCATGATCTCGGCCAGGCTTTGCATGTAGGGGTAGCCCTGGTTCGCGAAGGAGGAGTTCCAGACGAAGTAGCCGGTCAGGCAGGCGTTGGCCATGGTCAACGGCCAACGGGTGTTGGCGGCCTGCAGGGCCGGGTCCTTGCGCCAATAGGTGGCCACGCCGCCCCAGTTGGTCTGAGAGCCATGTCCGAACCACTGCAAGAAGAGCGAGCCGTCGTCGAACAAGGCACGCGTCGCCGCGCGCAGGATATCGGCGTTGGAGGTGACGTGGGTGCCGTTGGGGCAGACCTGCGGCCGGCTGGGGTTGTCGTAGTACACGCGCCGGTTGGCGTAGGCTGTGGGCAACCACTGCAAGCGCCCATAGTCGCTGAGCTGATGGAAATTGCCGCCGGGATCGCTGCAGTCGTCGGCGATATAGGCCGCGCGCTGCTGCCAGAGCCCCTCCGGGTTCAAGGTGACGCTCTCGTAGGTCAGGATTTTGTCCACCATGGCCGTCACGTCGGCCACGTTGTTGACGGGGAAGCGACCGATGGCCATGTCGGGCAGGTAATCGGCCAGGCTGTCGATGCTGACAAAGCGGTTGTCGGCCGGCACCTCGCCCCACCAGGGATCGACGTCGGCCAGATAGGGAGGCACCAGGTTGGGCAGGGTCTGGCTGGTGACGCCGTTGAAGTCGTAGTGGCCATCGCCCAACAGGAGCACATAGCGCGGGGCCGCGCTCCAGTTGGCGTCGGCGTAGTTGAGAAAGCTGCGAATCGCCAGCGGGTCGATGCGTCCGTAGCTCCACTCGTCGTAGATATCCTGCACCCGCACCGCCGCCACCCGCAGGTTCTGCGCTGCACGGTGCGCCAGCAGCGGCTGCACGGCCGCCTCCAGTTGACTGCCCAGCGCCGTGGCGCCGCTGTAGGTGCGCTCGGCCCCCACGACCACCACGTAGTCATAGGCGTTGGCCGCGCTGGCCCAGTGCGAGGGTTCGTCGCGTTCCACCGCACCGGGCGCGATCAGCCCGGCCGCAGCGCTCAGGGCGTAGGCCGGATTGGCCACCGTCTCGTTCCAGGAGACCGCATAAGAGCCGCCGTCGGCCTGGACATCGACGCCGCTCAAGAGCAGCGGATGCTGGGGATCGCGCACGTCCACCACGGAGATGGCCGGGTCGCTGAAGCCAACCGCCATCACCGGATTGACCAGCGCGGGCAGCCCTTCCACGTAGAGGCGATCGTTGGCAGTCTCAGCCCGGGCCGGGTAGCTCACCCGCACCCAGTCAGGGGAGATCCAGTAGTAGCTCAAGCCAGGCAGTTGCGCCGTGGCCGCCGTCAGATAGACGCGGTTGGGCGCGCCGTCCAGCCAGGCGGCCGGGGCCGTGGTCGTGATCAGGTGATCGACCGAGTCCTCCCATTGATAGGTCCCCAGATCATGGCCGTTGAGACGCAGCAGCGCCGATTGGTCCGGGCTGGACGCTACATTTTGTCCACCGTGCACCAGCGCCTGGATGTGCACCACGCCGGTGGCGGTGATGGGATGACTCAGCGCCAGGTCGTAGCTGGCGGTCTGCACTGGTGCGGCGCTATTCACGTAGAGGGCTGTGTCGAAGAAGTGATCGGCGTAGTCCGGCCGCTGGTAGAGGGAGCGGTAGTCCAGATCCCGCTCGATATGCACCGTCTGGGTGATCACCGAGGGGTCCAACATCTCGCCAGAGCTGTCGGGCCGGGCGACCGGGCGCGTCCCCATGCGCGGCCCGCTGAGGCCGCCGCCATAGACGAACTGATAGACGTTGTAGTTCTGGAAACGGCCGCCGTCGTAAGGCACAGCGTAGAAGATCACCAGGTCGCCGGGATCGAACGCGCCATCCCCCTCGCCGGTGACCAGAATATCCACCGGCTGGCCCTTGTAGTAGACGGCAAAGGTCGCGGGGTTCTCGCCGCCGGGGCCGACGGCCACCCCCGCGGCCGCCAGATCGGCATAGGTGAGACGATAGAGGCCCTGCTCGCGCGTGTGGACGCGCAGCGCGCCCGCGCCGGGCAGCACGCTGGGCTGGTAGAAGTCGCCGCTGGCCGCGGCCGGCGCTGGGGTTCCGCCGTTCAACAGCCGCACAGCCACGCGCAGATCAGGATGGTAGCGCAGTTGCCGGGTGACGGGGTTGTACTGGAAGGGGAAGACGCGCACCGGCAACACCCGGCGGTCTCCCTGCTGCACCGGCTCGCCCGCGATCACCGGCGACGCGGGGTAGAAGGCATCGACGGTGTAGATGGCAGGATCCTGCCAGTCGATCAGCGGCACGGCGCTGGGCAGCGACGAGAGTTCCTGGGGGGCGACCGGCCCGTTCAGGTCCAGGTCAGGCGCGGGCACAGCGGCCACCGTCACCCGTTCCTCCAGGATGCGACTGCCAACCGACTGGAAGGTGAGCTCCCAATCGCCCGAGAGGGGCAGATCGAAGGCGAGGCCGTGCAGCGGCAGGCGCGGCGCGCCGGCGGTCGCGTCCAGGGCATAGCCGGCCACCTCGACCCCGTCGGGCAGCAGTTGAAAGCTGGGGGTTTCGATGTGGGCCGAAAGCTGGCCAGCTTCCTCCGCAGGAATGGGGGCCGCCGCGGCGGGAGCCGCACCGGTGATGAGCAACAGACCAACGGCAAGAAATCGTCCAATCAAAGCAGTTATCATCTTCACAGTTCACACACCTCATGTTGGCGCACGCGCGGCATTGCTGCTCAGCCGGCTGAGCAGGCGTCCTGATTATAACACGCCGGTACAGCGCAATACCTTACAATTTGATGAAATTTTCGTTTCTGCTCCGACGCAGGGCGCTTTCACTCGGTTGCGTGCTCGACGTGACCAGGCCAAAGCCGCCGCTCAAGCAAAATCAAGGGCCCGGCGCCGATGACTGAGCGGCAACGAACTTTCCACGAAAAAAGTGGAACGCCCTCTGGGAGGACGTTCCACCGCGGTTATCTTTGCGTCGACATCAGGCCGTTGCCCCTGCACTGGCCGGCGCCGTCACAATACGGCTGTGGCAACGGGAGCAGCGGGCAGATGAAGATGTGAACACAAACAGAGCAATTGCCCTAATGAGCCCTGCTCCAAAAGTGCGTGAGCGCCGTTGCTCAGATTGCACACAAACCAACCAGCCACAGAGCGCGGGCGTTAGCTGGTTGTGCTGAAGGGGCCGAAGAGGGGGCCGGCCTGCGGATCAAGCTCCTGGGCATTGGCAACCAGGGAGCGCTCGACCAAAACCTTGGGTTCCTGCCACTTCTGTCGGCCAGCAACACGGCTCTCCACAACTGCGGATCTAGTCTCAACCATGATATCCTCCTGAAAATACTGCTGATGATAAGCGAGATGCGACGCTAGGCGTCGATCCAGGCAATCAGCCCTTTCTCCGTCAGCTCGCCCAACAAGATGGCAACCGCTTGCTGCGCCTGATCCCTTTCGACTTCGTACTCTTCGGTCAACGCTGCCGCGATCTCCTCGACTGAGCGACTGCCATCGGCTAACTGCCAGATGCGGGTCGCCGTGGGGTTCAACATGCGCACCATGCCCTCGTCTGGACTGATGATGACGGCGTCGGCGCCATAGACCCTGGAAGCAACGTTGGAAGTATGAATCGGTCTCTGCAACAAGCTATCCACCTCACGAGCCACTAACTATCCAAAATCATAACACGCAACCCAGATTCCGTCAAATCAGCAATTCCAAATATGGCGCGGAGTCGAGGCTTTAACCGGGTCTGGCCGATGCGAATTGAGCGCGCCGACCCGCCTGAAGGCTCGACTCCAGCTTAGCAGCCATCATGTTTGGATTTGCTGCTGTCAAATCGTGTTTCAGGAATTGGCGGTGTTTACGTTGACAGCAAACCCTTCCCCAGCCCCAAAGGGCTTGCCAGCCGCTCGTAAAGCGCCCACAGGCGCTGCTTCTGAGTGGCCTCGTCGTATTCGGCCAACACCGCCTGGCGCGCCGGTTCGGCCTGAGCGGCCCAGGCGGCCGGGCCGGCCGTCGCCAGCGCGACGATGGCATCGGCCAGCGCGGCCGGATCGTTGGGAGGCACCCGGGTGCAGCAGCGCTCGACAAAGGTGTTGCGGTAGGCCGGCAGGTCGCTGGTGATGATGGGCCGGCCGCAGGCCGCCGCCTCCAACAGCGTCGATGGGAAGGCGTCGGCTATGGGATAGTTCAAGACGATGTCGGCCACCGCGTAGACAGCCGCCAGGTCCTCGTAGGGGATATTAGGAATCCATCGCACGGCATGAGCCACCCCCAGTTCGGCTGCCAAAGCGACCGCGTCCTGGGCGAGCCTCTCTGGCCGTTTGGTGCGCCCCAGCCCGCGCAAGACCAACATCATCGGCTTGCCGAATTGATGATAAGCCTGGGCGAAGGCTTGCACGATCTGAAGCTGGCTATAGACCTTGGACCAACCGCGCGCCGACAGCAAAACAACGGCATCAGGCGGGATGTCGAGCACGAAACGCCAGGCGGCGGCTTCGTCCAGATAGCCAGGGCGAAAGAGGCCATAGTCGATACCGACCGGTGCGCTCAGCAGATTGACCGACGCCAAGGGGCGCCGGGGCAGAACGGGGAGGAAGTTAGGGCTTTCAACCAACAGGGTGTGAGCGCTGTCACCCAAGCGCGCCAACCAACGACGGTCCTCGGCGGTCGCGTCCCCTGTCAGCCAGCGGTTCAGAAAGCCCCAGACTGAGACCACCAGCGGCCGCAGTCCCGCTTGCAGGCAGGCGTCGGTATAGGAGTTCAGCATATAGGAATGGATCACGTCAGGCTGGAAGTGGGCGGCAATGTGGCGCAGCCGCAGCGCGGCCCGCCGGCTGGCTGCCTGGCTCCGGCGGTTGGGCTTGGCCCCGATCAGCGCGGCCGTCTGGCGCGGCGACAGATAGGCCAGCTCAAAGCTGGTCGGCCGGCCCCGATCGCGCCGCGACCAATAGTCCACCGCACAGACCTCAGCCCCGCCCTCCAGCGCCCAGTCGATGTGACGGCGCATGGCCTCCGCCCGCCAGGGACCTACCATCAAAATGCGCATGGCTCAGGCTCCTCGCGCCAGTTCTTCGCAAAGCGCCCACAGGCGGCCGGCGATCAGCGCGTCGTCGTAGTCCCGCTCCACCGCGGCGCGCGCCTGGGCCAGCCTCGCCGCACGCTCGGCCGGCGGCTGGTTAACCACCTGCACCATGGCCTCGGCCAGCGCAGCAGGGTCGCCCGGCTGCGCCAGTGTGCAGCACTGCTCCACGAAGGTCTCACGGTAGGTGGGGAGCAGCGGGGTGATCACCGGCAGTTGACAGGCGGCCGCCTCCACCAGGGTAGCGGGGAAGGAATCCACCTCAGGATAGTTGAGCACGGCGTCGCTCAGCGCGTAGAGGGTGGGCATCTGCCGGTAGCTGATGCGCGGCAGCCAACGCACAGCCTGGGCCGCGGGGGTGGAGGCCATCCCCTGCCAGGCCTCAGCCATGTGCGGCAACGCGGCCGGGCCGTCGCCCAGGCCCACCAGCGCCAGACGGGTCGGGCGGGCAAAGCGGGACCAGGCCAGCGCATAGGCCGTCAGGATCGCCTGATGGCCGTAGAACGCGCCCCACATGCGCGGCGAGAGCAGCACGAAGGCCTCGTCGGGAATGCCGAACAGGGTGCGCCAGAGCAGCGCCTCCTCCGTCCGGCCGGGGCGAAAACGCTGCATGTCCGCGCCCATGGGCAGCAGCTCGACGCGTGCGCCCGGCCGGGCCAGACCGCGGGCCGGCGCCAGCAGCGTGGGGGCGTCGACGATCAGCGCGTCGGCCGCGGCCAGCAGTTGGCGGGCGGCGGCCGACAGGCTGACTCTCTCCCCGTCCGCGGCCTGGCCCAACGCGCCCCAGGTGGAGACCAACAGCGGCCCCAGGCCGGCGCGCAGGCAGGCCAGCCCCAGGGCCGTGACGTTTTGCACATGCACGAGCTGCGGCTGGAACTGCGCGGCGATCTGGCGCAGGGCGGCCGCGGCCGCATCCAGGCTGGCGTCGGGAGCGGACGCCGCGTCGGGCTGCGCCAGCGCGCTGAAGCGAAAACCGGCCGGCGCCAGCTCGCGGTAGGTGTCGTTCTCGTCCACCACCCAGACCTCAGCGCCGGCCGCGGCCAGCCAGCCAAGCACCCGCTGCATGGGCACGACCCCCACCGGCCCGACGGTCAGGATGCGCATGGCGCCTCCACAGCCAGCAGGTTCAGCGCGCCGGCCAGGAACTCCCACAGCTCGACGGTGGGGCGAAAACGCAGCCGGTAGATGGGCAAGACCTGGGCCAAGCGCTCCACCGCGGCCAGCCAGGCCGCGGCGCTGGCCGTGCGCTCCACGGCCGCCAGGTTGGTGCGCAACAGCTCCAGCGTCGCCTCGGCCGGGCTGAGGGGGAGCAGCTCAAAGGTGGGGGCATGGGCCAGGAGGAGCAGGGCGCTGGCTGGCGTGCGGCGATTGCTGCGCCGCGCCAGCTCGGGCGGGGTGGTCGGCCCGACAAAGGGGGTGCTGAGCAGCTGCGGCTGCGGCCCGGCCAGATCCACCATCACCATCTCATCGTTGAACAGCTCGCCGTGGCCCTGGGCCAGACGGGCCACGGTCGTCTTGCCCGCGCCGGCCGGGCCGCTGACCACCAGGCCCAGCCCGCGCCAGCGGATGCCGGCCGCATGCAGCAGCAGACTCTGGCGGGTGCGGGGCAGCGACTGCATGCAGATGTAGGCCAGCGCGCTTTCCAGGGCTGCGGGCGCGCTGGCCAGCTCGCGGCATTGCGTGAGCGCCTGGCCGCGCGCCAGGTCGATCCAACCGGCGTACTGGGCGGTCCGAAAACGGGTGATGGAGCCCTCATGCCCGATCCAGCGCGCGGCGGCCGGGTCCAGGTCGGGCGCATCTTGCACGGTCACGCGCCATTCAGGGTCGCCATGCAGCGGAAACTCGCGGTAGAGGGGCGCCAGCGCGGCCCGCCAGCCCTCGTCAGGCAACTGCACCTGAAAGCCAATGCTGCCGACGGAGAGAAGGAGGGAGGAGGGGGAGAGGGGGAGCATGGGAGAGCGGGTGAGCGGGTGAGGGGGGAATGGTTGGGGTGTGCTCAAACCTGGCTGGCTGACCCAGCCGTGCGATGTCTGCGATGAAGTCGCACGGCTTCGCCCTCAACTCCTCTTGAACAGACCGGGATGAGCATGCGTGCGACGCCTCATTCCTCGTCCGGATAGGCGTCCTGCTGGCTGGCCAGGAGCAGGTCATCGCTGGGCGGCTCCAGGCGGATCTGGCGGCGCAGGGTGTGGAGCAGGCAGTGGCAGAGCACGGAGAAGGCGTCCTCCACCTGCTCCATGTCATGGCTGGGCACGTGGATGGCCACGCGGCTCAGCTCCGGCCGGGCCAGCCGGCCGCCGTCGAAGCCGACCAGGGCCAGGGTGTCGGCGCCGGCCTGACGGGCCAGCGCCAGGGCGTTGACCACGTTGAGCGAGTTGCCGCTGCCGCTGATGCCGATCACCAGATCGCCCGGCTCGACGAAATTGCGCAGTTGTTCGCTCATGGCCACGGCGTAGCCGTCGTCGTTGCTCCAGGCCAGCAGGCCGGGGGTGTTGTCCACCAGTGCGCTGGCGCGGAAGCGGTGGCGGCTGGCGATGTTGGCGCCCTTGTTCAGGTCGCCGGCGAAGTGGCTGGCGATGGCCGCGCTGCCGCCGTTGCCGCAGACATAGACGCGGCCGCGCCGGCGCCAGACGGCCAGCAACAGCCCGGCGGCCGCGGCGATGGCGTCGGCCGGCAGATTGGCGATGAGGGCCGAGACGCCGCTCAGGTAGCTTTCGATGGGTGTGGAGGTGGAAGGCATGGGTCGCTCAAGGGTGCCGCGTGCGGTTGGCTTTTCGTAAGGATGGCGTCGTGTGGAGAAGATGCCAACCCTGGAAACGCATCGCGCCAGATTTGACTTTATCTTGCAGGAAAAGTCAAATCTGGCGCGATGGCCGGTGAATGGAATTCACCGGCTGAAAGCACGAAAGCCCCTCAGGGCTTGGCGGCCCCTGTCCCAGCCGCTGAGGCGGCTTCGGATTGTCAGCCAGAGATTTCCAATCTCTGGCTCCCCCCCGACGCAATCAATGCCCCTTGAACGCCAGCATCACGCCGATGGTCTGCAAGGCGATGCGCAGGTCCAGCAGAAAGCCGGCGTGCTTGACATAGTACAGATCATACTCCAGCTTGACGCGCGAGTCGTCGGCGGTGTTGCCGTAGCGATACTGCACCTGCGCCCAGCCGCTCAGCCCCGGCCGCACCGAGTGGCGCGCCCGGTAGAAGGGGATGCTGTGCGCCAACTGTTCCACGAACTCCGGCCGCTCCGGCCGCGGCCCGATCAGGCTCATCTCGCCGCGCAGCACGTTGATCACTTGCGGCAGCTCGTCCAGGCGGGTGCGGCGCAGGAAGCGGCCCACCGCGGTGATGCGCGGGTCATTGTCCGCGGCCCAGACGGCGCCGCTGGCCGCCTCGGCGTCGGGGATCATGGAGCGGAACTTGATCACATGGAAGAGCTGACCCCTGCGGCCGACGCGCGCCTGGCGATAGAAGAGGGGGCCTGGGCTGCCCAGCCGGTTGGCCAGGGCCAGCGCCGGCATCAGCAGCGCCAGGAAAACCAGGCCCACCAGCGCACCGACCAGGTCGATCAGCCGCTTGGCGATGCTGAACAGGCGCTGGTAGGCCGTGTCGGCCGAGGGAAGGGCCCGGTTCAGGTCGCGGCCAACGTGCTGCACGGGCACCCGCAGCAGCAGGCGCTCGTAGAGGTCGGGCATGGTGCTGATGTGGATGCCCAGCTCGCGGCAGCGCAGCAGGTCATCGAAGAGCGCATCCTGGATGGCGTGGCGATGGGTGATGGCCACGATCACCTCGTCGATCTTCAGCGCCTGGGCCAGGGAGACCAACGATTCCTGGCCTCCCAACACCGGGATCCCCTCCACGGTCGCGTCGTGAAAGGCGGGGTTGTCGTCGATGAAACCGACCAGCTCATAGCCGGTGCCGCGGTAGGGGTTGGCATCGTGCGGCGCCACGCGCAACGCGGTGGCCAGGGTGCGGCCGGCCCAGCCGGCGCCGATCACCAGCGCGCGCTGGCGGAATTGGGGCTGGACGAAGAACTGGGAATAGGCCACCCGCCAGACGACGATCCCCACCCCCATCAGGCCCATGAGCACGAAGATCTGCGTGCGGCTGCCCAACGTCGGCGTCAGGTTGGGGATGAGGGAATAGACCAGCGCCGTGAGCAGGGCGGCCGGCGCGGCGCTGCGCACGATGGTGGAGGTGCTGGCGGCGCGCGCCAGGTCATAGAGGTCAAAAAGAGCGCGCCCACCACCCAGGCCGCGGCCAGGGTTATGTACCATTTGGTGGAGGCCAGCAAGAGGCTGGCCGGAACAGGCTCATGCCAGCCGATGTGAATCGAGGCGATCAAGGCCAGGTTGACGATCAGCAGGTCCACCAGCAACAGGAGCAGCTTGCGCTCCGAGGTTCTCAGGCGCAGGCTGGGCAGGCTGATGCGGTTGCTGGAATTTTGGGCGCCGATGGCAGATCGGCGCTGGCTCGACGTTTCGATGCTCATGATCACGACCCCTTGCTCCACCGCCTACGGATCGAACGCCGACGAGTCTCCCGGTGCAATGCTCGCCGCGCTGATCCTTGGGCGTGCAGCCATGTGGCTACGACGATGCCCCTCCGGGACGTCTGCTGGGCAGACAGGCGGCGTCCGCCCAGCGGTTCCTAACGGAGCAATGCCCGACCCATCTGGCCGGGGGAAAACCTCGGGCCAGACCACCGGACGGCCCGCAGGCCGCCGGCTGATAATAAAAAATCGGCGCACAAACGCAGGGCGGCATCGCCCAACCTGTTACGCCAACGGATGCCATTGTACGTCAGATGGCCTGAAGGGGCAAATCTGGCCCCATGGCCCATGGACTGGCGGTCGTTTAGCCGGCGTAGAGCGCCAGCAGATCCTGAGTTTCCTGGACGCGCTGCGTTTCGTACCACCGCCGGCCGGCCTGGCCCATGGCGGCCAGGCGGGCGGGGTCGGCCAGCGCGCTTTGCAACGCCGCCGCCAGCGCCGCGGCATCGCCGGGGGGGACGACCCAGCCGGTGATCCCCTTCTGCACGTACTCAGGCAGCGCGCCGCTGCGGGTGACGAGCACCGGCTTGCCGAAGCTGTAGGCGGCGGCGATCAGGGCCGATTGGGTGGCGTCCAGATAGGGGAGGACCAGCAGCCCGCAGCGCCGGAAGAGCTCGATGGCCTCGGCATCGTCGATGCGCCGCGGGCGCAGCTCCACCCCAGGCGGCAATGGCCCCGACCAGAGCCCGGCCAGCTCGCCCTGACCGGCCAGCACCAGGGGCAGGGGCGCGCCGCCCTCCCCCTGAGCCCGCGCGGCCGCCTCCAGCAGGGTCGTCACCCCTTTGTAGCGCTCCAGCCGGCCGAAGAAGAGGGCCCACGGCTGGCTGGGCGTCTCGGCGTCGCTCAGCGCGGCCGGCAGGCTGCTCTGGGGATAGCTGAGAAAGCCGTGCAGCAGGGGGGTGGCCATGACGCGCTGCGGCGCGACCCCCGCGGCCAGCAGGCGTTGGCGATAGACCTGGCCATGCACCAGCAACCGGTCTGCCCCGCGGATGATCTGGCGATTCCAGAGGCGGATCAGCGCCGGCCAGCGCACGCCGACATGAGGGTCCAGATCATGCAGGGTGTGGATCACCCGATGGCCGCGGCGGCGCAGCGCCGGCGCCAGCGCCAGATTCCAGAGGTGGACGCCGGTGAAATGAACCCAGACCGGGCTTGGGGCGTGGTGGGATGGGGCGGTTTGCGAAGTCCGCCGCGGCGCGGCGGCGATCTGATCCACGGTGTGCAGGATGCGGCGCAGCGCGGGCAGGTCCAGCCCCTCGCGGGCAAAGCCGGTGCCGTGGGTGGTCGCCGGCGTGTGGATCTGCACAGCCGGGCTGTAGCGATCGCGCGGCAGGGTCGTGGTGGTCACCAGATGCACCTCCCTGCCCGGCTCGGCCGCCAGGCGGTTGGCCAGGTCAGCCGTGTACTGGTGCATGCCAAAGGTGGGAGAGAGCAGGAGGTAGATGAGGCGTGCGGACATGGGCAGGTGGGGAAGCAGGAGGGTGGAAGGGGGGTGCTGGGCTTCCCGCCGTTACTGGGCCATGTCTCGCCGGCGCAGCAACCCCGCATACACCGCATCCACCCGTCGATACACCACCTGCCAGGCGTAGGTCTGCTCGACCCAGCGCCGGCCGGCGACGCGCATCTGCCGGTTGAGCGCGGGATCGGTCAGCAGGCGGGTTGTGGCTTCGGCGAAGCTGGAGGGGTCCCCGGCGATCAGGATGTTCTCGCCGGCGCGCAAGTCGATGCCCTCGGCGCCGATGGGTGTCGCCACGATGGGCAGGCCCCAGAGCCAGCCGTCGAGGATCTTGACCCGCATCCCGCCGCCGGAGAAGAGCGGAACGATGAACACATCGGCCTGTTGCAGACAGGGCAACGGATCGGCCACGTAGCCGGCAACCTGGATGCGCGGGTCGGAGGCCAGCGCCTGAACCTCGGGCGGCGGGTTCTTGCCCACGATGGTGAAGCGCGCCTCAGGGATTCGCTGCCAGATCAGGGGGAGCACTTCGCGCGCAAACCAGAGGACGCCGGCCACGTTGGGCGGCCAGAACATGGTGCCAAGGTGGAGAATGGTCAATGGTGTAATGGCTGACCGTGAACTGTGGACAGGCGGCGTTGTGGCGGGGTCGATGCAGATGGGAAGGGTGGTGAATCTGGCGGCTTGCTGGCTGCGCTCCGGTTCGTCGAAGAGATCCAGCAGCAGAGCGCGGTCTTCGTCGGTGACGGTCAGGATCGCATCGAAACGACGCAGCATCTCCCGCTCGTAGCGGCGAAAGGCGCGCGCCTCGCGCTGGGCGATCAAGCGGCGCAGGCCGGTGGACTCGGCGGCCATGCGCTCGGTCAGCTTGTAGATGGCGTTGTGCTCGTCCAGGAGGGTGGCGGGGAGGCGCGAGGGGGCGACGGAGGGAGAGGGGGAGGCGGCGAGCTGCGCCCACCAGGCCATGCTGAGCTGGTCGGCGTGGATCACGTCGAAGGGCGTCGCCGCGGTCAGCCGGCGCAGCAGATCGGCCATGGCATCCGTTTCATCGCGCACGATGACCATGGGCAGGCCGGTGAGCAGTCCCTTGGCCGCGGCGCGGAGGTTGCGCGCCAGCGACCGTTGGATGGGCACGGTGTGAACGGCCGCGGCGATGCCGCGCAGATGATCCACGTATGCGGGTTTGTCATCGGGGCGAACAAAGGAGACCAGCGTGACCGGGTGCTGCTGGCTCAGGTGGCGCAACATGTGGTAGGCGCGCACCTTGGGCCCGGCGTCCAGCGGGTAGGGGAGGACCTGGGTGAGGAGGAGGATGTTGATGGTCAATGGGTAACGGTTAACGGTTAACGGTTAACGGGCCGCGCCTGTCATGCTGAGGCCGCCGAAGCATCCCCTGCTCTGCCGGGGGCGGAGAGCCGGGCAACCAGCGTCGCGATCCCCTGCGCGGCGAAGAGCAGCAGCACCGCGTCCACCGGCAGGCGATAGCGGGTCCATGGTACGAAGGCCAGTTGCAGCGTCGAAGCGCGCGATCGGCCTCAGGATCGACGCCCCACTGTCAACAGGGAGATACCAAAGGGCATCGGCACAACCCGTTCGAAAGCCCTGATACCAGGCACCAAGACGTTAAAGAGACGCAACTGGCCGGACGGCGGGGTTTCTTGACTGCGCAGCCGGCTGTTGGCCCACCAACCCAGCCCACCTAAGGCGTTGATATACTTCTGCGTGGTCAACTCCAATCCCGCCTGATGGAACAGGCCGGCCATCATGCGCTTGTCGTAGCGGCGATAGTGACCAATGGCGCGGTCGATGGCGCCGTAAAAGGCCATGTGGGCCGGCACCACCAGGATCAGATGGCCGCCAGGCCGCAGCACTTGCGCAGCGTTTCGCAGTGCCGTCTCGTGGTCCTCGATGTGCTCGAACACGTTCAGGGAAAAGACGGTGTCGATGTCGAGTCGCCCGAAGTTCACAAAGCCAGGCGCTGTCGCATCGGCCACGGTGAACAGCATGGTGGGGTAGCCGCTGAAGACGCGGCTGACGTGTTCGATGCTTTCCACCGAGGTTTCGGTGCCTAGGTAGAGCTCGCGGTCAGTCAGATGGCGTGCAAAATTGCCCAGGCCGCAGCCAATCTCCAAGATGCGCCGGCCCAGATAGGGCGCGATCTCTTCGTAGAGCCACTGATCGACGCCGTCGATCAGCAGTCGGTCTTCACGGACTTTCTGCAGTGCAGTCTCGCTGTATTCCACGTTGCCTCCCGAAGTCAAGAGGATGGTTGGGGCTGCGCATCACCCCAGCTACCTGAGCGGCGCCGTGCCAGGCGGCGCAATACATCGTCGATGCCGTAGGCTGCAAACAGGATCAGGAAGGCATCGACCGGCAGGCGATAACGCACGTTGGCCCACGAGGCCAGGTGGATCGCCGTATAGACCAGAATGAACAGTAAGAACAGAGCGACATAGGCCGCGCGCAGGTCAGGGGTGCCATCGACCACAGCCAGATTGGGACGTAAGGGGCCGCTGCGCCGCAAATGCGACGCACCCAGGATAAGACCGTAGAGCATGAAGGGCAAGAACAGGCCAAAGCTGAGCATGCGCGCGGCATTGCTGAGCCGAGTCGAGTCTGAAGTCGGCCAGAACTGGAAATAGACCGGCACGCGGCTGAGCGACAACAGCAGATACCGTCCTGGATCGTCGCGCACGAACTGTAGGCCACGAAGCAACAGCGCCCGATCCAGCGCCGCCTCGTTGAGATCGCGCAGATCGGGCGGAATCAACTCTTGGTAGCTTATTCCGTGAGACGGGGAAAGCACTGCCTCAAAATGCGTGCCATAGATGGGGTGGTTGCTCCAGAAGAAGGTGAAGCCGGCGTTGGTGTTGGGCATGGTCAGCCGGCCGAAGACCTGGTAATTACGCGCCACAAAAGGTAAGATCAACAAGCCTGTGACCGCAGCTGTTGCCACGAACACGCCCAGAACGCGGCGCACGGCATGGTGGTGCAGCGCGATCCACAACAGCCAGAGCGCCAGCACGGTGAAGAAACCGATCACCACCTGGCGCAACAGTAAGGTGAGAGACATGGCCAGCCCGAACTCCAGGCCCAACGCCAATGTTCTGCGTTGATTGGTACGCGGGTCGGCCAACATCTCCGCCAAACGCATACCTACATCGACAGTCCACAGAATGCCCACGAGATAAAAAGCCTCGGACATCAGCGAAGCAGCGTAGTGGATAAAGTAGAAGTAGATGGCGGTGATGCCTGCGGCAATCAGGCCCACCCGCGAGCCGAAGGGGCGGCGGGCGATGCGCCAGACCAGCCATGGCATCAGCACGCCGACGATCACCCCCTGGATCAAGCGAGCGATGAGCGGCTGGTGCCCGAAAATAGCATAAATGAGAGTCAAATAGAGGGTATAGAGGTAGGACCAGAAAGCTGTGGGCTGGTTGGCGCGAGCGTAGGGCCAAGTGTCGACGGCGAAGCTAAAGCCATGCCCATCTGCCACCCGCTGCGCCAGCAGGTCATAGGAGATCTGATCGTAGGTTCCGCCCCGAGTTTCCTCGAGCGTATTTCCCAGGTAGAGCGCCACGCCGAGTCGCAGCAGCGTCGAGAGCAGCAAAATGGCGGCCAACAGCCAGGGGGTCAGATCGCGCGCCGGCGCGGCGGTGGGCTGGTGAGTGCTTGTCATGTCACGTTGCAAAGTCTGAAGCAAGGGGTTCCGATGCACACTGAAGGCGCCGGGCAGCAGTGCTGCTCACATCCCCGGCAGCTCCGCCAACAGCCGGCGGTAGGTGCGGGCGCGGGCGCGCCAGGCGGGGTCGATCAGCGCGGCGGCCGACGCCAGCGCGGCCCGCGGCGCGTAGGCCAGCGCCAGCAGCGCCTTGGCCTGGCGGGCGGATGCCTGGCCGCCGACCTTGCGAAAGAACTGGAGCTTGGAGCGGTAGAGCTGGATGTACATCTCCTCGCGCACCTGCCGGCTGCTGGCCTCGCCGAAGTGGGTGACCACGGCCTGCGGCACATACCAAAGCTGCCAGCCGGCCTGCGCCAGCCGGTGGCACAGGTCCACCTCCTCGGTGTACATGAAATAACGGTCGTCCAGCAGGCCAATCTGGTGCAGGGCGCTGCGACGCAACACAAGGCAGGCGCCCTTGATCACCTCCACCGGTCGCGGCCTGACCGTATCCCAGCGCTCCTGGCGATAGGTGGCGCGCGGCCAGAGGCGGTCGAGAAAAGCCAACCGCCAGAACTCGCGGCCGGGGGTCAGCATGGGGTGGACCGAGGGCTGCAAGGAGCCATCGCCGTTGAGCAGCCGCGGCCCGCACGCGCCTGCCTCTGGGTGCGCGTCCATGAACGCGACCAGCGCTTCGAGCGCACCCTCATGCACCAGCGTGTCGCTGTTGAGCAGCATCACGTGGCGCCCGCGGCTGTGGCAGATGGCCTGGTTGTTGGCCCGGGCAAAGCCCACATTCTGCCGGTTTTCAATCAACTGCACGGACGGGAAACGCTCCCGCACCATGGCAGCGCTGCCGTCGCTGCTGGCGTTGTCGACGACGATGGTTTCGGTGACCGGTGACCGGTAAACGGTAAACGGTAAACGGTTATCGTTAGTCGACGACTGACCACCGTTGACCGTTGACCGCTGACCGTTCACCGACTGCAAGCAATCCGCCAGCAGCGCGCGCGTGTTCCAGTTGACGATGAGGATGGAGAGGTCGACTTCACTCACTCAGGACTTGACCCTCCGGACGCCACAGGTTTTCCAACGCGACCAACCCTCCAAGGAACAGCCACACCAGCACGCTGGCCTGAAAGCCCAGAAAACCGATGTTGTAGACGAAGGGCAGAATCCAGTCGGCCAAGACCATGATGACCAGGGAACCGACGCCGGCCGCCAGCACGCCGTTGACGTAGGCCGCGGCAAAGCCGGTGCGATAGCGGCGGTGCAGGCGATGGCCCAAACGGGCCACCTCGAAGACAAACCAGCCAAAGAGCGCCAGCCCCAGCAGCCCCACATGGGCAAAAAGATCGACGTAGTTGTTGTGTGAGTTGATCTGCGGCGCGACCCAAAACGCACCCTGATAGGGCAACGGCTTCATGTTGGCGTAGGGACGATAGGCGGCCGGCCCCAGGCCGGTGATGGGGTTGCGCAGGGTAACCTCGATCACCCGCTTGATCAACACCAGACGCGAGCCGCCGCTCTCCTGCCACTCAGCGTCGCCGCCGGCGAAGTCGTAGATGGTCGGAAAGAGCATCCCGGACAGCGCCAGGATCACCACCAACACCAGCAGCAGCCCGCGCAGGCGAGGGAAGCGCAGCCAGACCAACATCCCCAACGCCGCGCCGATGCCTACCCAGTTGGAGGCGGCCTCCTGCTGGTCGACCAGGGCGTAACCCAGGGCAGCCAGCAGGACCGCTCCCAGGAAGCCGCGCCAGGCCAGGGAGAGTTGCCGGTTCCAGAGCAACTGCCCGCCAGCCAGGGCAGTCAGCAGCACCCAGAAGGGGGCGCGGATGAAGGCCGCGGTGGTGACGCGCCCCACCAGCCCATCCAGGCCGGGCAGCAGGCGGGCTATGGCCACGCCGCCTCCCACCAACAGAAAGAGCGCGGTCAGCCGCCAGAGGGTCCGCTCATCAGCCGCCAGGTTGGCGGTCAGCCAGAAGGCCAGAGCCGAGAAGGCAAAGATGCTCCACTGAGCCAGTTGCACCAGCAAGAAGTTGCTCTTGGTGGGGACGAAGGGGCTCCAGGTGGCGCGGCCGATGAGCAGGGAGAGGAGGCCGGCCAGCAGGAAGAGGGCCAGCGGCCAGTTGACCGGCGAGGCGACCAGGTGGAT
>JAKQCW010000038.1 GCA_029558955.1 Chloroflexota bacterium
GGACTGACAGTGCTGCTCTCGCCTGGAGCTTCATTCCCCGCGTGGCCTTGTTGGTGCAGTTGACCAGCACTGTCAGTCCTGGCCTGGCGCGCGACGCGGCGCGGAGGACTGACAGTGCTGCTCTCGCCTGGAGCTTCATTCGCCGCGTGGCGTTGCTGGTGCGGTTGACCAGCACTGTCAGTCCTTGCCTGGGAGGACTGCCAGTCTTCATTCCCCGCCTGGCGTTGCCGGTGCAGTTGACCAGCACGGTCAGTCCTTGGAAATCTAAACCAGCCCCCGCTGGCGGGCCAGGCGGGCGGCCTCCTGGCGGGTGCTGACGTGCAGCTTGGAGAGGATGCTGCGCATGTGGCTCTTGACGGTGTAGAGGCTGACGACCAGCGCCTCGGCGATCTCTTTGTCGCTGGCCCCGCGCGCGGCCAGCTCCAACACCTCGCGCTCGCGCCGGCTGAGCATGAACTCATCCCCCTGCTCCTCCGGCGGCGCGTTCAGGCTGAGGCGGCGGAACTCGACCAGCACCAGGCCGGCCAGGCGCGGGCTGAGCGCGGCCTCCCCGCGCAGCGCGCCGCGCATCATGCCCAGCAGGTCGGCGGCGCGGATGTCCTTCAACAGATAGCCCTGCGCGCCGTTTTTCAGCGCGGTGAAGAGCTTCTCGTCGTCGTCGCGCACGGTCAGCATGACGATGGTGGTCTCCGGCAGCGCCTGCTTGATCTGACGGGTGGCATCCAGGCCGCCCAGCCCCGGCATCTGCACGTCCATCAGGATCAGGTCGGGCCGCAGCGCCTGCGCCTTGACCACCGCCTCCAGGCCGTCGCGCGCCTCCCCCACCACCTCCATGTCAGGCTGGGCGGCGATGATGCCCGCCAACCCCTCGCGGAAGAGGGCGTGATCGTCCACCAGCAGCACGCGGGTGCGTTGCGTCATCTCACTGCCCCTGCCCGGCCGGCCAGGTCAGCCGGACGCAGGTCCCGCGGCCGGGCGCGGAGTCCACCGTCAACTGCCCGGCGATGTGGGCGGCGCGCGCCTGCATGACCTGCAGGCCGAAGTGGCCCGCCGGCTCAGGCAGCGAGGGGTCGAAGCCGCGGCCGTCGTCCTGCACCGCTACCTGGCAGTGGCCGTTGGTCTGCGCCAGTTGCACCGTTACCGCGCTCGCGTCGGCGTGCCGGGCCGCGTTGTGCAGCGCCTCGCGGGCGATGTTGAGCACCTGTTCGGCCACCTCGGGGGAACAGCGCGGCGCGGCCGTGGAGTCCCAGCGCACCGCCAGGTGGTTCTCCCGCCCGAAGTCCTCGGCCAGCGCGTGCAGCCGGGTCGCCAGGTCGGGCAGGGCCGGCGTCTCGTCCAGCAGTTGGCCGATGGCCCTGCGCACGTCGCCGGTGGCGCGCTCGATGGCGGCCCGGGTGGCGCTCAGCCGCTCCAGCGCGGCCGCGTCCTGCCCCTGCGCCAGAAAATCCACCACCTGATCGGTCATCAGCCCCAGATAGCTCAGGGTCTGGCCCAGCCCGTCGTGCATCTCGGCGGCGATGCGGCTGCGCTCCTCCAGGGTGGCCACCCGCTCGGCCTGAGCGTAGAGGCGGGCGTTTTCCAGCGCCACCGCGGCCGTGTTGGCCAGCTTGGCCAGGATCTCGGCCGATTCGGCGGAGAAGCGGCCGGCCTGCGGGCTGCCCACGCAGAGCGCGCCCACCACACGGTCGCCGACGCGCAGCGGCGCGGCCAGGTGGCTGGAACTGTAGTTGTCGGAGAGCATCTGGCAGGCGCCGTGGCAGCCGGCGCTGCCGCAGGCCAGCGCGCCGTCGGCGCTGAGCACGTGGGGCGACAGGCCGCGCCGCGCCGCCACCCGCTGGGCGCGCACCGCCTCCTGCGGCCCGCTCAGCGAGCGCAGATGCAGCCAGTCGCCCCGCTCGTCCAGCAGGCAGAGCACCGCCATGTCGGCCCCCAACAGGCCCTGCGCCTTGCCGGTGATCGAATCGAGGACGTGCGCGCCGTCCAACTGGGCGGAGATCTCGCGGCTGACCTCGTTGAGCGCGTCCAACTCGGCGGTGCGTTGGGCGACGCGCGCCTCCAGGCTGGCGGTCAGTTGCAGCAGCTCGCCGCGGCTGGCCAGCAGGCGGGCGCGCATGGTTTCCATGGTGCGCGAGAGGAGGGCGATCTCGTGCGGCCCCTGAACGCGCACCGGCGTGGTCAGGTCGTCGGCGCCGATGCGCTCGGCGGCCTGGTCCAACTGGCGCAGGGGGGCCAGCACCCAGCGGCGCACCAGCCAGCCTCCCAGCAGCAGGAGCAGCAGCGCGCTGGCCAGAAAGGTGGCCTGCAAGGCCCGCAGCCGCGCCACCTTGCCGGCCGCAGCCTCCTGATAGAGCCGCGCCAGCGCGTCGGCCTCGTCCAGCAGATGGCCGGACTGGGCGGCGACGGCCTGCGCGGCCTGGCTGCGCGCCGGGCTGCCGGGCGGCGCGTTTTCCAGGGCGTCCAGTTGCGCGGCGAAGGCCTGCCATTCCCCGTGCAGGCGGTCCAGTTGGGCGATGACTTGCGGCTGGCGGGCGGGGGGCACCAGGGCGCCCGGCTCGGCGGGGTAGGGCGCTGCGCCGCCGTCGGCCAGCGCGGCCAGCGTCTGTTGGAAGAGGGCGCGGGCGTCGTGCAGCACCGCCGGCGCGGCCGGCGTCTCCGCCCGCTCCATCTCTGCGGCCAGGCGGCTCATCTGCTGGATCAGCATGCGCTGGCGGCCAGCCAGGTTGACCAGCAGCGCGTCCTGATCCTGGCTGGCCAGCGACCAAAGGGCCAGGCCGGCTGAGACGCTGACCAGGAGGAAGAAACTGAGGAAGAGCCAGCCAAGCCGGCCCTGCAGGCTGGAGAAGCGCATGGGCTTGTCTCCTGTTTGTATCGGAAAGTGATACCCGACGCGGTTCATTCTATGCTAGAATCGACCTGCTGTCAATCCGTTTTTCAGTCGAAGCGTCAGGAGGATAGGAACATGAATCGCATTCCGCTCGCCCGCGCTGTGATGTTGGCCAGCTTCGCCCTGGTCATCGTTCTTGGGTTTGGGCTGATCCTTGGGCAAACTCCCGACGCCGCGGGGAGCTCTGCTCTTTTCCAGCCGCCGCCGACTGACACTCCGGCCTATCGTTTCTACTTTCCGATGACCTTGCACCTCGCCACTATGTTCGTTCCCTGCGTCGATCCCCCGCCCGGCATGGCGGCCTGGTGGCCGCTGGATGAGCTCATCGGTGTCACGGCGGCCGACATCGCGGGCTTCCCGACCAACGGCGTACACGTCAACGGGCCGGCGCCGGGGCCAGGCATGGTGGCCGCCGCGCTTAACTTCGACGGCATCAACGACTATGTTCAGGTGGCCGACCATCCATCGCTCAACTTCGGCCCGGGCGACCTCTCCATCGATGCCTGGATCAAGACCAGCGTCACCGGCGGGGTGCAGCTTCTGGTCGACAAGCGGGTCGAAGGGGCGACAGTTCAAGGCTACTCGCTTTTCCTGGGCAACGGCATGTTGGCCTTTCAACTGGCCCAGGGGGCGGGATCGCCGATCTGCTCTCCGGCGCCGGGAGCGTCATGCACCAACTACAGCTCGGGCGTCTTCGTGGCCAATGGCCAGTGGCGGCACGTGGCGGTCACGGTGAATCGGAGCAGCCCGACCGGCGGCCGCTTCTATGTCGACGGCGTCCATGTGGCAACCTTCGACCCGACCATTCGGCCCGGCTCGCTGACCAATGCCAGCCCGCTGCGCATGGGCAGCCGGTCCTCGACGGTGAGCGGGCTCTACCGCGGCGCGCTGGATGAGGTGGAGCTTTTCCCGCGCGTGCTGACGCCCACCGAGGTCAGGCGCATCTACCTGGCCGGCAGCTCAGGCAAGTGCAAGCGCACACCCACGCCGACCCCGACGGCCACCGCCTCGCCGACATCCACCCCCACCGCCACGGCTACCCCCACCCGCACGCCGACGCGCACCCCCACCGCCACCCCGCGGCCGTGGCATTCGATCATCATCATCAAGATCAACCTTGTGGGCATGACGCCGCTGGCCGGCTGGCAGATGGATCTCTTTGCCGGGCCCTCCTGCCAGGGCACGCCGCTGGCCACCCAGGTCACCGATGAGCGGGGCCTGACAGATTTCCTTGGTCTGGCCCCTGGCGTCTACTCGGTGCGCGAGCGCGTGCAGCCCGGCTGGCAGCCGCAGACGCCGGTCTGCCAATCTGTCGCGCTGGGCGAAACGCAGCAGGCCACGCTGGTCTTCGACGGGCCGAACTTCCCGCCCGGCGGCGTGGACAACTTCCCGTCGGGCATGTTGTTGAACCTGGAGATCCCCGGCGCGGGCCTGGCGCATGTGACCGTCAACGGCCCCAGCACCATGCTGCGCAGCGATCCGCACGATTCCGACCAGGATGGCCGGATGGAGATCGAAACCGAGATGCTGGCCATGGATCTGGTGGGCATGTCGCCGCTGGGATCGCTGCGGATCAGGGAAAGCCCCTCGCGCCCCTCGCATGGACGCATCGTGCAGCAGTCGTCGGGCGTCGATTATCCGGCCGATAGCTTCTTCGATGTGTTCTTCGAGCTGTCGCTGGATGGCGGGGCCACCTGGACGCCGCTGCCTCAGCCGGTGCATGTGGAGGCGGTGATCCAGACTATCCCGCCGATCCTGGCCTACTACCAGTCGCCGCCACCGCTGGCTGTTCCCATCCTCGGACCGAGCGGCCAGGTGATCGCCACCTTGCGCTATGTGTTGTTCGTGCCGTTGCCGCCGCGGGAGAAGCTGATCATCTTCGTCAACCACATTCCGCCGACGGCGACACCCACTGCCACGCGCACGCCCACGCCGACGCGTCCAGCAACCAACACCTCCACGCCCACGCCGACGCGTCCAGCGACCAACACGCCCACGCCCACCAGAACGCCGCTGGCTACACCGACGTGGACGTCCACGCCTACCAGGACGCCGACGCCCACCGACACGCCCACGCCCACCGATACGCCCACGCCTACCGACACGCCCACGCCGACGCCGACGGCCACCAGCACGCCGACGGCCACCAGTACACCGACGGCCACCAGCACGCCGACAGCCACCAGCACGCCGACGGCGACGCCGACGGCCACCCCCACGCCCAAGCCGGTGTTGTCGGGCATCTCCTCCACCTTCACCGTGACGCCTGATGGCGTGGTGGTCATCACCGTCCATGTGACCGACCCGTCGCTGAGCGGGCTGGTCTGGGACATGGAGATCTACTTCAACGAGCAGACGCCCCCCTGGCCGCCGGGAAGCCAGCCGATCACTGGACCGCCCGGTTGGCAGCCCTTCCCGGTGCCCGGCGGCATCGGCTGGATGACCAGCAGCAATCCCTTGCAGTACTGTCAGCCGGTGCAGTTCGTGCTCCAGTTCCCGCCCGGCGCCACCCCTGGCAGCACCATCTGGCTGCACATGACCGACCAGAACCACAACAACCTGGGCTACGTCATCAGCCACCGCGTCGGGCAGGGCGCGGCCGGCGCGGCCAGTGTGGTCTGCCGGTAATTGCCGACTTCGACCCGTCAGCGCCGGCGTCAAGGATCGCTGCGCAGCAGTCCTTGACGCCGGCTGCACGCCTGGTTGCGGCGGCGGGGGGGCCAGGTTTTCGCTGACCGGGGCGGCGGCCCATGGTTAAGAATTCATCTCGGACACGAGTGAGCGGTCGGAGATCAAGGAGGTAACATGCACCAAGACACAAGAATCGAACGGAGCCGCGATCGGCGCAGTCTGGCGCCCGGCTGGCGGCTGTGGCTGCTTCTGGGCGTCGCTGCCCTCCTTGTGGCCTTCAGTTACAGCGGGTCAAGCGCAGTTGCGGAGGGCGTGGCTCGACAGCCTCCGCCGAATCAGCTCATCACCGAGTCGGTGTCAGGAGTGGCCGTTTTGGGAACTCCGAGAGGAGCGACCAGGCTGCGACAGCCGCTGGTCGTGTTCTCCACAGGGGATCAGCCGGTGGCTGCGGTGGACCAGCAGGTTGGGTGGGTGACCTCGGCCAACGAGGCCTACGAGCTGGTGGTCACGGAGTGTGGCGATGTGCAGTCGCCTGCCGGTACATCGGCCACCTGCCTGGCGGCGCCACACCTGGCTCAGGTCGGCACCTACGCCGGTACGGCGACGTTCCCAGGAACCACTGGTCCGGACGGCAAAGATCCGGGCCGGTCGAAGGTTTCGATTGTGGTACAGGATCCACGTGGCTGCTTCCTGCTCCTGGCGGTGATCGGCACCCTATTCAGCGTCTTTGCCGCATGGTTTGTCAGTGAATACCAGGCCATTCGCAGGCTGCGGGCGGGTCGTGATGAGCTTGCCGCCGACACTTCGTGCCCGCCAGACAACGCCAACTCCGCAACACCATTGAGATTGACGGGCGGAGAGCAGTTTTTCAAGGCTAACGACTTCGGCGCGCTGGATCACTATTGGGTGAAGATGTGGTTGAACTCGCTGCGCGGCAAGCGGCCGGACTTCAAATCGCTGAACAAGGCGCTGGAGCAAGCGCGTGCCACGCGCGCCCTGTTCGATGCCCTGTGCGCTACCCGAGTCAAGCTTCTTGACGGTGTGGGGGAAATCAAGAGGCTCGGCGAAGAGATCGGCATCGAAACGCCAGAACTGGTCGGGGTGATCAACAGCGCCGTCTTTGCACCCGCCGCATTGGGATCTGCGCCGAAGGTTCCTTTCGACCAGATGGCCGCGTTTTCGGAAAACTGGGGTCAATTGCAGGCGTTGACTGAGCGTTGGAGAAGCGCGGCCAGCCACGTTCTGGCTTTGTGCGCCTGGCGGCAGAAGTTGACGGGCGAAGCATGTGCGCCGGTTTCACTCGCTGATCCCTCCCAGCGCCTGCCGGACGAACTGCGTCTAGAAGACCTGGATCCGACGACCGGGTATCCGATGCCTCAAGCGTCGGAGCGGCCGCTGCAGTCTGGCGCGCCCGAAGACGCTGGACAAGGCTCTGGCCAGGACGCCGACGAAACAGGATGCGAAAAGTCTGTCAAATCCAGTTCCGATCCTTGCTGTCTTCCGGTCGAGAAACGAGCCACATTGAGCATCGAGGCCGCACGCGGTAAGCTGCAAGTTGTCAAGACCAGCAGCGACTTCGACATGTTGCACCCCGAAGGCGACATACAGGCTGCCTGGCTGGCTCTTGAGGAGATTGAACTGAAGGCAGCAACGCCAGCGGGTACGACCGCCGCGATGGCGGCGTTCGCCCAAGCACTGCCGTCGCAGGCCAAGGGGATGGCTGGGCCGCCGCTGGATCTGGCGTCAGCCTTTCGCAAGATCCGTCACGCCCTGGAGCGGCTGGAACCGGTGCTCAATGGTACGGTCATCCTGGGCTTGAGTGGGCTGTCGTTTGCCGCCACGGTGCTGGTCGGTCTGCAGGCGCTCTACATCGACAAGCCGTGGGGCAGTCTACAGGATTACCTGGTCCTGCTGCTGCTGGGCGGCGGCATTCACGCCGGCGTGACAGGCGTCGCTGCGGTGGTGATGAGCGGCGCCCGGAAGGAAGTCACGTAGCATTGGGAACTATCGGAGGTGACCATGGCTGAGTACACACCCTTGTCGGCCGAGATCTGGTTGTTGGAACATTGGCGAGAGGTCGAGCGACACAACTTCGAGTGGGTGGCCGCAACGGGAGACGCCATCGTCGGCCATTCGCGAGACCTGGACGAGCTGATGGTGCAGATCGACCGCAGGAGGCTTGCCAACGAAGTCGTCTACGTCTTTGTGGAGCATCCTGAGCCGGTGGAACGAGGCGCGCTATGATCCACAGAATCGACTTCGACGACAGGCGTCCAAACTACCAAGGCGCTCAGGACCCGGAGCCGCGACCAATGGCGCGCATTGACGTGCTGCCGCCCGCGGGGAGCAGCGCGGCGCCATGGAGAGGCATGGGACTGCTCGACACCGGTGCATCGGCGTTGTTCCTGCCGTCGCAGATTGCACAGCGACTTGGGATCGCGTTGACTGGGCCGGGCGTGACCAGGATGCGGGTCTGGACGGCCAACGGCTTCGTCCAGATGGATCAGTGTCAGATCGACGTACAGATTCACGGCACTCGAGTCAACGGCGTGGAGGCCTTGTTCTATCCCAACCAGCGCGTGTTGATCGGCCGCGGCGCCATGTTCAGGATCCTAGAGGCCGTCGGCTTCGAGAGAGGTCACTGGCTGCTGAAACAGCCGCCAACCCCGCAGGGATCAAGCGCGCTGCCGCTGCCGCTTGCGGTTTCCAGGCCCGCCGAGCCCTCGGCGGGAATCGACGATCTTGGCGACCGCGTGCGTGTTGGCGCCGTGATCATTGATAAGAATGAGTGGTTCTAACGTGGCCTTGTGCGCTACCGGCGGGCTTGAGGTGTTGTCCAAGAACGCACCGACGCTGTGACGTGATTGGGCGCGCTGGTGATGGCCTTAGGTGTGTGAGTTATGGCTAAGGTCCCGAAGAGTTCCGCTGGGTGGTTGGGGAAGCAGACGGTTGAACGGGTGCTGGTGATCTTGGTGGACTGTGACGCATGACCGCATATCCGCCACGATATCCGAATCTCGCGCGATACGCGCGGCCGATCGGGCCAACTTGGGACGTTACGTCGCGTCAGTTGCCTTGCGCCGGTGGTATCGCTTCACCGCGATGTCGTAGGCTTCGGCCAGCAGGGGGCGGATCGCTGCAAAGGTCGCTTCGCCGGGCGAGAGCACGCAGAGGAAGTTCTGCGACGAGTAATCGGGGTGCGGCATGATGACGTCCAGCGCGGTGAAGTCATAGTCGCCCGCGTCGAACTTCTTCGTTCCAAAGAGCGACTGAAATGTCGCCCGGCTGACGCCGATGTTCAGACGGTAGACCCCTGGACGGTCGAGGTTGGAGATCTTCTCATGCTCGTTGCCCGTGGAGGCAATGGTCGCGAAGGCGTGCATGTGGTCATCGCGGTAGAAAAAGAACGTGTACCCCCAGTTGATGGTGCTTTGCACGTCGGCGAACGTGTCGGCGATATAGTTCGTGATGAATGACTCGTCGATCATGGGTGTTCCCTTCAATGCAACTTGAAACGCTTCGCGTCGTCCGTACCGGTCGCGTCTGCGTGCGACCCGCGGATGGGCCTGTCCGACGCGCCATCTTATCACCGCTCCTGGCCACGGTCAAGTGCTCACAAAGCGCGCTGGCGATTCATACACCGGCCGGAGTCGAGGCTTTAGCCGGGTCTGGCCGCTGCCAGGCGCGCGCGCCGGCCCGCCTGAAGGCTCGACTCCGTTTTAGCAGCGCTCACGGCTGGAAGTGCTGTCTTGACAGCACCTGGCAACATGGCCCAACCGCGGCGCCCGTGATACACGCGCCGGTCTGGATAACAGTTGGTCTGTGGCTACGGCAGGCTTGGGCTGCTGCCAGGCTGGCGACTTTGCACCAACCTCCCAATGTGTGTTATAGTCCCGCCCCTGAGGAGATCAAACCATGACCTATTTTATCGATACCAGCCAAAGCCCCCTGTATGTTCTGCACTTCGATGCGCATCTGTCCCTGGCACAGACGCAGCGACTGTTGGCCGATGTTGACAAATTGCTGGCCCGCCCTGGCAAGTTCGGCGTGGTCATGAACAACAAGATCAAGGAAGCCAACGACGACGACTTCGAGAAGGACTTCGACGGCGAGTTGGACGAGGATGACCATGACCATGATCACAAGCACAGCCACGAACCCGGCGTCGCCCGGACTCATAAGGCGTGGCTGACCGCCAACCGCGATCGCTTTGCGCAGGACTGCGTAGGTCTTGCCATGGTCAGCGCCAACAGCAAATTTGTCTCCTTCTATGCGCCGTTCGCCAACAGGATCATTGGCCGCATGTATCGCTGCCCCGGGGCGGTGTTCAGCGATCATGACAAGGCGTTGGCGTGGGTGCAGGCCAGGATGCCGCAGTCGGTGGAATGACTGCCGCTGACGGGCGTCAGGTGTTCGATCAGCCAGTCCGTTACCATCACCAGGGGGATGATCTTATGCAAGACGGCGTTATGGTGAAGAAGCTGAAGAAGTTCGAGGGCAGGAATCCGTTGCCAAAGCTGTGGCGGGCCTGCAAAACGATGGCGAAAAGGGCGAGCCCGGCAAAGAAGAGACGGTAGCCGCGCACCCATCTGGGGGGTGTTTGAGACATGCGAACCTCCTGGTCTGGTCTCTGAGGGGAACCTACGGCAACGATTATTGCACTACGGGTGGAAAAGTCCAGCCGGTTGGTTGGAAGCAGGCCGCTCATGCACTGCATCTCGCGGCATCAGACCAGGCTGTTGCGCCTACGATCGAAAAAGCCGATTCCTAACGCAGGCCACATCAGGCCTTCATAGTTTTTGAACAAGTTGCTGGTATCCTGGGGGCGAAAGGTAAACAAAACGGCGCTCTATGAACACGCAACAACGATTCGCTTCAACTGGTCATGTCATACCGCCGCTGCCGGTGCAGCTTGCGCAGCCCAACCGGTCGGGTCAAACCGCCGGCAAAGCCGGACTGCAGGACCTGCTGGCGCAGTTCGAGCCAATTGCCCTGGCGCAGATGGACGCGGTGGCGTTGCTGGATCGCACCGATACCAAGTACGTGCTCAGAGCGAGCCAGCTCAACACGGCGCTGGCGGCGCTGACCAACGAGTACTGGGTGCTGGATATCGCCAACGTCCGGCTGCACCCCTATGAGACGCTCTATTTCGACACCCCCGACTTTGCCATGTACATGCGCCACCACGCCGGCCGTCCGTTGCGCTACAAGGTGCGCAGCCGGCAGTACGTCGAAAGCCAGCGTTCCTTCTTGGAGGTCAAGGTCAAGGCCAATGCCAAGCGCACCAGCAAGAAACGCGTCGAAACCGCCGCGTTGATGACCCGTATGTCGCCGGAGCTGGGCCCCTTCGTCGAGAGCGTGGCGCCGGTGGCAGCCAACTCGCTGGCGCCCAAGCTGTGGAACACCTTCAGCCGTGTGACCCTGGTGAACAAGCACACGCCGGAGCGGCTGACGCTGGATGTGGACCTGCGCTTCGGCAATGGTCTGGACAGCGTGGTGTTGCCGGGCGTGGCCGTCGCCGAGGTGAAACAGGAGAGCATCGACCGCAACTCGGAATTCATCCGCCTGATGCGCGCCATGGCCATTCACCCCAGCAGCTTCAGCAAGTACTGCGTCGGCGTTGCCATGCTCTATCAGGAGGTCAAACACAACAACTTCAAGCCCCGGCTGCAGTTGGTTGAAAAGCTGATCAGAGAGGAAAACCATGTCTACCGAACTCATTAACCTTGTCCTGGGCGCCGGTCTCAACCTGTTGGTCGCGTTGATCATCGTCCGCTTCATCTACTATCCCGGCACGCAGGACAAGAACTACGTCTTTACCTTTCTGGCCTTCAACACGGTGATCTACTTCGTGTTGGGCATGTTGACCAACGCCACGTTGAGCGTCGGCGTCGGCTTCGGACTGTTCGCCATCTTCTCGGTGCTGCGCTATCGCACCGACGAGATTCCCATCCGCGAGATGACCTACCTGTTCGTGATCATCGCGCTGCCGGTGATGAACTCGGTGTTGATGGCGGCCGGCAGCATTGCCGAGCTTGTGGCGGCCAACGCCTTCGTGATTGCGGTGATCTTCGTGCTGGAGAAGGAGTGGGGCTTCCACTTCGAAAGCAGCAAGAAAGTCGTCTTCGAGCGCATCGATCTGATCACGCCGGCCAACCATGAGGCGCTGCTGGCCGACCTGCGCCAGCGCACCGGACTGCCGGTCAAACGGGCCGTCGTGGGTCGCATCGACTTCGCCCGTGACACGGCCGAGGTCATCATCTACTACGACGAGCCCACAATCCGGCAGGCGAAGACGAAAGCCGCCCCGGCGGGGCTCACCCGCAAACAGCAACCTGTCCGCACCACGGACTGACCCTACCAGCGCACCGGAAACCGGGCCTCGCAAAGCCCGGTTTCTGTGTGCAGACTCTCTAGCCAAAAAAAGAAAGGTACGCACCGTGCGAATTTCCCGCAACTTCCAGATTCTCCTCACCGCCCTGCTGGCTCTGTTGATCGTGGCCGCCTGCGCCGCACCGCCGGCCGGATCCACCAGCGACGCGGCGGCCCCGGCCGGCCAGGAGGCCCAAGCTGTGGCAGCCGCAACTGATGCCGTCGAACAGCCAGCCACTGCCGACGCTGCCAGCGGCAGTGCAACGACCACCGAGACCGCAGCCGACAGCGCCGCCCAGGCGACAGAAGCCGCCACAGACGACGGCGCCGTGGTTCGCCCTGTCGGCTGGTCCGAGGCAAGCCATAGCAACGACGCCGACCTGGACTACGGCGTGGTCTTCCCCGACGACCAGGTCAACCAGATCGTGATCACCTTCACCCCAGAGAACTGGGATGCCATGCAGGAAGATATGACCTCGATGTATGGCGAGGCCGGTACCGGGCCGCAGCCTGGTCGTGGCGTGCCCGGCGGCATGCCCGGTGGAATGCGCGGCGGCATGCCCGGCCAGGGAGGCGGCATGCCTGGAATGCCGCCGATGGCGGGCGACGGCAACCAGCCGCCTACGCTGCCGGAAGGCATGGAAGAGCCCCCTGCCCGGCCGGAGGGCGGCATGGGCGGCATGGGCGGCGGCCTGAACGTCGATATGACCGTCGAAGACCCCATCTGGGTCACAGCCACCGTGCAGTTCGAGGATCAGACCTGGACCAATGTGGGCTTCCGCTACAAGGGCAACTCGTCGCTGTTGAGCGCCTGGAACAGCGGCGCCCTCAAGATGCCCTTCAAGCTGAACTTCGACAAGTTCGAGGATGACTATCCGGAGATCGACAATCAGCGCTTCTTCGGCTTCGATACCCTCTCCTTCGGCACCAACTTCAGCGATTCTTCGGCCATGCGCGAGACCATCGCCTACGATCTGCTGGACGCGGCCGGCCTGCCCGCCTCGCAGACCGCTTTCTACGAGGTCTATTTCGACTATGGCGACGGGCCGGTGCTGGTCGGGCTGTACACCATGGTCGAGGAAACCACCGACACGGTGATCGAAGGCTACTTCGGCAGCGACGACGGCAACATCTACAAGCCGGAGAACGCCGGCGCCACCCTGGCCGAGGGCGTCACAACTGAGGCTATCGAAGAGGCCTTCGTCAAGAAAAACAACGAGGACGCAGCCGACTGGAGCGATATCCACGCCCTGTATGACGTGCTGCATTCCGAGCTGCGCACCAGCGATCCGGCGGCCTGGCGGGCCAACCTGGAGGCCATCTACGACGTGGACAGCTTCCTGAAAACCATGGCCCTCTACGCGATCATGGAGCACTGGGACACCTATGGCCAGATGCCGCACAACTTCTACATGTACAACAACCCGGAGACGAGCCAACTCTCCTGGATTTCCTGGGACCTGAACATGATCCTGGGCTCAGGCGGCGGGCCGGGCGGGCCGGGCGGTCCAGACGGCGCCGGCGCGGCGGGTGATCAACCCAACGTCGAGTTGGTTATGCCCGGCGGACAGGCCATGCCCGGCGGACAGGCCATGCCCGGTGGACAGGCTATGCCCGGCGGACGAGGCCAGATCAGCCTGGACCGGGCAGAGGTCACCGACACCTGGCCGCTGATCCGCTTCCTGCTGGACGACCCGGTCTACTTCGCCCAGTACGTCGACCACATGCGTGAGCTGGCCACAAACGTGTTCGTCGCCGACGAGCTGACGGCCGAGGTCGAACGGATGGCGGAGCTGATCGGCCCCTACGTCGCCGAGGAGAGCAGCCAGGAGGCGTTCGACAGCGCTGTGCAGCAGTTGATCGCTCGCATCCAGCAGCAAGCCGAGGCCACCGCCGAGTTCCTGGCCGCGCAGTAAGCGTCAATCAAAGAAGTCGGGCTTCTTCCGGGAAGCCCGACTTCTTCTTGTCCCCGGCGCGAAACGTTGCCCCTCCAAGCCCCGGACCGGTGGTTGGAAACCCACCGGCTGAAAACACAAAGGCCCCTCAGGGCCTAACGGATCCAAAACCCAGCGGCTGAGGCCGCTTCGTGCTTTCAGCCAGAGGTTTCAACCTCTGGCCCCATCCACCCCGCAAGAGACTCGAAGTCGAAATCAACAAACGGAATGTCGTTCTCGATCCGTGCTTTGCGGTCGTGCATGAAGCGGGCACACCACGCGTCGTCCACATGGTTCACGTCGAAATCCCGATGCACCACCGCATACAACTCGATCTCACGGAGTTTCAAGAAGCTCGGTATCTCCTTGAGCCATGAGGAGTCAAGCCGGCAAGCCTGGCCATAGCCGCGCAGAAAATGCTCCATGAACTCCTGTGTAAAGGCGCGCCCATCTTCTGCGCCCTGCACGATATAGAAGAGCACAACCGCGATGTCGTTGATGAACCAGTTGTAGGCGCATTCGTCGAAGTCAAACAACGTGATCTGGCCCCTGGCATCCACAAAGAGATTGCTCCCATGGGCATCTTGATGCGTCAGGCCGTAGGATTCACGGTCCCTGGCAAGCGTGTTGACATGGGCGCACAGGTCTTTGTATTTCTTCTTGGCGATGGATTCGGATTCCGGCAGGTAGCGCTCCACGAATTCGAACATCTCATGGTCCCAGTCAGGTCTCTGCCAGGCAACCTGACCGGGTTGGTAGCTCTTGGACAGCGTGTGCATC
>JAKQCW010000008.1 GCA_029558955.1 Chloroflexota bacterium
GCCCAGCGAAACACCATTGACATCGGCGGGCCAGTTCCAGTCGTCGATACCCAGTGCAGGAAAGAGGCGCCGGCTGGCGAACTCTTCCAGCGACTGGCCGGTCAACGCGCTGAAGGCCGTCGAGAGCAATTGCGAATCGACGGTGCTATAATTCCAGGCTTCGCCAGGCCGGTGGGCCATGTCATGTTCGAGAGCGAAGCGGGTCAGGTCTCGTTGCGTGAACGCAGCCATGGCTGCGTCGTAGCCTTCTGAGATTAGCCGTGATGAAGTGTCCTCGTACCACGCCTCTTCGTCGAAGGCCAGGCCGGAGCGCATCTGCAGGAGGTGACGCAGCGAGATATCCCGTTGGTCGCGCCGCAGCAGGTCCCCGAAGTGTTCGCGCAACTCATCGCCCAAGGTCGCGTCCAGGTCGGTGATGGCGCCCTCCGCCTGGGCCATGCCGACCAACGCCGACGTAAAGCTCTTGGTCACCGAGGCCAGCTGGTGCCGACGTTCGGCGTCGTAGCCGTTGAAGTACTCCTCGTAGACCAGGTAGCCACCCTTGACGATCAACAGGCTGTCGAGAAAGGGCAGATCCTGCTCGATCTGGCTGCGCAGCCCGGCCAGCGCCGTCTCGTCCAGGCCGTGGTTGGCGGCCGCATCGCTGCGCCAGCCGTCCGTGGGCCAGTAGTCGCGCGCTGGCGGCGGGGAGGCCGGCGCGCTGGTTGGAGTTGGCTGCGCGCCGGCACAGGCAGCCAGCAACGAGAGGCACACGGCAGTCGCGACCAACATCGAACCTTTGAGCAGAGAATGTTGCGGAGTTGACCTCATGCAGATATTCCTTTCCACCATATTCGTCCATCCTGGCATTCGATGGCCAGGGTTGCGTCCGGATCTTACCGTGCTGTTTGCGAAAACCGCATTGCTGATCTACAATGCGGTGCCATTAGGACAGACTGATTGGAGGTGCACCATGACCATCGTAGCAAAAAGCACAAGCATGGACACGATATTTCTTCCTGAAAAGCTCTTCAATCTCTTGAAGTTACGCGAAGGTGATGCCGTCAAGATCGTCGTGGAAGGCCATACCTTGCGCGTTTCTCGCCTGGAGGCCTTCCTGAATTTACGCGGAGTCCTGGCCGATGACGAAGCTTTCGACTGTGCCATGGCGGAGCTCGCCGCATAGACTTGCGCAAAACTCTCATGATTAGGGGGTAGAGATGTCTCGCAGCCACACGCTGACATGCTCCGGTTGCAACGACACGTTCATGACCCGGACAGCGGCGAGACACGTCAGCAAGCGCCGGGGTGCCTTCCTATGCCCTATTCAACGCATAACCGGTACAAAACGCGGCATCAAAGTGTGACGACCACAGCGCCGCAGTCCGGGTCGTCGCAGGCCGCCGGGCAGTGGGGCAATGCCGGCTGCCACAGGCGTACGCCCGGCGCCAGTGCGACGGCCTTGGTTCGCACTGGCGCCGGACGTGACCGGTTGGCGCCCGTCGTAACCGGCTACGGTGCGCGCAGGACGTAGACGGTCGCCCGATCCTTGGCTGCCACGTAGAGGTTGTCCTCGCCGTCAATGGTCATCTCCAGCAGAGTCGCCGTGGGGTCGCCGCTGTCCATCTCGGGGAACCACTTGCCCAGGAACGTCCCGTCGCCGTCGAACTTCTGGATACGGCCGGATTGATCGGACACGTACACGCCGTCCTGGCTGTCGATCACCAGCAGCATGGGGAAGTCGAACTTGCCGTCGCCGTGGCCCTCGCCGCCCCACTGGCCGACGACTTCATCGTTGCCATCCAGCCGAAGGACGATATTCTGAAAGGCCAGCGGCACAAAGAGCTGGCCCTGGCTGTTCAGCGCGGCCTCGCCGGCCGCGGCGATGGTGGCCAGGAAGTTTCCGTCCAGGTCGAGCCGCTGCACCCCTGAGAAGTCGGCGACGTACAGCCGTCCCTCTGCGTCGATGCTGATCGGCCCTGGCACGTTGAAGCTGGCCTCGTCCGGGCCGAAGGTCGACCACGTGGCCAGATGCTGACCGTCCGGGTCGAACTTCTGCACGCGGTTGTTCCAACTGTCGGAAACAAAGACGTTGCCGGCATCGTCCACCGTGACGAACCCGCCGTCCATCTGCGGGCCGTCCGGCGGCGGTAGGAACTCGAACTGGCCCTCTGCACTGCCGCGCTCACCCCAGGCCAGCAGGCGCTTGCCATCCTGGTCGTACTTGACGATCTGAGCGTTCTGCAGGTCTACGGCGTACAGGTTGCCGTCGCCGGCGATGGCGATGTCGTGCGGCTTGATGTCGAGATCGAAGGTGCGCACAGTGGTAAGGATCTCTTCGGCCGTCGGCGCGGGGGGCGCGGGGGGCTCGGTCGGCGTCGGCGCGGGCGCGTCAGTGGGCGTCGGCGCGGGCGGCTGGGTCGGCGCCGGCGCTGCGGTGGGCGCTGCGGCCGGCGCTGCCGGCGCTGCGCCGCAGGCAGCCAGTGCCGCAACCAACGCCAGCAACACGACGGCAACGCCACCGGCTTTGATGATCGTTCGTTTCACAGTCATGATCGGTCTCCTCTGTCTGGTTGGGTTGGTTTCGTTCGGTCGTCTGACCGGTCTGCCCGTTGCAGACAGGCCAACCATAGCGCACCGCCGTTAACGCAGCGTCTCTGAGGCGGGATACTGTCCGCGTTTTTCAGAAATTGTGCTATAATTGCCGCGCCCGTCTCGTATTCGACAACATCGGCTGGGTTCAAGTGAGGCGTACCGTGCTCGAACTGCGCTTTCTGGGACAATTCTCGCTTCTCCAGGACGGCCGGCCCGTAAAACTAAGCTCGCGGCCTTCGCAGTCGCTGCTGGCATATCTTTGCCTGCACGCCGGCGCCAGCTTTCGCCGCGAGAAGCTGGCCGGTTTGCTTTGGCCGGAAGCCAGCGAGACCAGCGCCCGCAACAACCTGCGCCAGGCGCTCTGGCGCATCCGCAAGGCGCTGGAGGAGGCCGGCGCCGGCAGCCAGGACTGCCTGCTGGCCGACGATCTGGCTATCGCCTTCGACGCCCGCGCGCCCTACTGGCTGGACGTGGAGGCGCTGACGCGGCCGCTCCCGTCGTCTCCGACGCCTGCCGACCTGACGCCGCTGGTGGCCGTCTACGGCGGCGAACTGCTGCCTGGCTTCTACGACGAGTGGACCATGCTGGAGCGTGAGCGCGTGCAGGCCGTCTACGAGCGACGCATGGCGCAACTGCTGGAGCTTCTGGTGGCCGGACGGGACTGGACGCAGACGGCGACTTGGGCGGAGCGCTGGATTGCCCTGGGCAGCACGCCCGAAACAGCCTACCGTTCTCTGATGATCGCGCACGCCGCCCTGGGCGACCTGGCAGCCATGAGCGCCGCCTACCAGCGGTGCGTCGAAGCGCTCTGGCGCGACCTGGGCGTCGAGCCGTCGGAGCAGACCACGGCCCTGGTCGAGCAGTTGCGCAACCCACAGACCCGCGCCGTGCTGCTGCCCGGCGGGCGGCTGGCCGAGGTCATTGCACCGGACAGCGCCTTCAGCACCATTCCCGACGAAGCGCCGTACCCCGGCGAGCCGCCATTCAAGGGTCTGCACTACTTCGCCCAGGAGGACAGCGAGCTCTTCTTCGGCCGCGAACGATTGGTGGCCGAGCTGGCGGACCGGCTGCACGCCGGCCAGCCCTTCCTGGCCATCGTCGGCGCGTCGGGCAGCGGCAAGTCGTCGCTGGTGCGCGCCGGCCTCACGCCGGCGTTGACGGCGCCGGCGCAGCCAGCAGCGAACCTGCCCCGCTGGCGCGCCCTCGTCTTCACGCCCACGGCCCATCCGCTGCACGCCCTGGCCGCGGCCATCTCCAAGGACGGGCCGGCAAACCCGCTCCCACCGCTGGCCGACGAGCTGGCGCGCGCCCCCGGCGCGCTGCGGGCGGTGCTCGCCAGTCAACTGCCGGCGGCCGGCCAGCGCTGGCTGATGGTCGTCGACCAGTTCGAGGAGCTCTTCACCCTCTGCCGCAGCGCCGACGAGCAACGCGCGTTCGTCGCGGCGCTGCTGGCCGCGGTCGATCCTGCGTCCGGCGCGCCCGCCAGCCTGGTGATTGCGCTGCGGGCCGACTTCTACGCCCAGTGCAGCCAGTACCCCGCGCTGCGCCAGGCCCTGGCCAGTCAGCAGGCCTTCATCGGCCCCATGAACGCGGAGGAGCTGCGCCGCGCCATCGAAGCGCCCGCGCTGCACGGCGGCTGGACGTTCGAGCCAGGCCTGGTCGATCTGATCCTGCGCGATGCCGGCGAGGAACCGGGCACGCTGCCACTGCTCTCGCACGCGCTGCTGGAAACATGGCTCCATCGCCGCGGTCGCTCCCTGACGCTGCAAGCCTACGCCGAAGCGGGGGGCGTGCACGGCGCCGTCGCCCGCACCGCTGAGACCGTCTACAACCATCGTGTCCCGGCTGAACTGCAGCCGCTGATGCGCAGCATCCTGCTGCGGCTGACCGAGCTGGGCGACGCCATGGCCGACACGCGCCGCCGGGTGACCATGCCGGAGCTGGCGTCGAGCGCCGGCGCGCCGGAGCAGGTTCAGGCGGTTCTACAAGTGTTGAGCGACGCACGGCTCGTGACGCTCGACCAGGACACGGTCGAGATCGCGCACGAAGCGCTGATCCGCGAGTGGCCCACCCTGCGCCAGTGGTTGGCCGACGACCGGGAGGGCTTGCGGCTGCATCGCCGCCTGACCGAGGCCGCGCAGGCCTGGGAGGAGATGGACCGCGACCAGGATGTGCTCTACCACGGGGCGCGGCTGGCGCTGGCGCGCGAGTGGGCCGAGACCCATCCGCGCGAGTTGAACGCGCTGGAGGCGCAGTTTCTGGCCGCTTCGGCGGAGCTGGAAGAGCGCCGTGAACGGGAACTGGCCGCACAGCAGGCGCGCGAGCTTGAGGCGGCGCGCGAGCTGGCTGAGACGCAGCGCCAGAAGGCCGAGATGGAACGGCGCCTGGCCGACGAGCAGCGCCAGACCGTGATGCGCTTGCGCCGCCGCGCCCTGCTGTTGACGGCCGCCCTGGCAGTCGCCCTGGCGCTGGCCGGACTGGCGCTCTTCCTGCGCGCCCAGGTTCAACAGGCGGTGCTGCAGGCAGATGCCAACGCGGCCCGCGCTGAGGACGAAAGGCGTATCGCGTTTTCCAGAGAGCTGGCCGCGGCCGCCGTCTCCAACCTGTCGCTGGACCCCGAACGCAGCATTCTGCTGGCCATGGCCGCCATCTCGCAGACCCGCGAGGCCAGCCTGCCTGTGCCCAAGGAAGCGGAGGAGGCGTTGCACCAGGCGCTGCTGACCTCGCGCCTGTGGCAGAGGTTGCCCGGCCCCTACGGCGTCGCCTTCAGCCCCGACGGGGCGCGCTTGGCCACCGGCGGCCCCGACAGCTCGACCACGGTCTGGGACGTTGCGGCGGGCCAGCCCGCGCTGACCTTCACCGGACACAGCGGCGATCGCTACGGCGTGAGCGTGCAGTACAGCCCGGACGGGCGGCGCCTGGTGACGGCCAGCGCCGATGGAACCGCCGTCGTTTGGGACGCAGCGACCGGACGCCAGCTTCTCCGGCTGGCCGGCCACATCGCCAACGTCTACGAGGCGCAGTTCAGTCCTGACGGGCAGCGGATCGCCACCTCCAGCGCCGACGGCACGGTGCGGCTGTGGGACGCGACCACGGGCGAGACCCTGCGCGTCATACGTCAGCCGTATGCGGCCGGGATTGCCTTCGATCCGACCGGCACGCGGCTGGCCGTCGCCGACGGCAACAGCGACGCCGACGCCGTCCACCTGTGGGATACCGAGACGGGCCAGCAGCTCGGTTCGGTAGGCGTCACGTCTCGTGGCGCCAGAGACGCAGACTTCAGTCCGGACGGCGCCGCCCTGGCGATCGCCGATGGGACCGGCAACAGCGCGATCTGGGACATCCAGACGGGCAACAGGTTGGCCAGCCTCGAGAGCCAGTCCCCGGTCTACTCGGTGCGCTTCAGCCCGGACGGCCGCCGCGTCGCGACGGGGGGCGACGATGGCGTGGTCAAGCTGTGGGACGCCGCCGCCGGCGGTCTGCTCCTCACCCTGCCCGGCCACGACGGAAGGGTCACCAACCTGGACTTCAGCCCGGCGGGCGATCTGCTGGCTACGGCCAGCACCGACGGCGCGACCCGAGTGTGGGATGTGGGCCCGGCCGGCAGCAGGGAGTTGCTGACGCTGCCGGCCCATGACACGGTGGTCTACAGCGTCGATTTCAGCGCCGACGGCAGCCGGATGGCCACCTCCAGTTGGGACCGGCGCGCCATCATCTGGGACGCCAGCAGCGGCGAACTGCTGGCCAGCCTGCCTGAGCACCCGGAGAGCATCGCCCGCATCGCCTTCAGCCCAGATGGCGCGTCCGTGGCCACTGCCGCCTACGACGGCGTCTTGCGCATCTGGGACAGCGCCGGCGGAGAGCCAGTGCGCGAGATAGCGGCGCACGGGCCGCAGGACATCGACGTCGCCTGGGATCCGGCGGGGCAGCGGCTGGTGAGCGGCGGCTCCGATGCAACGGTCAAAATCTGGGACGCGGCCACCGGCGCGCTGCTGAAGGCGCTGGACGGTCACAGCGACCGCATTCACCGGGTGGCCTTCAGCCCGGACGGAAAGATCGTCGCCTCGGCCAGTTGGGATGGCACGGCCCGGCTCTGGAGCGCCGACTCGGGCGAGCTGCTGGCAACCCTTGCTGCCGACGGCGGCCAGGTGAAGTCTGTCGCGTTCAGCGCCGACGGCAGCCGGATGGCGACCGCCCACGAGGATGGAGCCCGCATCTGGGACCTCCAGGCCGCGCAGGAGGCTGCGCAGCCTGTGGCTGCGCAGACGCTGTTGGGCCACACCGGGTCGGTCTGGGATGCGGCCTTCAACCCGGCGGGCGACCGGGTGGCAACCCTGAGCTGGGACGGAACCGCCCGGCTGTGGGACGCCGCGACCGGGGAGGAATTGCTCACCCTGCGCGGCGAGAACAATGGCCCCGATCTGGCGTTCACGCCTGACGGCCGTTTTCTGGCCACCACCAGCGGCAGCGGCGCGGTGCATGTCTACGCGGCACAGATCGATGACCTGCTGGCGCTGGCCCAATCGCGCCTCACGCGCACGTTGACGCAGACCGAGTGCCAGCGCTTCTTGCACGTGGACGCCTGCCCGGAATAGGCGCGCGGCCGACGCGTTTGCGATCACTTCCGTTGGCGCGAGGCGCTGGCACGGTCTGAGAACGCCGGGCGCCGTTTCCCGCAAACGTGGTTGATGCTGTACCCAAATACTCTCTCGACGGTTTGGCTTTCGCGCGTTGATCAGATGTGTTACAATAACGTCAGCTTCCACCGGCATTTCATTAGCCCTGCGAGGAACAGACAGCGCCTATGAACCACGTCCAAGTCATCGATCAGTCGTCTTCGACACCAATGTCATCGTGTCGGCGTTGCCGTTTCTTTGGGCTGTTCGGGGGGATGAACCACCCATGACCGCGCTGTCCGGTTAACCAATCTTCTGATTTGGCAGGGTGGGAGCGCCACTCGGCGCCGATTCAATCTGCGGCCGCAGCCACACGCTGACATGCTCCGGCTGCAAGGTCTCATCCACGACGCGCACCAACTCGGCCAGCAGCGCGTCCAGGTCGGTTTCGTCGCGCGCGGTCTGGGCGAACCGGGCCAGCACCTGCTGGGCGTCGTACTTTTTGCGGAAGAAACGCCGGTCGATGCCGTCCTGGATGCGACGACGCAACGGGGTGAACAGCGCGGCGATGGCCAGGGTCGAAATCACCACCGCCAGGGTGGACCCTTCGACGCCGGCCAGCGCCCCCAACAGCCCTTGCAGCAGGATCACGCTGCCGAAGTAGACCAGCGCCAGCAGCACGGTCAAGACCGTGTAGACCAGCGTCTTGCGGATGATGATGTCGATGTCGTAGAGCCGGTAGCGCAGGATGGCAATGCCAATGGCGATGGGAAAGGCCAGAATGCCCAATCCCAGAAAGAGAGCTGACAGGTCCCGGATGATCCCCCGGCTGTCGCTCGTCGCGAAAACAGCGCCATAGATGACAAGGAACACGCCTGCCGCATACAACAGCCACTTGATTTGCTGTCGCTCCACCGCCGGCGCGCGGCGATAGCGCACGAAGAGCGAGGCCACACTCAGCGTGATAAAGGAGATCAACGCGACGGCCCACGGGGCCATGGGAAAGGTGAAGTCATGAATTCCGACGGGATTCCTTACAACCCACCCATAGTCGGAAAGCGTCTGCCATTCTTTCGAGGTCGAAACGAACAGCACGAAGAACGCGCACAGCCCCAACCCCAGAACGGCCAGCCAGCGCCAGCGGCGCGAGGGCGGGCTGCCGGTAGGAAAATAGAGCAGGATGAACGGGATGGGAAAGATGTATATCAGCCACGACCAGCCCCAGAACCACATGCCAATCAGGAACAGAGCCGAAGGCTCGACCGGCGGCGTCGCCAGGTTCCCATAGAACAGATCGATCGGAAGGCCAAAGACCAGCGCACCCTCCAGCAGCAGCAGCCAACCGACCGGGTTACGCGGTTGGCGTGACACGATCAGCGCGCCGGTCACGGCGAAGACGGTAAGCGCGATGAACTGCATCAGGTCGGAGAGCGCCTGGATGACGTTCACAGGAGGCTGGGCGCGCAACTGAACCGGGGCGAAGACAATGGTCGCCGCCAGGATCAGGGCGCACAGCGCCCAGGCCAGGCGGCGGATGGAGCGGGAAGGTTGGGGTGCTTCAATGGTCATGAATCGTTTCCTGAAACATAAGGACTGACAGTGCTGCTCGACCGGTCGACCACCGCCTTGCGTCGAATGCCGCTCGCCGGCGAGACCAGCACTGTCAGTCCTGAGTCGAACGGGCAAAAAGGACTGACAGTGCTGCTCGACCGGTCGACCACCGCCCGAGGCGAGACCAGCACTGTCAGTCCTGAGTCGATACGCTACTCCGTCACCGTCAACGTCCGCACCATGCCGTGCTGCAGGTGCGACATGGGCGGGGTGGACGAGAAGTCGGGCAGGAAGCACAGCACGGTGTACGTGCCCGGCGGCAGGTCCATGGTCAGCCAGGCGTGTTCCCCCTGGCTCATGGGCGCCCAGAAGGCCATCGTCTCGAAGGGCGGAGGGCCTTGGGATTCCTCGCCGCTCATCATCATGGCCATCACGTCATCGACCGTGACCCCTTCGTTGAGCTTGAAGATGCCCATTTCGTGCCACTGGCCGCCCTTGTTCGCGATCTTCCAGGTCTGCGCGCCGGTCTTGATCTGGTCAGGCAGCGTGAACTGGAAGTCGATCAGTTCGGCGTTGACGGTGGCCGCCGGCTCGGCCGGCGCGGGGCCGCTCCCAGCCGTGGCCGTGAAGTTGGCCATCAGCGGCGGCCCCGCGCCTTCGCCCATGTCGATGGCGATGTAGGCGCCTGGCTTGAAGTCGAACACCATCTGCTGGCTGGCCCCCGGCTGAGCCTGTGCGCCGCCCAGCAGCGAGACCAGCGCCAACGCTGCCGTGCCGCTCTCATCGGTCTGCATGGTCTCCATGAACTGCTCCTGCGTCACGCCGTCGTTCAGACGCGCGAAGATCGGGCCATGCGGCGCCTGGCCGCTGTTCTTCAACGTCACCGCCACCAGCCCGGCCGGCACGTCAGCCGGCATGGTCAAGGCGCTGTCCGAGATCTCCACCGTCACCGCCGGCATGGGAACCGGCGTCGGCGTAGGCGTCGGCGTCGCATTGCAGGCCGCCAGCGCCCCCATCAACAGTGCGGCCGCCGCCAGCCGCCACCCTGTCGCCATCCATCGTTTGCCAATCATGTGTTTCTCCTTGCTGCAACTGAACTTGTAAGGCTAAACGAATCTTTCGCGAAGATTCTTGCACGGGGTTACGTAATGCGTAATGCGTAATGCGTAATACGTTGGGATTTTATCACGCGTCACGCATCACGAGTTACGCGTCACGATTTTAAAGGTGAGAGCTTTTGTATACTCCCGAAAAAATAAAAAAATCAGTAAGAGAAGCAGGTATTGTCGGAGCCGGAGGGGCAGGTTTCCCGACCTATGTGAAATACAATGCCTGTGTTGATACCGTAATAGTTAATGCAGCAGAGTGTGAACCACTTCTCAGGGTAGATCAGCAGCTGGCTGCCAGAGAAACGGAAAAACTCCTCAAAGGACTTGAACTTGCCTGTATTGCTACAGGTGCTTCAAGAGGCATTGTAGGTATTAAAGGAAAATATAAAAAAGCTATTTCATCTATCGAAAATGTACTGAAAACTGCTGAATTTTCTGTTCCCATTGCCATTCACCTGCTGAAAAACTATTATCCTGCCGGTGATGAACATGTTCTGGTTTATGATGTTACCGGAAAAATAGTCCCCGAAGGCGGTATCCCACTTGAAGTCGGAGTAGTTGTAAATAATGTAAATACCCTCCTTAATGTGGCGGATTCCATGAAAGGATTGCCTGTAACAGACAGACCTCTCACCATTACGGGAGAAGTTCAAAAACCTGTTACTGTCAGATTACCTGTAGGAACTTCCGTAAGAGATGCTATAGCTGTTGCAGGAGGGGCGACAGTGAAAGATTTTGTTGTAGTTTCAGGAGACGATGCAATTGATTTTCCAATGCTTGCAAATGGAGCAAAAGGAATAATTTCAGTAACTGCAAATTTACTTCCTAATTTAAAATCACAGTTAGTGAATAGTGTTTTTAAAGGCGATTTAGAAAAAGCTAGACAAATAAATGAAGATCTATATTCCTTAAATTCTGTATTATTCTGTGA